>JAICGZ010000011.1 GCA_025922875.1 Pyrinomonadaceae bacterium
ATGTGTAATGCTACCCCTTGGAGTGCGGGGGCCTCGCGCCGCTTTGTTCTCGATCCTGTGATCGAAGACTAAAGCGACGCCAGGCCGCCGCACTCCAGGGAGTAGTTCTAGCCGGCTAACGAGGGGGTCTCGGTGGGGAGTTGTGCATAGCGGTCCGGATCGATCTTTTTAAGTTCGTCGGCAGCTTCTCGCGCCGCGGCGGATGTTGGCAAAGGAAGATTGTCCTCTCCTTTGGCTTTGCGCGACGCGTCTACGATATTGAATAGCAGGTCGGCGGCTTCCTTCTTCTTTCCTTGTTTCTCATAAACCTTCGCGAGCCGCAGATTCGCTGTTTCCGTCGTCACGGCCGGATTGTTAAGCCGGGCGAGTTCGCTGTAAAGCCTGGCCGCCTCGTCGAGCTTGCCGTCGCTCTCATTTGCCTGTGCGAGTGCGAATTTCGAAAGTGCCGCGACTTCTGGCACGCTGCTGCTGTCGCTGAGTTCCGCCAGCTCGCTCATGCCCTTCTGACGATCTAGCACCAGCCGGTGCGAGGCAATGAAGTACCGGGCCTCTGCCCTGTAGGGGTCTCCGTATTTATTCGCCACCTTCTCAAATTCTTCGATCGCACGCTGTGCCCGTTCCTGCGCGCTGCTGAAAGTGGGTTCAGTAGTGCCCGCGATGGGCGACGTCAAAACCGGCGTGCTGGATATAGTTATGGCGCGACCGAGGGCTTGGCGCGCTTCGTCGCTTTTACGATTACTCCATTTGACGAACACAATGACTATGAGGCCGGCGAGAATCAGGCCGCCGAGGCCGTAGAGAATCGTGCGTCCTCGACCCTCGAGCGTATCGCCGAGCCGGTCGAAGAAGCCCATAGTTGTGTCGCGGAAGCGGTCGTGTTGGAGCTCCCGCGCACGTTTTTTCTTATACTTTGCCACGATGTTTCCTCTGCAAGCCTACGTAGTCGGCTGCGTTCTGTTGGGTGTATGATTAGCGGAAAAAATGTCACTCTAATGGCGCGTACAAAAACTTGTCAAGGCGGGTTAACAATGGATTCAGAGTTCAGCCTTGGGCTGCCGCCAAAGAACAAGCTAAAGCCTGAACTCTAAACGGATGGTGAATGCATCTAAGACACCTATGGCTTTGCTTCAGAAAAAACATTGGGAACAAAATCGGCGGCAAGGTTGTCTAAGGGGCAGCCTGTCCGGGAAAGGGCAAAAATTAGTAACTGCTCTGATTCCCGCCCCAGGGGGTGATCGGTGAGCTACGGAGAGCCAATAGCCCTCCGCGGGCAAATGGAATTAGAGCAGGTCGCACCGGCGGCCCGGTCCGATGTGCGACCACAGGTCGAGGCGCAGTTCATTGAAAGACTTAAGCAGGGTGATGAAGCTGCTTTTGAGACGCTGGTCAACGAACGCTCAAGTGAAATTTACGGTTTGCTCTATCGCCTGACCGAGAATGGTGAAGAAGCTCGCGACCTGACCCAGGAAACATTCCTGCGGGCGTTTCAGAGCATCGTCCACTTCCGCGGCGAATCAGACCTGCGCACCTGGATCTATCGCATAGCCATCAACCAGGCCCGCAATCGCTGGCGCTGGTGGCGTCGCAGGCGCCGGGATGTGACGGTTTCAATAGATGCACCTGAAAATGGGCGACTCGGACTGGTGGCGACGCTCAGATCCAACACCGCCAGAGACCCTGAACAGGACGCTCTTTTAAGTGAACGGGAACGAGCATTAAAGAAGGCGTTGAGTAGTTTGAAACGAGTCTATCGAGAGGCGGTGGTTTTGCGGGATATCGAAGGTTTTGCTTACGAAGAGATTGCGACCGCGCTCAACATTAGCGTGGGTACAGTGAAGTCTCGACTGGCGCGAGGGCGCCAGGAACTCCGGCGAAAGCTGGAAGGATCTTTGTAATTGCCAATTGCCGATTGCCGATTGCCGATTTGAAGAACGACCTGGTGGTGCTTCAAATTGGCAATTGGAAATCGGAAAGCGGCAATCTGAACGTCGGATGGCTGATCCGCCCCGGCTCACAAAACTCGGTGCCAAATGGGTCGAAGTGAGGAAACGGCGGGCTCAAGGCTTCCGTAGCGGCATGATGAGGGCGTATTGAAAACGTGGCCAGCAACACCCGTTGATGCATCGCTCAACTCAAGCCTGAAGGGGTTGCCCTAAACTTGTCGGAGTTGCTTCTTTGGACAAAGGGAGCAGCCGGGGTCGGTCAGCCATCCGAAAGTAAGTTGGGAATTAAGATGTCCTCTATCTCTTGCGAAGAAACCAGACAGAACCTTTCGTTGTACATCGACGATTGTGTCTCGCTGCCGGCTCGAGTAGCGATTGATGAGCATTTGGATCGCTGCCCGGTGTGTCGCGCCGAGGTCGCGGATTTAAGGTCACTGACTCGCAGTTTGAGTTCAATGACGCGTCCCACGGCGCCCTCAGATCTGGCCGACACGATTTCTGATCTACTGACGATTGAAGCGGCTGCTCGGCGGCAAGCTCCTAACCCTGGTATCGGCCATCGCATTGCACGTTTTCTCGAGCCGCGTTTGATGCCTTACACGGTCGGGTCTTTCGCGTCGGTGATCATGTTCTTCCTGATGTTTGCGGCGCTTCGTCCGCATTTCGTCGCACTGCGTGAGGCGGCGCTTCAGAACAGTGACGTATTTCTGCTGCAAACAAGACCGGTATACGATCTCTACAGTCCGGAAGACTTCGCCAGGAGCCGCGCGGACGTCTCTGACCTTTCGCCTACATTGAACCCAAGTGGCAGACTGGCCGCCATGACTCGTGCCTACGCACACTCGCATACCAGTTACTACAATGACGAGGACGATATGATCGTAGGTCTGGACGTGTTCAGTAATGGCGCCGCTTCACTGGCCGATGTGGTCCAACCTCCACGCGACAGGCGCATGCTGGACGAGTTTGAATCCGCCTTACGCGAGGATGCACCCTTCGTGCCCGCGTCATACGACCGCCGCCCCGACACGATGCGTGTCTTCTTCACGTTGGGTCAGAAGGTCGACGTCGACACCCGAAACTTCTAAGACACCCGAAACTTCTAAAAGGCCTGTTAATTACCCGGTGCCTCCTTGGAGGGCGGCGACCTGGCGCCGCTTTGGCCTTTGATCACGAGATCAAGAACAAAGCGGCGCCAGGCCACCGCACTCCAAGGAGGCGCTCCTGAACTTCCAACTGCATCATTACCATCTTCCTACCTCGCTTGACGCACCGCACCGCGCATGCTAGCTTGCGACTTCACCTGTTATTACTTGATCCAAACAACGCGATGCTCGTAACTCAGCGCGCGCGTGGTGAGTAACTTGACGGCAACCGCTCCGCAACTGAAACAGACGCCACTCAACAGCGCCCACCGGCAATCAGGCGGTCGCATGGTCGATTTTGGCGGTTGGGACATGCCGGTCCAGTATCCCGCCGGAACTATCGAAGAACATCTGCGTACACGGACCCACGCCGGCCTGTTCGACGTCTCACACATGGGCGAGATTGACGTTCGCGGCACGGACGCGATCGCTTTCATTAACCGTTTGACTTCCAACGACGTCACCAAGCTCGTCGACGGTCAGGCACAGTACACCGCGCTGACAACTCCGCAAGGAACGGTAATTGACGATCTGCTTGTCTATCGACTCGCCGAGAACCACTTGCTGCTGGTCGTGAATGCGAGTACCACCGAAAAAGATTGGGAATGGATCAAGTCTCATCATTCCGGTGAGTCGGTCCAGTTGAGCAATGTGAGTTCCGATTACTGCCAGCTCGCGCTGCAAGGTCCGGATGCGCAGTCAATTCTTCAGAAGTTGACTGACTTGCCGCTCGCTGAGATCAAGTATTACCACTTCAGTCCAGGCAGTGTTGATGGAGTTGCAGGCATTGTTTCGCGCACGGGTTACACGGGTGAAGACGGTTTCGAAGTCTATGCGCCGGCGGATCGCGCCGAGCAATTGTGGAACAAGATCCTTGAAGCAGGAGACTCAGGTTCATCTACCGGTGTCCTTCCCTGTGGGCTCGCTGCGCGCAATACACTCAGACTAGAAGCGGGAATGGCTTTGTACGGTCATGAGATTGACGAGACGACGACTCTGCTCGAAGCCAATCTCGGATGGATTTGCAAACTGGACAAAGGCGACTTCATTGGCCGCGAACCACTGGCCCGTCAGAAAGCGGAAGGCGTGAAGCGGAAACTTGTCGGGTTTGAAGTGACTGACCGCGGTATCGCTCGCGATGATCAGGAAGTCGTCGTGAATGGCGAGCGAGTAGGAAAAGTAACATCGGGCAGTCCTGCGCCATTTCTTAAGAAGAATATCGGCTTCGCATACGTGCCAATTGAGTATGCGAGTGTGGGTCAGGAGATTAAGATTGACGTGCGAGGACGGCTCGTAGGTGCGCAAATCGTGAAGGCGCCATTTTACAAAAGGGCTAAATAGAAACAGGATTTTAGGGATTAACAAAATTGGAGGATCCATGGCGAACGTTCCGGAAGACCTGCACTACAGTAAAGATCATGAATGGGTAAGAGTGGACGGTGATCAGGCCATCATCGGCATCACCGACTACGCGCAAGACTCATTGGGTGACGTAGTGTACGTCGAACTCCCAAAAGCCGGCGATGAATTCGCAGCAAATGAATCATTCGGCTCGGTCGAATCGGTTAAAGCGGTCTCCGAAGTCTTCACTCCCGTCGCCGGCGCAGTCGTAAAGATCAACGAATCACTCGCCGACGAACCCGAAACAGTTAACTCGGATCCATATGGCGACGGCTGGATGATCCGCGTGAAAATGTCGAACCCAGGCGAAGTCGACAGCTTGTTGACCGCCGCGGAGTATGAAGATTTTACGAAAGCTGAGAGCGAATAATCTTGCGCTACATTCCTAACTCGCCGGAAGAGCGCATAGAAATGCTCGAGGCAATTGGGCTACGGTCGCCGGAGGATCTGTTTGATTCGATTCCTCAGGATTTGCGTTTACAACGGCCTCTCAACACGCCCGCCGCACTCTCGGAAATAGAGCTCCTCGAGCGGTTTGAACAGATGGCGGCGCGTAACCCTGCGGCCAGGCGCGTCAGCTTCATGGGAGGCGGCGCTTACTCCCACTACATTCCGACTATCGTCGATCACCTCCTGTCGCGTTCTGAGTTTTTCACCGCATACACTCCCTATCAGCCCGAAATTTCGCAGGGCACCCTGCAAACGATCTTCGAGTTTCAGACTCTCGTTTGCCAGTTAACGGGGCTGGAAGTGGCGAACGCTTCGATGTACGACGGTTCGACCGCACTCGCCGAAGCCGTGTTGATGGCGGAGCGAGTAACAAAAAGATCGAAAGCGATCGCTTCGACCGCCGCGCATCCTCAGTATCTCGAGGTTGTAAGAACGTATGTTCAGCACGCGGGGATCCACTTGGAAGTGGTTCCGTTTGACGAACGGACGGGACAGTCGTGGAAGTTGCTGGCGGAGGCAGTCGACAACGAGACCGCAGCACTCGTCGTTCAATCGCCAAACTTCTTTGGTTGTATCGAGGACGTTTCTGCTTTGGCCGATGCGGCCCATGCGAAGGGCGCCCTGTTGGTGGTTGTGATTACCGAGGCAATGTCTTTGGGACTGTTGAAATCGCCGGGTGCGTGTGGTGCTGACATTGTGGTTGCGGAAGGACAGTCGTTTGGAGTACCGCTGTCGTTTGGTGGTCCATACCTCGGGCTCTTTGCCACGCGCGAAAAATATGCGCGGCAGATTCCGGGCCGTCTTGTCGGCGAGGCTTACGACAAACAAGGGCGCCGGGGTTTTGTGCTGACACTCGCGACTCGCGAACAACATATTCGCCGGGAGAAGGCGACATCCAACATCTGCACTAATGAAGGACTAATTGCGCTCGCGGCAACTGTGTATTTGGAGACGATGGGCCGGCGTGGCGTTCAGGAAGCCGCATATCAGTGCGCGCAGAAAGCGGCGTATGCGGCGCGGGCGATCGCCAAAGTAAAGGGTTATTCACTTCCCTTCTCCGGGCCTTGTTTCAATGAATTCGTGGTGCGCGGCCCGACTAAAGCGGTGGAACTGCTTGCGCGTTTGGGCAAGGAGAAAGAGATCGACGGCGGCATTGCCCTGTCGCAATTCATGCCCGATCGGCCAAACGATTTTCTTGTCTGCGTGACTGAAACCAACAGCCGCGCACAGATCGATTCACTGGTTGAGGACCTCTCAACAATATAGGTCCTATTAGGACCTGTTAGTCTTATGACGACTGGAATCACAAAAGTCACCAAGCACATCAGTCCTAACGAGCAACTCATCTTCGAGCGCTCGCAGACAGGCCGAATCGGATATCGTCTGCCTGCTCTCGACGTCGACGAAAGCACACTCGACATTCCCGCTGAGTTTCGTCGTGACGACGATCTCGAAGGCATGCCGGAAGTCAGCGAAGTCGACGTGATTCGTCACTTCATTCGCATGTCGACCTGGAACTACTCGATCGATCTCGGCATGTATCCGTTGGGCTCGTGCACGATGAAGTACAACTCGCGGCTCAACGAACGAGTCGCGCGGATCGCGGGATTCGCCAATCTTCATCCGTTGACTGGCGAGCAGGACGCGCAAGGCGCGTTGCAGGTGATTTACGAACTACAGCAACACCTCGCCGAGATTACAGGCCTGCCCGGTATTTCTTTGCAGCCCGCCGCAGGCGCGCACGGCGAGATGACCGGTATCATGATCATTCGCGCGTTCCTCGATGCACGTGATGGCGCCGCCGCTTCACATCGACGTACTATGCTGATTCCCGATTCAGCGCACGGAACCAATCCGGCCTCGGCGCACCTCTCGGGCTTCTCTGTCAAAACAATCAAATCGACCGCCGAAGGTCTTACCGACCTCGATCACTTGCGTGAACTTTGCGCGCACGGTGAGGTGGCGGGTTTGATGTTGACCAACCCAAACACCCTCGGACTATTCGAGCGCAACATCAAACAGATCTGCGAAATCGTTCATGAAGCCGGCGGCCTCGTTTACATGGACGGCGCTAACATGAACGCGCTCGTCGGCGTGGCGCGCCCGGGCGACATGGGCGTCGACGTGATTCACCTGAACCTGCACAAAACTTTTTCCACTCCACACGGCGGAGGCGGACCAGGCTCCGGTCCTTGTTGCTGTACGAAAGAGCTCGAACCGTTTTTGCCTGTGCCTCGGATCGTGAAGTCTAATGAGTCGACGTTCCGCCTTGATTACGATCAGCCGCGATCGATTGGCCGCGTGAAAGCGTTCTTTGGAAACTACGGCATGATGTTGCGCGCGCTTGCATACACGCTGACTCACGGCAACGACGGTTTGCGTGAAGCGACGGAGGCCGCCGTGCTGAACGCTCGTTATATTGCGGCGGGTCTCGTCGATGACTACGACAAACCATTCGCCGGCGCGCCGATGCACGAAGTTGTGTTTACGGACAAGCGCCAGTCGCGCAAAGGAGTGCACACGCTGGATATCGCAAAGCGTTTGATCGACTACGGATTCCATCCGATGACGATCTACTTCCCGTTGATCGTGCAGGGAGCGATGCTCATCGAGCCGACGGAGTCAGTCGGACGGCAGGAACTCGATCAGTTTATTGATGCGATGAAATCGATTGCGAGTGAGGCTGTAGAGGATCCGGAGCTCGTGCTGAACGCGCCTCATGACACGCGCATCGGTCGTCTCGACGAAGCGACCGCGGCCCGCAAGCCCGTCCTCCGTTGGAAACCATAGGACGTCTCCCTTGGAGTGCGGCGGCCTGGCGCCGCTTTGGTCTGCCATCGAGCATGATCGATAACAACGCGGCGCCCCGCCGCCGCACTCCAAGGAGGGGTCAAAGTCTCGCTGGGACTCGTAATAGCGCCAGTCGCTCAACGGGCCGGCCATTCACAATATGTTCCTCGACAATCTCCGGAACGTCACCAGCCCGCACCTGCGCGTACCAAACGCCATCAGGATAAACCATCACCGCCGCGCCGATCGCACAAAACCCGACTGACGCACACTCAGTCAACACTACCGACCCATTCGGATTGCAACCCTTCTTCGCCTTGCCGTACTGAAGCCCGCGAGCCTTAAGCTCACGCCCAAACGCATCCAGAACCTCTGCGCTCCCTACCGACGAGCAAGACTTCCCCGTACAAACAAACACATGATGCTGGATCGAAGCCGCGGCGATAGGCGCCAGGTCGACCAGACAATCACGGTCATCTATAAAATCCACGTCCGCCAAAGTCACTTCCTCACTTCAACTTCATGCTAACACCATTAACGTTAACTCTTCCACGCGACTTCATTGTAGAATGTGCTCCGAGGGCTTTGTAAACTCTTTATGGCATCTGGCCTGGTTATCCACATTTCTTCGGGCGACGACCGGCATACCGAAATCCTCACCGATGACAGCGTTCGCATTGGGGCTTCCGCAGGCTGTGACCTGCGGCTCCGCTCGTCCAGTCTTCCTAAAAGCGCGGCGAATACCGTCTTGCTCGAATTGAGCCGGAAGAATGGTTCGTATCGTATCACCGGTTACGACCCGTCCACCGCAGTGACGCTGAACGGCGAACCCATCGCTCCGGGTAGCGAGATTCGCGACGGCGACGAGGTTCGGATCAGAGACTCCGAACTCGTCCTTCACTTCTTTCCGGTTCGCGCGCTTCCGGCCGTTGTGCCTAATTCGTCTCGCGAGACGCACGTGGCGCCCTTCATTGAAGCCGCGGCGATCGAATCCGCAGCGACGGCCAGGCGCGACGATGCGAAGGTCTTCTTACGCGAGTTTACCCGCGAACTCGTACGCGAAATCAATACGAGCACGAAGTTGATAACGCTGGCCATCGCGGTCGCGCTGGTGGGCGGCGTGCTTTATCTCGGCTTCGCGATGTACAAGGAGATCCAGCGAAACCGCCGCCTCACATCCGACCTAAGCGCCAAGGTTGACCAGATGGGAAATCAGGTCACCAAGACGAATGAACAGATAAGTAACATTGACGAGTCGACCAAGCAGTTACAAAACAGTCTTTCGCTGGCGGTAAAGCTTCGGAGCGAGTACGGGAGTGGGGTTTGCCTGATTGCAGGTTCTTACTATTTTGTTGAGGCAGGCACAGGCCGGCCACTCCGCTGGGCCGAGGCGCAACTGAACGACAGCGGAGCCGCGGTCCAGAGTGGCCCCCCCGAGACGTTAACGCCGGAAGGAAATGCGGCGATCGCGGAGTATGAGTTTGTGGGTACCGGTTTTCATGTGGGCCAGGGCTTCGTGATGACGAATCGCCACATCGCTCAACCATGGATTGCAGACGATCGTGCACAAAGTATCGGCGCGAGTCTCAAGGCCCAGCCTCGTTTGAGACGACTGATTGCTTATTTTCCAGGTTTCACGCAGCCGATACCGCTCGAGTTCAAAACCGCCTCGCAAAGAGACGACCTGGCCGTGTGTAGCCTGATGCTGCCTCAGATTCCGGAAACGATCCCGGTGCTTCCTTTGGAAACGGATCCGGATGCAGTGGCGGTCGGTAAGACAGTGGTCATGATGGGTTACCCGTCTGGTCCCGATCGCATGCTCGCACTGCTCGATGACGCAGAGTCGAGAGGAATACAACAACGCTACGGCACGCCCATGGCCCAACTCGGATACCTCGCGGAAACGAAACGCATTCAACCACTCACGACGCAAGGTAACATCACCGATTTGGACGTTCGCAGGATCGTATACGACGCACGTACAGCCGAAGGAGGATCGGGCGCGCCGCTGTTTGGTCCTTCTGGTCGTGTAATCGGAGTCAACTTTGCGGTCTTCACTGAAAACCAGGCCTCAAACTTCGCAGTCCCGATCCGGTTCAGTCTCGGTATCCTCGGACGCGCGGGCTGGCAAGCACCGGCGAAGGACACTAAAGAACTCGAGACCGCCGGACAATCCTCAGGTCACGCCGACAAATCCGCGCGGTGAGAACCTGTTACAAATAACAGTTACGCGTTAACGATGCCTCATCGACAATCGTCTCAATGACGGCAACGAAGCCATGACTGAATCGCATCCGATGACGGATTGTTACAATGCAGGACGTGTCACACGCCTGATACAAAATCGGTCCACGAGCGCTTAGAGTAATGTATATTAGTTTTGACCCCTTTACGGGGCATGACTATTGCAGTCGAAATGCCGTACTTGAAAGTATTTGAGCGTCTTTCAAAACATGTAGTTTACGGATGCAGCATAAACTCCCCATCTGCCAGATTTTGAGTGTTCAAACCAACGAGGATGAAGATCCAAAGGCGTAGGCACTGGCACCTGAGGGCGAGCTTTTTCATAGCTTTTCTGCTCGTTATCTCACCGTTAGTCCCGACAATCACCAAAGCCAAAGACGTTCTCGACTCTGCGGAAACTGATCCGTCTGTAGTACTGTCTCAGATCCTAAGGCTCGAACGCGTTGAGGTCGCGGGCGGCGCGGAACTGATCACGGTGCATGCACGACTTGCCGGGCTGCAATTCACAGAAGAGTCGACTGAAAACGACAAATGGATACCACTAGTGTCTATTTTGCGCGACACCCTCGGCGACGACATTGCTGAAAACAATCGACTGCGCTACGTCTGGCCACTCACCTACACGCGGCCGACGCTCAAACAGCGCCTTGCTGCAGCGGTTCCCTTCTTCTACACGCGAGTCGGCAACAAAGAAAAACTGACGAAGACTCCGCCGCCGGCACTCGATCTCGCATCGCCCGAGAGCGAAGTGTGGGACAAAATCTTTTGGACTGCGTTGCAAAATATTTTGCTCGACCCTTACGGCACTCCGATAAAGGCGTCAACCAGTTCTTACAGGCGTAATAGCAGCGACTATCGCCGGTCGCACATCATCCGCGCTCTCTCCGTGCTGGCGCTCTATGAAGCTGTCAAAGGTGAATCGGCTTTCACACGCGCGGAGCTATCGACGATCCAGGCGCGTCTGATGCTAACCGATAAGACATTTGGCGGACTCGTCGACGATTCAAATTTACAGAGCTACTACGCGAAAAAGACGACGCAAACTCGAGACGAGCGCGGGCACAACTGGGAACTACTGCGCCAAAGAGCTGAATCGGAATCCCTCTACTTCGAACCACTGCTGATGCCTGACGGAAGCGCGACTCACGCGCTGCTCTGGGTCGCTAAAAGAGATCTGCTCAAGCAACCAGCTACGCGGTATAGCGGACGCTTTCTCAACATCGCCAATCCCTGGACCGACAAGCGACTACTGAAGTGGGAAGGTTATGTTGAAACCCGCTACTTCGATTCCGAGAATCACCCGGTCGACAGTCAAACACCGGGCGCACAGGCAGTGGAGATGATTCCGCTCGGTCTCTACGGTCTCGATAATCCGAAGATTCCGATGCTGCTTGTCGATTTCCGCGACAGCTACAATCCCAAGAAGCGCGAGATGTCGCGCCGCGTGCTGAATGATGTCACGCGAAATATCCTGTCGCTTTCGAAGTTCGGTAATCTGCCGTTCTTTCTCGGCCGCACAGTTTTCGATTTCGTGACCGGTCGCCGCGGGATAGACGTCAATCAACCTTCGCGTTTGCAGACGTATTCCCAACTGAAACTGTTGCTTGCGCTCAACACCTCGATGGATCCTGAGCTTCGTTCGGAAGTCAGTGGACGGCTCGAAACGATCTCAGTGAATCCGTTCGAAAACGACTTGAATGCTGAAGCCGGCATTGCCCTCGCGCAATACCAGGCGCTACTCGCTTTTGCAAAAGATCCGGAAGGGTTGGCCGCGAAGATGGAACGTGACCGGCGTGCTGAGATGATGCCGTTGGAGCATGGAGCTAAAGCACGTTTTGCCTTGCGCGCTATCAACGTTCTGACGTTTGGGATGTACGTCCATCGTGAGGAACTTACGGACGACATGGAGAATCGTCTCGATATTGCCAGGCGACTCCAGTATCACACAAGGTTCTTGCAGCAGATTGCAAAGTCGAGTGCGAATGTAGATATAACCTGGAACCTCGAAGACGTCAGAAGATCGCTGCACTTCATCGCGGAGCACGGGCCTGAAGCGGGATCAAGCGCCGCGGCAGCTACGGCGAAAATCTTCGCGCGCACAAGGGACGAGGAAACGCGCCGCGCCTGTCTTGACAGTCTTTCGCGCATCAACAGCTCAAAGGCGAAGAATGAGCTGCTGCGAATTTCACAGAACAACGATATCGACAAAGCGCTGCGCGATCTTGCGACTGAGTACCTCCACGGTAAGAACCCACGAATCCAGCCAGTCGCTGCGACTGTCAGCGGTTCACCAGCCAATACCGGTCAACCGTAATGATGTGCAGGCGTAGAGCACTCAATATCCTTTGCGTGCCTTTGCATTCTTTGCGTCTTTGCGCGAACGGATCTTTTCGCGCAAAGGCGCAAAGTTTCGCAAAGAAGGCGGTAATACTTCTTTTTCTCCTCTGCACCGCCAGTGCTTCACTCGCCCAAACAAAACGCGTGGTCGTCATCAAATGTGATGGACTACCCTACGATTTAGTCGATCGTTTGGTGAAGCAACGCGATCCACAATCAGGCAAGAGCGTCCTGCCCTGGATCGACCACATCTTCTACCAACGCGGCGCGAGGCTCTCCAACTTTTACGTTCGCGGTATGAGCCTGTCCGCTCCTGCCTGGTCGTTACTCGAAACGGGCCAGCACCTCCAAATTAAAGGAAACGTCGAATTCGATCGTTATACACTCGATACCTACGACTACCTCAACTTCTGGCAACTCTACGTAGGAGGCATTAGTGGCGCGCGAGTCGATATGCGCGCAGTCGAAGTGATGGACTCGCTCGGACTGCCGCTGCTGCCCGACGCCTATCCACACAACGAACGATACATCACGTATTCGTTGTTTCTACGCGGCCCGCGGTATTCGACTTTGCAGAGTAGTTTGCAGAACCGTTTCCTGAAATCACCCAAGGAACTGTTTGACGAGTGGACGCTGGGGTTCGAGCTTAGAAGCGCCTTAACGGATCAGCTCGTGCGGGAGTTGCTCACCAGGTTGGCGGATCCAAAGCTTCGCTATCTCGATCTGTTCATACCCGATTTCGATCACATCGGGCATCACAACAACGACACGCAGTCGCACCTGTTTGTGCTGAAGCAGATGGACGCTATTATCGGACAAATCTGGACCACCATCCAGAAGAGTCCGATGGCTGAGGAAACAGCGCTCGTCGTCGTTTCAGATCACGGCTTCAATACTCACGAGAGGATCTACAGCCAGGGTTACAATCTCGTAAAATTTCTCGGTAGCAGGACCGGCGGTGGCCATCACGTCGTTACGAAACGTCGCCTGATGCTCGACTATTCGATCAAAGGCGTCAATCCCCTTGTACCCCTGATTACCACTACGACGCCAGACACTTACTACCTCAAGGGCGAAAGCACCACGTATCCAACCGCGATGCTCGACTTCGACGGTAATGAACGTGCATCGGTACATCTTCGCGCCAGCGATTTGAACGTGCTGCACATTCTGTTGCAGCAACTCCAGCGCAATGATCTCAAGCCGGAAGTCCGCAAAGCTGCGACTAATGCCTTCTTCGCCGTCATCGATAAAAGACGAAATGAATGGCAGAAAGATTTGAATGAATTAACTAACGAGTTGGCCGCGCTTAACCGCGCTATCGAGGAACAACGTAAACTCTGGCAGGCACAACCCAAAAAGTTCACGAAAGAACAGCAGGACGCCGGTCTCGACGATGCATCGAAGCGTATCTGGGTGCAGCTCGATCGCTGGCAGGGTGAACATCGTCGCTACAGTGAGTATGCGGCCACACTTTACAACCTGTTGTCGCTTTCATCAGAAGCTTTCGCGCCTTCGAAGGTAAAGATCCCATCCATAATTCCAAAGGAGTCGATGGGTAACCGGAACACAATCCATCAACTTCAGAATTACATCGTCGGGCTTGGTCCGGATGGCCTGGTTCTGAATAGTGATGGATCGTTGAACGTCGAACGGAGTTTTTTACAGATCGACTACTTCTCGATGCTTCACGGAATCTCGGTAAGAAACAATGTTCAGCGTGGAGTGACGAATAAACCGATCGATATCATCGCGACGAGGCTCTCGCGTGACCTTGTTCTTCCCTTAATCGACGATCGCGACATCGACGAGGATGTAATCTGGGTGACAGCCGGCGCAAATCGTCAGGCTCTCCTGGTTTCTCGTCGCAATGCTCGTGGTGAGTTGAGTCTTCGGTACCTGCCGATCAGCAACCTCACACAGGATGCGGATGGCCGCTTGCAGTTCAAAGCGATCAGTTGGCAAGCGGGCCTACCGTTGCAGATCTTCGAAGACCCGAATTTGAAAGTGCCGGGCGGCGACAAGACGGGGTGGCTCAGCGCGTGGCATACAGATTCCGAGTGGCTGGAAGCTTTGCACAAAACTCATTACTCAAACGGCCTGGTGGGACTTCACGAAGAACTGGCGCGCCATCCCATAGAGAGTCTTTCAACGCAAGACCCGAGTCTCAGTGAAGATACCCGGCTGATGAGAAACTACGCGCGCCGCAAGCGTGAGCTCGTCGAGCCTGACATGCTGATCGTGGCGCAGGACCACTGGAACTTCGACGTTCGCGGATTCAATCCGGGCGGCAATCACGGCTCGTTCTTCCGCATCTCGACGCATTCGGTTTTCATGATTGCCGGTGGCGAGAAGACCAGTCTTCCGCGTGCGCTCAACATCGAGACGCCTTACGACAGTCTCAGTTTTATGCCGACGCTGTTGGCATTAACCGGAAATTTACGCGATGATAGCACTCCCGTTCCAGAGCTTTGGGAAAAGGGATTCAGAACGTTCCCCGGACATGTCGTGAAGGAGCTAACAGAATCTCTCCCGCAAAGCCGCAAAGATGCAAAGAACGACTGAAGCTTTCTTTACAACTTTGCGCCTTTGCGGGAGAACTACCCGAGGAGTGAGTGCATCGCTTTGATTGAGTCGAGAGAAGAGTTTGCGAAAAACTGGCCAGCCGGTGAAACAGAAGAACTCTCCGAAGAACCGGAATCTACTACTAGCAACTCACGACGGTCTTTCGTTTGGCTTCAGACACTCGCCTTTCTGCTCGGCCTTGGTCTGCTCATCTTTGTCATCAATCGCGTCGGCGTCCAGCCTCTTTTCGACGCGTTGCTGCGCGTTGGTTTCGGCTTCTTTGTGATCCTTGGTCTAAGCGGGTTGCGTCACTTCCTGCGCACGATCGCGATGCGCGCCGCGGTGCCGCCCGAGCACCGGCGCATTACGTTTCGCCAGGCCTTCGCCGCGCGGCTCGGTGGTGAAGCAATCAGTTTTCTTACCTTCACTGGTCCACTACTCGGAGAAGCAACCAAGGTCGCGTTGCTCAGAAAACGAGTGCCGCTGACGTATGGTGTCCCGGCGTTAGTTGTAGATAACTTGCTCTACAACCTCTCGGTTGTTTTTTTCGTGCTGAGCGGCGCTTGTGTGATGCTGGCAAGGTATCCGCTGCCTCCGCCCGTCTACATGGTCCTGTTGGTAATCGCATCTGTTGCCGCGCTGGGAATCTTGATCGCGGTGATTGCCGCAAAACGCCGCGTCATGCTCCTGACGTGGATCATCGATCGGCTGGCCCAACTACGACTCAGCCCGAAAGTCATACTCAAGCGACGCCACCACATCTATAACCTGGAGTCGAAAGTTTATGACTTCTACAAACATCATCCCGCGGCGTTTTTTTTGATGATAGTGTGTAATCTGCTGGCGCACGCGGCGAGCGTCGTGGAGGTTTATCTTGCACTCCAGATGCTGGGCTTTCAGCCGCAAGTGGCCCAGGCTTACATCATCGAGTCGCTGACAAAAGTTATTAACTTTGCATTCGCATTCGTCCCTGGAACAATCGGAGTCTACGAAGGCGGCACCGAGGTCATTTTGCAAAAGGGACTCGGCTTTACGCCCGCAGCCGGACTTGCCCTCGCCCTTGTGCGCAAGGCGGCGATTGTCAGTTGGACTTCTATCGGCCTCCTGGTGCTTACCTGGCGCACGCTCCCCAACGCGTGGCATCGTATCCTGGATCGGAGCCCGCGATTACAACGTCTTATGGATAGCCTCGTACTTTCAAATATCGCTCATCGACCTGCACGTACCGCAGTTAGCATTTTGGGTACGGCTGTGGGAGTGCTGCTCATCGTTTTCACCGTCGGTCTTGCACGTGGTGTGTTGCATGAACGTGGTCGACGAGAGTCGAACATTGGCGCAGAGCTTATGATCCGCGCTTCGGGATCGATTGGGCTTGGCGGCGGCGCCCAGTTCCGTCTGCCGACGTCACACGTTGCCGAGCTCGCCGCGATTCCCGGCGTCCGGGCGGCAACTCCAATCGGGCAAACGTTTGACAAGAGCGACTCCGGGTTTGGACAACGGCTGATCGACGGGATTGAGTATGACCAGTATGCGAACCTTGCGGGCATCACGATTCGCGAAGGACGAAAACTGGCATCAGGCGATGAAGCCATCATCGATCCGGAGTGGCAGAGAAACCGAAACGCGAACGTAGGCGACACGGTTCGGCTTTTCGAGCGGCCATTTAAGATTGTTGGTGTATACGAACCACCTGGAGGCGGGCGCATCAAGGTGCCGCTGAAGACGATACAGGAACAGGAGGGCGCCGAGAATCGCGCGTCAGCTATCCTCATCGCGTGTACTGATCCGTCCAAACAGGAAGAGGTTGCTGCGCAAATTCTGCAGCGTTTTCCTGACGATCAACTCATCTTCACGCGCGATCTTCCGGAGATTTATGCGAGTGGTGTTCCGGCGTTGAATGTATTTATCAAGGTAGTGGTGGGTGTTGCGGCAGCGATCAGTATGCTCGTGATTTTGCTGGCGATGTATACGACTGTGACCGAACGCACACGGCAGATCGGAATTCTCAAGTCCCTTGGTATGTCGAAGACTTCGATTGCCTGGGTGATTGAGCAGGAGGCGATCATCGTCAGTGTCCTCGGTGTTGCAGTGGGAGTGTTGTTGACGATGCTGGCGCGCGCGGCAGTGATGCGCGTGACGAGTCTGACAATAGAGATTGAGCCGCGCTGGGTGCTCATCGCGCTTGCGGTTGGATTGCTGGGTGGTACGATCGGGGCTCTTTATCCGGCTCTGCGCGCGGCGCGACAGGATGCGGTGGAAGCGCTGAGTTACGAATAGGACCTATAGGTCATACACGACCTATGGAACCAAATCAGTCTCAGGTACGTTTCGACATTTATGTTCTGCCCTCAATGCGGTACAGAATCTCAAGCGATGCAGTATTGCCGCGTGTGTGGCGCGAACCTCAAGGTAATTGGAAAAGCGGTTGCGCTCAGCGAGGCTGTTGCCAGAAGCGATCGCGGTCCATTGCCCAAGATCAAGGAGATGGTCAAGAACCTCAAGGTTGACCACGTATCAGATGAAGTCTCGGGCGCACTTGACCGCATGAATCAGGAGATCGCGGAGATCTCACCTGAATCCAAGCCTGCTGGCCGACCGTGGATCGAATTTAGAAAACGGAAAACACCCGCTGAGAAGCGTGAGGATCACATTTCCAAAGGTGTGGTCTCGTTGTTTTCAGGCGTTGGAATGACGGTGTTCCTGTACTACCTTTCGGCAGCACTCGTCCTGAAATTGCCGCCTGAAATAATCAGCCAGATTCCGTTTGAGATCGATCCCGTCGTGAAGATCATCTGGCTGCTTGGTTTGTTGCCGGCGACGTCAGGCATCGGACACATCATCGCCGGACTCTTGATCCGTCCACAGCGGCAGGAACCGCGTTTGGAGCAACCCGCAAACGAACCTCCAGCCCTCCATTCCCCGCATCCCGCGCATTCAAGCGTCACCGATCACACAACCAACCTGCTCGAACGCGAACGAATAAAATCTTAGATAACAGATGCGAAGTAGGGGCGGCCACGGAAGGCCGCCCCTACAGTTGTTGCGGATCGTACTTGGGCCTTTGTAGGGACGGCCTCCGTGGCCGCCCCTCGTGCAAAATCTTACTGCTCTCGGGGCCTGATTCGAATGGAATAATCCACCCAGCAATCACGCGAATCGAAATCTTCTAACGCCGTTGAGTCGTCAAACCCAAACGGAAAGACCGGCGTTGGCGGCGCAGGCGCGGCAAACTTCGGATCCAACGCCTTCGCAATCTGATCACGAACATCAGCAAGATGCGCGCGCGTTTGGCGATCGGTGGCTCGTGTCATCGCCACACCAATCGCTGCACTCAGATCGCGAAGCTCTGCCTTGATCAGCGCACGATAGTCGTCCGTCACTGCCGGCCGTACATTCAACTTCGCCGAGAGCAAATCGATGTACGAGTTCTGAAGCTTCCGCCGGTAGACGTCGATCCGCACGGGCCCGCCTTCGAGTTCTCTCCAGATTCCGCGGCGAACGTCTGACATGAAATCCGCCGGGCGGTACGCCGCCATTCCATCGATCGCCTCCTGCTCAACTAAACGATCGAAACGCGTGTTGCTGAAAAGCGAGTTCAAGACCCGCTCCTGCGCTGCGTTCACGCGCGCTATCGCCCCCGCAGGTTCGATGCGTCTCAGTATGTCAGGCTTAATCGCCCACGAAGGCGTCGCAAACGCGTTCTCGTTAAGAAAGCGCACTGCGGCAGCCTGCCGTTCTTTAGGCACAATCACGAAGCGCACACCGTCCTGACCAGCGTGTTTCTGCTGCGAGTTGAAGCCGCCGACAATCGAGGTGACGTGGTTCAACTCAGTAGCCCACTGGCCCAGCATGCCTCCGTAAAGTTCTTCGAGATCGTCGTACGGTTCACCCGGGCGGGACGTGGCCGCCAACAGCATGTCGGCCACGCGTTTCAAATTCCTGATACCGAGTCCGGTTGAGACGATCGCATCACCATCACCCACAGCCTCAGTGTTCTCACCCGGATCGGAACCACGTGAAGCGAATGTCGAGAAACGCAGCCACGGTTTTGAATCCTGTCCTCTGGCCCATTCATCCAGCGTCTTCTTCTCTTCGTCAGGCGTCCTCGCGCCGGGAATCGGTTTGTACCCCCACATCGTGGCCCATTTGTCATACGGCCCGATCTGCGGAATGAGATCCTCGACGGGGATATTGTCCTCGGGCTGGGCCACGTAGTTGAAGCGTGAGTAATCCATCAGGGTCGGCGTGTGGCTCATCGTCTTAAGCCACTGCGCATCGCGAATTTTTTCCACCGGATACGTGGCGCTGGCTTTCATGTTGTGTTGAAAGCCGAGTGTATGTCCGACTTCGTGAGCAATAACGTACTGGACCAGGCGACCCATGAGATCGTCAGGCAGCGGAAGTTTTTTTGCGCGCGCGTCGAGTGGGCCAACCTGCAAGAAGTACCAATTGCGCTGCAGGTTCATTACGTTGTGATAGTACTGAATGTCCGACTCGAGAATTTCGCCCGTGCGCGGATCGTTCACGTGAGGTCCTGAGGCATTCATGATTGTTGAAGGCAAATAACGAATGACTGAATATCTCGCGTCTTCCGGGTCCCAGTAAGGATCCTCAGCCTTTGACGGCGCTTCCTTCGCGATGATCGCATTCTTAAAGCCTGCTGCCTCGAACGCAGGTTGCCAATCCTCAATTCCCTTCTTGATCCACGGCACCCACTTCGTCGGCGTGGCCGGATCTACGTAATAAACGATCGGCTTGACTGGCTCGGAGATCTCGGCGTTCGGATCCTTCTTTTCCAGACGCCAGCGAGTGATGTAAGTGCGCCGCGGAGCACGTTGTTCGTCAATGCCGTAGTCGACCTTGCGAATCGTGAAATAGCCGACACGTTCGTCAAACAAACGCGGCATCATCGGCTGCTCGGGAAGTTTCACCATGCTGTAGTGCATTACGACGGTCGCGTTTGTTCCTGCACGCATACCCTGCGCGAACGGATTGGGTGGAGGTTGTGGTGCACCACCACCACCGGCGGGCGTCATGTCCGGTGGTGACGTGTAAGTTTGTGATACTTCGACTTCGATGTTTGTCGGGAACGACTTGGTCTTCTCAATGAAGGAGCGCGAGGCATCGAAGCCACGAGCACGCAAACGAGTGCGGGCGCTAAACTCTGTGACCTCATTCGTGAAGAGCCGAGTAACGTCAATGACAGCTGAGTCGTCTTTACCGAGGGCTTCGATATTGAAGGCCATGATGATCGTGTCGTTGTTTGCGGCCTGCACCGCGCGCGACACGGGAAGCTTCGGATCGGCAACAACGTCGTACACGACGTTTCGCAAAAGGATGCGATTGCCTTTGCGCTCCCATTTCACCACTCGATTTCCCGCAGCCTGCCCGCCATAGCCAACGCCAAGCGTCGTCCTGGCAATCTGGCTCACCCAGAGAAACTCCTTCATCAACTCGCTCTTGGGAATTTCGTAGTAGACCTTTTCCTTGATCGTGTGAATCGTAAATACACCTTCATCCGATTTCGCTTCTTTGGTGATCACACGTTCGTAAGGTTTTATTTCCGGTTGTTGTTGGTCCGGGCGGCCGGGACGTTCCTGGCCCATCCCTACGGGGGCGGGTGGCGCCGGCGGATCCTGAGACGAACTAGTTGCTTCAGATCGTGGGGCCAGAAAAACTGAAAGGACTAAAGAGAGAACAAGAATCGAGACAGCGAGATACCGAGGTCGCATCGTGAACTCCTTCCGACAAGGGGAATTAAATTGTCGCGAACAATAAGCCGAAGGCCCGGCGAGAGTCAATTAGGCCACAAACGGGCAGTTGCCACGAAGAGGCACAAAAGCATAAAGAGAAGTCCGATCAGGGCTTTCGGGCAAAGCCGCTTTGCGGCTTACTAAGGTTCGTTTGCTCTGCTCTCTTTTGGTTTGTTCTTTGTAAGAACTGGTGCGGGGCGATCGGTAAGTAGTGGCAGCGGATTGATCGCGCCCTTCAATGTGTAAACACCGAAATGAAGATGAGGCGGCGTGCCTTGTGCGTTACCCGTTGTGCCAACGTAGCCCAGCACGGTGCGAGTCGAAACACGATCGCCGACTTCGAGTCCGGCAGCGTAGCTATCGAGATGAGCGTAGTAGTAAACGCGACCACCTGAACCGATCACTGAAACTGTTTGCCCGCCGAGGTTGTTCTCCCCGATCCTGTAGACCAGGCCGCTCGTCGCGGAAAGAATGGGTGTTCCCCTCGGCGCGAAGATGTCCTGACCTTCATGAAGGCGCCCTGTTCCGCGCGGCGCATGCCAGGTGTCAGCGACCGCCTTCTTTGAGACATCTTGCAAAGGCATTGCAATCTTTGAATCGGGCTCTTGCGTGTAGAGCTTGGCGACGCGGGCGTAGAAGAGCAGCGTATCGCGGCTGAGCGACAAGATAAACAACGCCACCGCCAGTACTGCAAGGATTTTAACGATTCGCCGCATGTGGCCTAAACGAACATTCGATGCGGCTGGTTGCAGATAGGATCACAGACAGGATTTGCAGGATTATCCTGTTAATCCTGTCTTAATTACCTTTCGTCGAAATTTTCTCCGAGAGTATCCAGCGATCGGGATCGAGTTCGACCTTCTTCGGACGCATCGGTAACCGGATTTGAAACGGGCTCGAAGGCCCTTGCACGAATACCGTTCCCAACGCCTCCTGCTTCGCGCCGAATGAAAACTTGACGGGCAGCACCATCACCCAATTCTCAGGCGCGTTCTGCTGAACGATTGTTCCTGAAATCATGACTTTTCCGTCCGGCTGGTCCTCGATCTTGTACTGCATCTCATAAGACGGAAGAGCGGTTTGATAAACCGACTGGTAGAACAACCAGTTCAGGTCAGTCATCCCGTATTTTTTAGCGATTGGCGTTTTGGCAAAGTGCTCGTTGACCACCGCTCGAAAATCGTCACTCGAAGCTGTCTTGTTTCGATGACGCTCCACAAAGTCAGTCATCATCGTGAAAAACGGTTGTCCATCACCATTGCCGGGATTGCTCAACATGAAGTGGAGCATGCGCAATACCAGAGCGCCCTTGTTGTAGATGAGAGCTTGATATGCACCGAGTGTCTTACTCGTCTGTAGCCGGTGGCCCAAAATGATTGGACCAACATCAACGAGGCGTCCTTTGCCGACACCGGTGGTGGTGATCGGTGCGTCCTTAAGCGACGACCGCAACATTCCGAGCAGTTCATTCTTTGCACCCGAACTGTCTCGCAGTCCCGTGTAGAGAATCCCGGAGTACTCAGCAAACCCTTCACTAAGCCACTGATCTCGATACGAGCGCCACGCCACGATATTGCCCCACCACTGGTGCGCCGTTTCGTGAGCCATAAACTGATACGTGTATTTGCTGGCGCGATCGGTTGGCGGAATCATCAATAGCGATGGGAAGCCCTGGCCAAAACCGTACGGATGAAACGCCGCTCCGAATGCTGGATAGGGATAGTCGCCAAACAAGACCGTGAAGTACCGGACCGCGTTGTTGAGCTCCGCGAGAATAAAGTCTTCTTTGATCGCGGCCATTTCACCGCCTAATGAATTGAATTCCAGCGGTGTGGGAGCGCCTCCCTTCTCCCACTTGATCGACTCGTTGTGCCGCTTGAATGGTCCAAGTGCGAAGGTTATCAGCGCCACGGGTTGCGACATCTGGTATTTGGTGACAAGCGTGTCTTTATCTTCCGGATCAAGTTCCTCGCTGACGCGTGCGCCGACACTGGCAATGAGAAGCTTTTTGGGATAGCGATAGGTGAGATCGAAGGTAGCCCGATCGAGATACCCGTGTCGCGGCAGCCACCCCGTGTTGGAACGCGGATAATGGCAGTTGATTCCATCCACGTCTCTCATGAAGTCGCCTTCCATGGTGAGGTTCAGTTGCAGTTTTTCTCTTGCCTTCAGTGCTTCGGGTAGAAACACTGTGAAACCGCCTTCCCAATCCTCCTGCACGGCGGGAAGCTCAACGCCACCGCGGCGAGCAGATTTAATGCGCATCTGTTTCTTCAGGCGTTGATTGTCAAACTCGCCGAGATCTTCTCCTACCTTGAAAGTTATCGCACGCACGTTTGGTTGGTTGGGTTCCGCCTCGATAAGAGCGTTTAGTCGAACTCGTTTGCTGTGCTCACGCAGGTCTATATCCAGTTGATAACTTTTGATGTCGATCTGATCATTCCAATCGGAATACTCGACCGAGCCACGCTGGTAGTCTTGTTCTGAATAAAAGGCGAGCCACACTTCCGGATTATAGACATCCGAGTTGTACGACCAGATCAATCCCTTCTCCCCAGCGTTGATATCGAAGTTTGCAACCGGGATGCGATTCTGGTGGTCCAGGATCATTGAGAATCGACCGCGTTTACCGCCGTCGAAGTTGGCAAAGAAGAAGCCGGGTTTCTCTGCGTTCAAAAGTGAGACGGCGAGTCGCGCAGGTAAGTTCGCGCCAATCTCACGCAGAATGCGTTCGTCGAGATCGCGAGCGAATTTTTGCGCACGCTCGTTAGCGGCTCCGTCGGGTCGTGCCTCTCCAAACTCTTTCGCGGTGTCGTCAGTGAATCTAAAGACAGCGTTTTTGAAATCGGAGTCGATTACGTCGGTTCCCAGCAGGCGCTTGACGTTTTCCCTTTCGAAGTCGTTGGCAGGTGTTTCGGCAACAAACTTCCCTTCACCGATGAACACCGCGCCCGTGCTGACGCCGTTAACCGGTTCGCTGAGATAGACGACACCGTTGAGTGTGATCTGGGCTCGCACTCGTTTGAGGACGACGCCTTTAACTTCGACGACACCACCGGTAAGTGAGAAGGCTTTGAGTTGATCGTAGATTGCCTTCTCTTTTGAAGTTGGGCTCTCTTGCGCGAACGCGCTCGTGGCAGCGACTAGCAAGGGGAATAACAAGCAGATAATGCTGAACGAGGAGCGCCTGGGGGAAGCAACCTTCATGGGGATATCTCCGGGATATAGTGAGAAAACCATCCACAGATTACACAGATAACCTGTGAAATCTGCGGATAACTGGGATATTATTCCAACTTCCATGTCAACGCCAAATAATTATGATCAGTTCTTAGCAGATTTTCGTGAAACGATCCTGAGCGCAACTGTGCGGCTGCGGGATATCACGCCTGAACAGAGCCGGCGCGGAGCATCCGAGGATAACTGGGCGCCGATTGAGATCCTTGGTCATTTAGTCGACTCTGCCGCCAACAACCACCAGCGTTTCGTGCGGGCGCAGTTCACTGACGATCTCGTGTTCCCGGGTTACGAACAGGAGCGTTGGGTGAGCGCGCAAAAATATCGCGACGAGTCGTGGCCGGATCTGATCCAGCTCTGGAGTTCTTACAATCTACATCTGCTCCACGCGGTTTCAGTCATACCGGAAAACATCCTGACTGAAGCTCGTGAGAACCATAGCCTCGATCAAATCGCGTTCAACCTGGTAGACCGGAATAAACCGGCGACCCTCGAATACTTGATACGCGATTACGTGGACCATCTGCGGCATCATCTCGAACAAATTTTTGAAGTTACACACAGCACTGAATAGGAGCTTGCAAATGGCTGAAGTTACGTACGAACAACTGAAACACAAGACGGTGGCCGAGCTGCGAGAAATGGCGAAAGGTATCGAGCATGAGGCCGTCAAGGGTTACACGCAGATGAACAAGGAACATTTGATCGTGGCGCTTTCGAATGCGTTGGGCATTCAACACGAGCATCATGCGGTTGTGGGTGTCGATAAGAGTGCGATCAAAGCGCGCATTCGTGAATTGAAGACGCAACGAGAAGCGGCGCTAGCGGCTCACGATCACGCGCAGCTCAAAGTGGTTCGCCGCAGCATCCACCGCTTGAAGCGACGCATTCACAAAGCCACTGTTTGAGCCACCTGTGGCCAAAGTTGGCATTGACTTTCGCGGCAAAGTGGCTTAGAAGTTCGCGTCAGAATAACTCTTCATAAAAACTAAATCTTCAGAAGTGAGGTAGCTCATGAAAAAGGCTATCAATCTGAGCGTGAATGGTGTCTCTCGTACCGATGAGGTCGAGCCACGCATGCTCCTCGTTCATTATCTGCGGGACGTTCTGGACCTGACGGGTACGCACGTCGGCTGCGAAACGTCACTGTGCGGCGCTTGTACAGTCATGCTCGATGGGCAGGCGGTGAAATCATGCACGCTCTTCGCCGTTCAAGCCGACGGCTCTGCCGTAACAACGATCGAAGGATTGGCTCAGAATGGCGAACTGCATCCCGTTCAGGAAGGGTTCTGGGAGAAACACGGACTACAGTGCGGCTATTGCACGCCGGGCATGATCGTGACCGCGGCGCAGTTGCTCGAGAGGAACGCTGCTCCTTCGCGCGAAGAGATCTGTCACGGTCTGGACGGCAATCTGTGCCGTTGCACTGGTTACCAGCACATCATCGAAGCCGTTGAATACGCGGCGGCGAAGAAGGCGGGGCAATCATGACAAACAATTACGTTGGTAAACGAGTAAAACGCACAGAGGATCCACGTCTGATCCGAGGCCTGGCACATTACGTCGATGACGTTGCGCTGCCCGGCACGTTGCACGTCACTTTTGTTCGTTCGATCTACGCACACGCCAAAATCACTGGCATCGATACGTCGGCGGCGCTATCTACGCCGGGCGTTGTGGCGGTATACACCGGCCAGGATGTCGCTGGAAAAATCGGACCAGTGCCCTGCGCCAGCGCCTTGCCTGAGTTGAAAGTTCCCGATCATCGCGTGCTCGCAACAGACAAGGTTTACTTCGTCGGTCACCCCATCGCCGCAATTGTGGCGACTGACCGTTATGCCGCGCGAGACGCCGTCGATCTCGTCATGGTCGACTATGAAGAGCTGCCGGTAGTGACCGACGTCGAACAAGCCGCTAACGGTGGACCAGTTATCCACGAAGCTTTCGGCGACAACATTGCCTACAAGTTGACTTCCGGCGAGGGCGACATCGACGCCGCATTCACGGCCGCCGATCGCACAGTCAAACAGCGAATACTTCATAATCGCCTCGCGCCAATCGCGATGGAACCGCGCGGCGTGCTGGCCCGGTATTTTCCAGGCGAAGAAGAGCTGACGATCTGGTCCTCCACGCAGATACCGCACCTCATGCGCACTCAAGTCGCGCTCATGATCGGTATTCCTGAAAACAAGCTGCGCGTGATTACTCCTGAGGTCGGCGGCGGTTTTGGATCGAAGTTAAACGTTTACTCCGAAGAGGCGTTGCTGGGATGGATTGCGATGCAGCTCGGCAAACCCGTCAAGTGGATCGAAACGCGACGCGAAAACATGCAGGCGACGATTCACGGGCGCGGCCAGGTCGGCGACATCGAAGTGGGATTCAAGAACGATGGGACACTGACCGGCCTGCGGTACAGCGTGTTTGCAGATCTCGGTGCATATCATCAACTGCTCACACCTGCAATTCCGACGCTTACCGGATTGATGCTCTCGGGCGCATACAAAATTCCGGCCATTCAGATGAATATCACCGGTTGCTTCACGAACAAGATGGCCACCGACGCATATCGCGGCGCCGGACGTCCCGAAGCCACCTACGTCGTCGAACGCGCACTGGATCTCGTCGCGGCTGAACTGGGTGTCGATCCGGCTGAAGTGCGTCGCAAAAACTTTCCGTCGCCAGACGAGTTTCCATTCCATACGGCGACCGGTCTCGATTACGACAGTGGTGATTACGAGACTGCTCTCAACAAGGCACAGGAGATCATCGGTTACGCTCAGCTTCGTGAAGAACAAAAGAAGGCGCGCGACGAAGGGCGCCTGATCGGCATCGGCGTTTCGACCTACGTCGAGATCTGTGCGCTTGGTCCATCTCAGGCGATGCCTGCCGGCGGCTGGGAAAGCGCCACAGTTCGTATCGAGCCAACCGGAAAGGTCACGGTGTTGACTGGAGCGTCACCGCACGGTCAGGGACAGGAGACGTCGTTCGCGCAGATTGTGGCCGACGAACTGGGCGTCAACATCAATGATGTAACGGTGATACACGGTGACACTGGTGTCGTGCAGTATGGCATCGGCACGTTTGGCAGCCGCGCGACCGCTGTCGGCGGCACGGCGGTTTTTGTCGCGGTTCAAAAGCTGAAGGAGAAGGCGCAGAAGATTGCGGCCCATATGCTCAAAGCTGATGCGTCACATATCTTGTTCGAAGGCGGCAAGTATTCGCTGCAGGCAGCCGCCGCGGCAAGCGCAACAGGCGTTTCCGAACCCGTTGTGCCTGTTGGCCAGGCGCCCGCAGGCGCGCTGCCCGAACCGGAGACCGACGGTAAGTCGAATTTGACCATCCAGGACATCGCGCTCGCAGCGCACCTCGCCAAAGATTTGCCTCCGGACACGGAACCGGGTCTCTCTGCAACTTACTTCTTCGAACCGAAGAACTTTACGTTTCCCTTCGGCACTCACATCGCCGTCGTCGAAGTCGATCACGAAACCGGCGACATCAAGTTTTTGCGTTACGTTGCGGTCGATGATTGCGGCAGGGTGATCAATCCGATGCTGGTTGACGGTCAGGTGCACGGCGGCATAGTTCAGTCAATCGGACAAGCGATGTATGAAGAAGTGGTCTACGACGAGCAGGGACAATTGGTAACCGGCACTTTGATGGATTACGCCGTACCGCGCGCCAAACACATTCCGAATTTCGAGTTGGATCGAACCGAGACTCCGTCGCCTGTAAATCCACTCGGCGTCAAAGGTGTGGGCGAAGCGGGAACGATCGGAGCGACGCCCGCGATCGTCGGAGCCATAGTCGATGCACTGGCGCCGTTCGGAGTGCGACATCTCGATATGCCGGTCAAGCCGGAGAACGTCTGGCGGATTATCAATGGAAACTAGGAGCAAAAAATGATTCCCGCACAATTTGATTATCAGGCACCTGCAACTCTCGAGGAGGCGGTCTCGTTGCTCGCAAGCGATCTCGACGGCGCCAAAATTCTTGCCGGTGGTCACAGTCTCATTCCGGCGATGAAACTGCGTCTGGCGCAGCCGCAGTTGCTGGTTGACATCGGGCGCATCAAGTCGTTGGCCTACATCCGCGAAGAGGGCGATGAGATCCTGATCGGCGCAACTACGACTCACTATCAATTGGAATCGTCGGATCTTTTGCAGCGCATCTGCCCATTGCTGCCTGACTGTGCGAAGAGTATCGGCGACGTGCAGGTGCGTAACAAAGGAACCATCGGCGGCAGTCTTGCGCATGCAGATCCGGCCGCTGACTGGCCGGCCGCAGTCCTCGCGCTCGGCGCGGAACTCGTCCTGGTTGGACCAAAGGCCGAACGAACAGTCAAAGCCGAAGATTTCTTTGTCGACCTCTTCACCACCGATCTTCAGCCCGGCGAAATACTCCGGGAAATTCGCATTAAAAAACCATCGGGCCGCTTTGGCCAGTCTTATCAAAAGGCGCCTCATCCGGCTTCCGGGTTCGCAGTAGTCGGTATCGCCGTTCATCTCGGATTGAATGACGATGGCTCGTGCAAGGCTGCAGCGATTGGTGTCACGGGCGTAGATGTAAAAGCTTATCGCGCGAAGGGTGTGGAAGCGGCTTTGTCAGGAACAACCATTGACGATGACGCGATCGCCCAGGCCAGCTTACACGTCTGCGATGGCGTCGATCCGAACTCGGATCTGTACGCCTCGAGCGAGTATCGAGGCCAGCTCGCGCGGGTGCACATGCGCCGTGCGATTCAGGCTGCGAAGGCCAAAGCACAGTGAAACTGGAAGGCATTCACCAACTCGACGCACCTCGAGAACGCGTGTATCAATGTCTCGTCGACCCCGAGGTCTTGCAACGCTGTATTCCGGGTTGTGAGCGTCTGGAAAAAACTGGCGACAACACGTTTGCAGCAACCATCCGCGCCGGCGTCGGCTCGATCAAGGGTGTATTCAACGGAACAGCGCGGCTCGAGGATCTGCGTGAGCCTGAACACCTGCGCATCGTCGTCGACAGCAAAGGTGCGCCGGGGTTTCTTAAAGGTTCGGGCGATTTAGATCTCGAGCATGCTGAAAACGGGACGAAGGTGAATTACTCAGGCGACGTTCAGGTCGGAGGCACGATTGCCAGCGTGGGCCAACGAATGATTCAAGGTACGGCGAAGATGATGGCCACGCAGTTCTTCACGAGCTTAAATGCAGAAGCAGGAACTCAGGCGGGCGAGCCGCCACCACAGCACGGCTTTTTTCGAACAGCCCTGAGGTGGTTCTCAGGGTGGCTACGGAACATCTTTAGAAAACATTAACCACGGATGACGCGGATGAATACAGATTTGATCCGTCTTCATCCACATTCATCCGTGTAATCTGTGGTTATGTTTTACTCGGATTGGCGGCGTGCCTTGGCGATAAAGTCTTCGATGTCGCTTATCTTTCGTGGCAGCGCTTCCGACATCCAGCGCACGCCATCCGCGGTGATCAGCATGTCGTCTTCAATCCTCACGCCAATGCCTTTGTACTTCTCAAAGGCCGGACGCACCGCTTCCTTGAACTTGTCCCAGTCTTCCTGCTTCCAGCCAAACGGCATCTGATCCAACGCGTCAAGTCGCACATAAATCCCGGGCTCGTTTGTGAATACCACTCCGGGTACGAACCTCGATCCGCCACCAACATCGTGCACGTTCATGCCCAGCCAGTGCGACGTTCCGTGCATGAACCAAAGCCGGTGCTGCATCGAATTGCGATCGGTGATCAACCCGAGCTTCAAAAGTCCCTCCTTGATCACTTCGGTCCCTGCCCTGTTTACGTCTGAAAGCGTCGCGCCCGGCTTCGATGCGGCAGCTACCGCTTCCTGTGCGTCGTAAACGATCTGATAGACAGAGGCTTGCAGCGGAGTAAATTTTCCGTTCACTGGAAACGTGCGCGTGATGTCCGCGGTGTAGTGATCGTATTCAGCGCCCACATCCATCAGGATCAGATCGCCCGGTCTCACAGGCCCTTGCGATTCGATGTAATGAAGCGTCGTCGCGTTTGGACCACAACCGACGATGTCCGGATAGCCCCAGTTGTCAGCATTCCTCAACTTGAACGTGTACGCCATCTCAGCGTCGACTTCGTACTCCCACTTCGCATTGCCCGCCGCCGCCCACGCGCGCTGGTGCGCCTCGATGCTGATGTCAATCGCGTGTTGCATGATGCGCAGTTCCATCGGCGACTTCACCAGACGCATCTGGGTAAAGATGGGCCACGCGTTTTTGACACTGTAACCTGATGCCGTCCTGGCCCAGTCTGAAGCGAAGCGTTGCTCGTGTTTGTACTCACGACTTTCGCCGTCGCCGGGCACGAGCATGAACAGTCCGGCCTCGCCTTTCGCCGCGGCGTCGAACAACTTCGTATACCCGTGATCGTTGGTCAACGGCATATCCAAAGGCAGGTCTGACATGAAAATGTTTTCCGGCTTGGGTCGATAGGGCTGGCGATTGCGCAAGGCCGCGATGAACGGCTCAAACTCGCTCTTTTGCCAGATCTCGCGGATGCCTGAGAGTTGGTGCGCCTCTTCGGCGCTGTACATGTGGCCGGTCCACGTTTCGGCAGCGGCATTGCGTCGCGATAAAAACAGGATCTCGCGAATCTTCGTATTGCCCGGCAGCAAGACAAGCGTCGCGTTTTTTTGCTTCAGGTTGGTGAGATAGTAGAGGTTGTTTTCCTGTCGGTAGGGATACTCGACGTCGTTCGCATACACACGCGGTTCAGTGCTGAAAAGAATCATGAACGACTGCGGACCGATGCTTTGGGCGACGCGCTCTCGTCGTTGCTTCAACTCGGCGACGCGCTCTTTGTCGTCAAACACGGGCGCCGGTGGAGTCAGCCTGATGTTTGGCGCGACCGGTCTCTCATTCTTCGCGCGAACGGAAACATTCGCGGGGATGAGCATCGCGAGGGATGCGCAAATGGCAAACGCGACGAAAGCGCCACGTCTGGTTTTCGACTTCATTTAAATTCTCCTACCTGGTTTAACCACGGATGACACGGATGAAAATCCGGATTTTTATCCGTGTCATCCGTGGTTCCAATTACGGCGAAGGCGTCGGTTCAGGAGTGGCTCGACGACGATTCGTCCGAGCCGGAGTCAAAACTTCCTTCTTTCCATCTTTTGTGATCCGAACTCGCATTCCGTCAGGCGTCGTTATTATTTGTGATCCATCGGGAAAGGTCCGAATTATCACGCCGCCGGGCAGGATTCTGAGTGGCTGCCGGCGCGGTCGTGGACCTTGAATGTTTGGCGGTGTCGGAACATTCGGCGGTTCCTGCTCGTGCCCCTGCCCCTCAACTTCAACTTGCGGCTCCTCAGCGTCCGCCTCTTTTTTCTCGTTTTTGCGCGGAGCCTTCTCGGCTCTCTTCGGCGTAGGCTGATTAGTCGCCTGTTCGACCGGTTGCTGATTACTGTTCTCTGCCGGAGCAACTGTGGGAGCGCTGACAGCCGGACTCTCGACCGGAGTTGGCGCGACAGTGACATTCGTCATCTGCGTAGTGTCGCTGTTCCGTTTTTTCAGTATGAAGAAGCCAAACACACCACACGCCAAAACCAAAAGAACCGCTGCCGACAAAGCCCACGGCAAGACTCGTTTGCTGGAACGCGGTCTCACTACTGTTGTGTCGCCCGCTGTTGCGGTCATGGTCTGCTGTACGGCGACTGTTTGCGTCGGCGTAGCCACGGTGGTACCAGGCGGTGGAAACAGCATCGTCTTGGCTTCACCACGATTTACTACCGTCGACGCTTGTTCAATGCCGTGCAGCGCCTTCCGCATTTCCGATGCAGACGCATAACGCTGATCGCGACTTTGGGCCATCGCCTTTTCGAACACATGGTCCAGTTCCGGAGCGATTGCCGCATTTGCTTCGCTTGCTTTCAACAGTGGATCCGGCTGCCCGTTCACAAGCGCGGCCGCACGCGTCAACGCGTCAGGCGGCTTTACTCCCGTCATCAGGTGATACAGCGTCGCTCCCAACGAGTAGAGATCGCTGCGCGCGTCAGTTCCCAAACCCTGGATCTGTTCCAACGGTGCATAGTTCGGTGTGTAGCCGAAGATACTGGCCGAGGTTGTTACTCGTGAGATCTCTCCGGCCTGGCCCTTGGCGAGTCCGAAGTCGAGGAGAATGATCTGGCCGCGTGATGTAAGTTTTAGGTTTTGTGGCTTGATGTCGCGATGAACAATCTGCGGATCTTGTGTGTGAAGGTAATCGAGCGCATCGAGGAGCTGATCCGCCCAGGTCAAAACCTGATCCGCAGGAAATGGACCTCGTTTGCGATTCATCATCTCCGACAGATCGTCGCCGGGGATGAACTGCATCACGAGAAACTGGCCATCGTTTTCAGAAAAATGGTCGCTGACGCGCGGCAATGCCGGGTGATGCAAACGGGCGAGCAGCCGCGCCTCGCGTTCGAATTGCTTTCGCAAACGTTCATCGGCAAACAACGTCTCTTTCAAAGCCACGGTCGTATCGAGACGTTGATCGACTGCTTCGTAAACGGCCCCCATGCCGCCCTGCCCAAGCTGCCGCACGATGCGATAGCGACCCTGCAAAACTGTATCCGGTGTTAACATCCGAGCACGGATTATACACGAGCCACGGATAAACACGGATGGACACGGTTTAGAAGACCCTCTCCTGATCTGTGTTTATCCGTGTGAATCTGTGGCAAGATACGCAGGTGAGCAAAAATTCCGGAAACGGCGAGGTGATCGATGTAGGGCCACGCAAGCGGCGTCGTCTGAAGATCTGGATAATCATAGCCGCAGTCGTCCTGTTGATCTCATTCTCCCGAATTCTCTCAATCTATCTTTCGTCACTCTGGTTCGAGTCACTCGGTTACTCATCCGTCTACTGGTACGTCCTCAAGGCGAAACTCGCACTCTTCGCCGGCGCTGCCATATTAACTGCACTGCTGCTGAGCGCTACGTTCCTGCTCTTTCAGAGACTGTTTGGCGCCTACGCTTTTGAAAGCCGGACCATCATTCTCAACAATCAGCCGTTTCAGTTCTCACCGGCGAAAGTTATTCGACCGCTCGGCTGGCTGGTCGCCGCCGTTTTCGGTCTCATCTACGGCTTCCAGCAAAAGGAACACTGGCGCGAGTTCGCGCTTTATTGGCACCAGCCGGCGACGAACATTTACGATCCGATATTCGGGAAATCACTCGGCTTCTATCTCTTCTCGCTTCCACTTTACGATCGACTCAACTCGTGGTTGCTCGGTATAACGTTCATCATTCTTTGCGCCGCGATCGCGTATTCGCTTTTAGGTCTGCCGCAAACCGTACTCAAACCGAGTGTGCGCTGGTCGTCGGGCGCCGCGTTTCGCGGAGTCTGTTGCGCTCTCGCACTCTTCTTACTGGTGCTTAGCTGGCGCACCTATCTCTCGCGTTTCCCTTTCCTCTGGCAGGATCATCCGATCTTTTCAGGCGTGACTTACACGGAAGCGCACTACACGTTGCCGGCTCTGCTCTTCGTCTGTATCGCATTGATCATTGCGGCCATCATCCTACTGGTGAACGCGGTCGCTATGCGGCGCTTCAGTTTTCTGCTCATCGCCCTTGCTCTCCCGATCGTGACTTACATCATCGGCATCGTGCTCGTACCTTCTTATATTCAGGGTTTCATAGTGAAGCCCAACGAGCTGGATCGTGAGACACCGTACATTGGCTACAACATCGAATGGACCCGCAGAGGCTTTGGCCTGGATCAGATCGAACTACGCGATTATGAGGCGGAAACCTCGGTCGCGGCGCTGGACCTGCCGAACAATCGCGAGAGTCTCGAGAACATTCGTCTCTGGGATTGGCGGGCGCTGCAAGACACGCTCCGCCAGATCCAGGCAATACGCACCTACTACGATTTTACCGATGTCGACGTGGATCGCTATTTGATTGGCGGCCAGATGCGCCAAATGATGATTGCGCCGCGCGAGATTAACGATGCGAAACTTCCAGCGTCGTCACGCAACTGGATTAATGAGCGACTGATCTACACGCACGGTTACGGCGTGACGATGAATAGCGCCAATGGCTTTACTCCGGAAGGTCTGCCGCATTTTGTATTGTCAAACATGCCGGTGGAGTCGAGTGCCGGCGATATCAGGATAACTCGGCCCGAAATCTATTTTGGTGAACTGACCGATCGTTACGTCTATGTAAAGACGAGACAAGGCGAGTTTGACTATCCTCAGGGCGATACCAACGTCACCACCACTTACGAAGGAACGGGCGGAATAAGAATCGGCAATCGGTTGCGACGCATGCTGCTGGCATGGAGCGTCGGCGATTTATCAAAGCTACCCTTCTCAAACGACGTTACAAGCGACAGCCGCGTGCTCATCAACCGAAATATTCGGCAAATCGTCAACGGCGTCGCGCCGTTTCTTACTTACGACAAGGATCCATACATCGTAGTTTCCGATGATGGCCGGCTCTTCTGGGTCATCGACGCCTTCACTGAGTCGTCTTACTTTCCTTATTCCAGTCATCACCGGGTAGCCGGTAACACAGTCAATTACATTCGCAACAGCGTCAAGGTCGTGATCGATGCGTACAACGGAACTGCTCGTTTCTACGTGTTCGACAGCCAGGATCCGATCATCGCTGCGTACCGCCGCGTCTTTCCGAATCTCTTCCAGGATGCGAATCAGATGCCGGCCGATCTGCGGGCGCATGTTCGGTATCCCGAAACGCTGGTGCGTGCTCAAGGCGAGGTTTACAGCCTTTACCACACGCAGAACCCGAAGGTGTTTTTCCAACGCGAAGACGTTTGGAGCGTCGCGTTGCAGGTGACGCTCGACGACCAGGGCAAGAAGAAGAATGTGCCCATCGATCCTTATTACGTATTGATGCAGTTGCCGGGAGAACAGCAGAAAAGTGAGTTTGCGATGATTCTGCCTTTCACGCCGGCCAACAGAAATAACATGATCGGCTGGATGGCCGGCCGGAGCGATGGCGAGAACTACGGCAAGCTGCTGGTCTATAACTTCCCGAAGTCAAGACTCATCGATGGACCACTACAAATCGAAGCGCGCATCGATCAGAACGCGCAGCTTTCCGGCCAGTTCACCCTCTGGAACCAGCAAGGGTCGCGCGTTAAGCGTGGCCATCTGCTGGTGATACCGATGGGGCGCTCGCTATTGTTCGTCGAGCCCGTGTATCTCCAGTCGGAAAACAGTCCGATGCCGGAGCTTAGAGTGGTTGTGCTGGCTACTCAGGAAAAGCTCGCGTACGGGCAGACGTTTACTGAGGCGATGAATAATTTGTTTGGGGCGGCGGCCCAGGCTCCTGCTGCTACTGCTGAACCAAGCCCGACGTCTACTCCTTCTGGTCCAGCCCCCTCAGCAACGCCAGCCACTCAGGACTTGCAGCAGTTGATTAACAGGGCGATTCAGGAGTTCGAGGATTACCAGCGACTAACCTCGCAAGGGAAACTTGGCGAAGCCGGGCAGAAACTCGAGCAACACAAACGAACCCTCGAAGAGATCCGGCGCTTAGCAAAACCGTAACCACGGATCACACGGATTGAAAACACGGATCCGTCTTCATCCGTGGCTTTGATCCGTCTTCATCCGCGGCTAATCTTTTCCAGGAGCTTCTTCGCTTTCTCGACCGCATCTTTATGCTCCGCGGTGTACTTCGGATCGGGCGTGATGCCCATCAACGTTTCGATCTGCTTCTTCGCCTCAGCGTAGCGATTGTTCTCTTCGTAAGCCTCGGCCAGATGAAAGCGCATCACGGTGTGGTTCGGATTGAGTTTGATTCCTTTCTCCAAATACTCAATCGCTTTCGTACTGTCGCCGCCGATCATCCGCGGCGCTTGCAGGTAAAGCCGGCCTAGTCCGAGATACGCGCTGTAGCCCTGGTAACCCTCATCCAGCTTCAGCACGGTTTCCATCTCGTGTTTAATGTCCTGAAAACTCGAGAGATTCGCGAGAGTGCTGTGCGCCGCGCTGCCTCCGTAGTTGGCCCCCAGCCAGAAGTGACCGTCAGGCTTGTCAGGCTGTAGTTGTACCGCGGCTTTAGCGGCCTCGGTTCCTTCGCGATACATGTCGTCCCGTTCGGAGTCGTTGTCGCTATGCTCGGCCACATAAAAGCTCGCCCGCGCGAGTTTCCAGGCCGCCTCGTAGTTTCCGTAATCGGCGGTTCTGGCTTGCCGCAGGGCCGCGACAGCCACTCGGGCCTTACTCAACTCCTCTCGTCCCTCGTAGAGCTTGTCTGCTTCCGCGATTCTCTCCGCCGCGAGCTTTGCGTCGCCCATGTCGACCTTCGGAGGACCCTCAGACGCACTGTTGTCGCATGCAACAGCACTCAAAACCGTCGCCGTTACGGCCACCATTAATCGCAGCTTTTTGCTGCTTTTCCTAAGATTTATCATCAATCGCCCTTTGATTGTCTAGCATTGCTATACAGTGTGTAATAGTTTTGCTTTCAGGTTATCCAAATCCACTCGAATACGGTATAGTGGCTCTCCACTGGGCGAACGGCGGCCCGCAAAACAGTAAAACTGAACTCTGGAGGAGAGCTTGGCGGGGGCAGCATTCTACGATCTCGAGGGTACTTTAGTAAGTACCAATCTCGTGCATACTCTGTCCTTTTACGCGCGTCGCCAGCAGGGCTTGATGGCGAGTTTCAAGAAGAGCGCGGCTACTTTTTTGAGCCTGCCGGTCTTCGCGGTAACGGACCAGTATAGCCGAAAAGTTTTTAACGACCTCTACTTCAAGAGGTACAAGGGTCAATCTGAGGATCGCCTGCGGTACTTCGCCGAGGAGTTGTTTGAAGACGTGATCAAGCCGGCGGTCTTCCCCGGAACTTATGAACTCATCGATAAGTCGAGAAAGCTAGGGCTGCGACAGGTCGTGATCACCGGTGCGCTGGATCTATCAGTCAAGCCGCTGATGGACCACCTGGGAATTACTGAGTACGTGACGAATCGTCTGGAATTTGTAAACGGCATGGCGACGGGTCGTCTGTTGCCGCCCGTGATGGCCGCGGCCACGAAGGCTTCATGGATTCGAACATTTACCGAGCGGGAAGGAATCAGCCTGAGCGACTCTTACGCTTACACAGACAGCATGAGCGATCTTCCGATGTTGTCGATAGTTGGTCATCCGGCAGTGATCAATCCCGATATGCGTTTACGACAAACAGCGCTGCACCACGATTGGCCAATACTAAATCTTAAATAATCCGTGTAATCCGTGGCTAAAAACTGATGGCACTTCAACTACGACGAAAGACGCACGAATCCGTAGTCTACATCGATCGGGATAGTGCGCCGCGCATCATTCCCTCCGGTGAGGACTTCATCCTCGAAGACCTCCCGATCGGAACACGCGTTCTTTACCCGAATCCGTCGATCAAGGGTCTGCCGAATCGCGAAGCCGCCATACGTTACGCGCTCAATCATCCGCTGGGCTGCGATCCGCTGTTTGCTCAACTCGAACCCGGAATGCGTGTGACAGTCGCTGTCGACGATATCAGTCTGCCGCTGCCGCCGATGGCAACGCCGGATATACGTCAGACCATTCTGGAAATCGTTTTGGACATGCTCGCCGGGCATGGAGTGGACGATGTTCACATCATCATCGCCAACTCCCTACACCGGAAGATGACCGAGTGGGAAATGAAGCGGATGGTCGGGCCGCGGATCTTTTCTGAGTACTATCCCGACCGTTATTACAACCACGACGCCGAATGGACCGATGGACTTGTCAAGATCGGCGAGACGAGGCACAAGGAACCGCTCGTCCTGAACCGGCGCTGCGCTGAAAGCGATCTGCTGATTTATGCCAATATCAATCTAGTGCCGATGGATGGTGGCCATAAGTCAGTTGCAGTCGGACTCTGCGATTACGAGTCGCTGCGGGCTCATCACGATCCGCAAACGATTCGCGATTCTGACAGTTACATGGATCCGGCGCGCTCAGCCTTGAATCACAAAGTCACGCGGCTCGGAAAAATCGTCGATGAAACCCTGAACGTCTTTCATATCGAGACTGCGATCAACAATCGCATGTACGGCGCGGACATGGATTTCCTGCTGCGCAACGAAGATGACTTTAGCGCCTTCGATCGCATGAAGTTTGAGGCCATGCGTTACACGATGAGCAAGCTGCCGCGCCCTGCGCGTCGCAAGCTTTTGCATTCGCGACCGGCGCAGTACGAGATGATCGCGTGTCACGCGGGCAAGACTGAGCTGGTTCACGAGAAGATCGTGGCCAAAGGTTTTGAGCAGTATGCGATTCCGATCCGTGGCCAGTGCGACATTCTGATCACGGGTATTCCGGATATTTCGCCGTACAACGTGTATTCGATTCTGAATCCGTTGCTGGTCCAGGTGATGGCGCTCGGTTATCACTTCAACTTCTATCGCAACAAGCCGTTGTTGAAAAAAGGTGGTGTGATGATCCTGCATCATCCATGTTACGACGAGTTCGATCACCAGTTTCATCCGAGCTACATCGAATTCTTTAATCGTTTGTTGCCGGAAACGCGAGATGCTTTTACGTTGCGTGAGAAATACGAGCGCGAGTTTGCAAACAATCCCAGCTACATCGAGATGTATCGCCGCGGTAACGCTTATCACGGCGCGCATCCGTTTTTTATGTGGTACTGGGGAGAAAACGGCCGCCAGCACGTCGGTAGAGTGATTGCGGCAGGCGCCGAGAACGCGCACGTGCCTGCGATGCTGGGCTGGGAACGCGCGGATAATTTGACGGAAGCGATCGCGATGGCGCGCAGTTACATGGGCAACTCGGCTGAGATCACTATGCTGCACCAGCCAATTATCGGAATCGCTGACATGGAATGAGATTTACGAGATTTATCCGGATTTACATAATATGAAGCTCTCTCCGACTGAGATCTACAAAGACCGAAAAATCTTCCTCATCGGAAGCACAGGGTTCCTCGGCAAGGTGACGCTGAGCATGTTGCTCCATCGCTTTCCGAATGTCGGCAAGATTTACCTTACCGTCCGCGCGCGGTCGCGGGAAGAGTCTGAAAATCGCTTTTGGAACAGCATCATCACCGCTCCTCCCTTCGATCCACTACGCGAACGTTACGGCGGTGCGCTCGAAGGTTTTGTTAACGAAAAAGTAGTAGTCCGCGGCGGCGACATTGCCGAACCAAACTTCGGCTACAGCGAAGAAGACGCGCAAGCCATCGCAGACGATATCGATATCATCATCAACTCCGCCGGCAACGTAACTTTCAATCCCACGCTCGAAAGTGGTCTGCGCACCAACGTGGTCGGCACGCAAAACGTGATTGCTTTTGCCCGCAGGATGAAACGTCCCGCGCTGGTCCACGTCTCAACCTGCTTCGTCGCCGGTAATCGCTCGGGCGCTGTTTGGGAGAGCGATCCCGTGATCGGATATTTCCCACGCCAGCGCGAACTGGAAGGCGTCCATTTTTCAGTGGACCAGGAAATTGCGGATTGTGCAAAGCTCGCCGATCGTGTCAGAGACGAAGCCCGCGACTCAATGATGACCGCGCGGTTCCGCGAACTCGCGCGCAAACGGCTCAACGAAGAAGGTCGTGACGTTGACGATCCCGACGCCCTCGGACTCGCAGTCGCGCGCGAACGAAAAGTCTGGACCAGAACTCGTCTGACCGATCTCGGCGTCGAGCGTGCGGCCTACTGGGGTTGGCCCAATATTTACACCTATACGAAATCGCTCGGCGAACAACTCGTCGCGGCTGAAACCGGAATGGTGCGCAGCATCGTGCGGCCAAGTATTGTGGAGTCGGCGATGTCGTATCCGTTCCCTGGCTGGAATGAAGGCTTCACCACCACCGCGCCCATCATCTTTCTGATCCGCAAAGGCCAGACGCAGATTCCCGCCGATCCGAAGTTGATTCTCGACATCACGCCGGTGGACCAGGTCGCATCGGTGATGCTGGCGGTCGCGGCGCAGGCATGTGTCGAGGAGCCGCAGCTCGTCTATCAAGCAGCAACCGGCGATGCGAATGCCAACAACATGGAACGTATCATCGGTCTCTGCGGGCTCGACAAGCGCCGCCACTTCGAAGAGAAGGACACCGGCGTCAAGATCCTGAATCAGGTTGCTGCGCGCATGGAGCCACGGCCTGTCACGGTGTCGAAATTCGAGAGCACGTCGGTGCCGATGTTCAACTCGGCGGCGAAGAAAGCGTCATCATTGCTCGATCGTGTGCGACCGCGTTGGGGCGGCGGCCGTGTTGGCGAAGTGATTGATCTGATGAAGAACAGCGTCGAGCGAGTCGAAGAGTTAACGCGCGAAACGACCGAAGCGTTCGACATGTTTCGCCCCTTCACTGTTGAGAACGCTTACGTTTTTCGGTGCGACAACGTGCGCTCGCTTTTCCATCGTATCAGTGAAGACGAACAATCACTGTTGACCTGGAACCCGGAAAAGTTTGACTGGTATGACTACTGGCTCAACATTCACTTGCCCGGACTCACGAAGTGGGTGTTTCCGACGCTCGAAGACGAAATGCGGGCCAAGCCGAAGCGTGTTTACACGTATCGCGATCTGCTCGAGCTGTTCGAAACGTCGACCAAGCGTCACGCAACCAGGGTTGCGATGCGCATCGAACGCGATGGCCGCAAGGAGCAATACACCTATGCCGATCTGCGCGAGTTGGCCACGCGCGTCGCCGGATTTCTCGCGAGCGAAGGCATCAAACCGGGTGACCGCGTGCTGCTCGTCAGCAGCAACGCGCCCGAATGGGGCATGACCTATTTCGGCGTGCTGAAAGCCGGCGCCACTTGCATTCCGTGCGATCCTGAAAGCTCCACTAGCGAGATTCTCAACTTTGCTCGCGCGGGAAATGCGGCGGGAATTATTTGCAGCGACGCAATCATCAACGATCACCCGACACTGCGTGAATTGCTTCAGGAGCACGGCCGCGCTCGACTGTGGACCTTCCAGGACGTTTTTGCTTTACCCGATGAAGAGACCGAAGACCAGCGCATCGCGCTCTTGCCTCAGCGCGTGCACCCGCAAGGTGTTGCTTCGCTCATCTTTACTTCCGGCACGACGGGCCATCCGAAAGGCGTCATGCTTTCGCATCGCAATCTGACGAGCATGGTGTCGATGTTGTCGTCGGTTTTTGATATGACAACTCGCGACGGCGTTTTGTCAGTCTTGCCGCTGCACCACACATTCGAGTTCTCGACAGGTTTTTTGACGCCACTAAGCCGCGGCGCACAGATCACTTATTTGCCGGAACTCACCAGCGATGCGCTCGCGCGCGCGATCAAGAACGGCCACGTCACCGGCATGGTTGGCGTGCCCGCGTTGTGGGAACTATTACACCGGCGCATCAAGAACCGGCTTTATGAACGCAGCGACTGGATCGGCAAGGCAGCCGACAATCTCATCCGGGCAAATGCGTGGATGCGCGATAAGACGCCGCTCAACTTCGGCCAGGTGTTGTTTTATCCGATTCACGAAGGCCTGGGCGGGCGCATCCGCTACTTCATCAGCGGCGGCTCGGCATTGAGTGAAAAGATTCAGCGCGACTTTCACGGTCTGGGATTCACGATTCTCGAGGGATATGGTCTAACTGAAGCCTCTCCCGTGTTGACTGTTACACGGCCGGAAAATCGCATGCTCACCGGAACTGTCGGCAAGCCCTTGCCGGGCGTCGAGGTGCGTATTGCCGATCCGGACGCGAGTGGTGTCGGCGAAGTAATTGCTCGTGGTCCAAACGTGATGCTCGGTTACTACGAAGACGAGGCGGCCACGCGCAAGACACTCGTCGAACGCTGGCTCTACACGGGCGATCTCGGCCGTGTTGACGACGACGGCAATCTCTATCTCGTTGGCCGCTCCAAAGAGATCATCGTCGATACGAACGGCAAGAACGTCTATCCGGACGAGCTCGAAGAGATCTACGCAAACTCTCCGTATATCAAAGAGCTGAGTATCGTCGGTCTGCCGGATGGCATCGGTGAAAAGGTCGCTTGTCTCGTTGTGGCTGATGATGAATACGACATCTCACTCTCACGGGCAGCGCTGCACCGGCATGTTGAAGAGCACTTCCGCGAAGTCTCTGCTTCCCTGCCCTATTACAAACGCGTGAAGGTTCTCCATTTCACTGACATCGAACTGCCACGTACAGCAACTCGCAAGGTAAAGCGACGTGAAGTGGTCCAAATGATGGAGTCTCTCGAGGAAAGTCAGAAGTCAGGCCGTCGTGGTGGTGTGCAGGAGGCTGCAAATGCCGAAGCGGCGTGGTTGTTGGGAGTTGTGGCGACCGTCGCAAACCGTCCGCGATCTGATGTGTCGGTTGATACGCGACTGAGCGATCTGGGTTTTGACAGTTTGATGTTTGTCGAGCTTGCGACCGCGATCGAAAGCAGCGGCGGCTCGATCTCCGCACCGGAACGATTCAACGAGATACAGGATGTGCGCGAGCTTCTGACGGTAGTCAGCCGTCAACCTGTTGTCTCAGCCAAACAGGAAACGCGAACGGACGATCGTAAAAAGGACGAAGAGATCCGTGTGCCTTCGGTGGTTCGCACTGCGGGAACGAAGGCCGGCGATTTCCTCCAGCATTTCCTCTACGATCAGTTTCTGCATACGCATTACGACGGGCGCTCAAACATTCCGCCGCACACCAACTTCATCGTCGCCGCGAACCACTGTTCGCACCTCGATATGGGCCTGACAAAGATGGCGCTCGGTGAATTCGGCAAGGATCTGGTCGCGCTCGCTGCTGCCGATTACTTCTTCGACACGAAGTACAAACGCGCGGTGATGGAGAACTTCACGAATCTGGTGCCGATGGAACGAACGGGTTCGTTGCGGCAGTCACTGCGTCACGCGAAGTCGTTTTTGGATCGTGGCTACAACGCGCTCATCTTCCCCGAAGGCACGCGCTCGATGACCGGGATCCTGGCTGACTTCAAACCCGTGGTCGGGTATCTCGCGCTGCACGCGCGCGTGGGCATCCTGCCGATGTTTCTAGAGGGCACGTATGAAGCGATGCCTAAAGGGACCACGATTATCAAGAACCGCAATGTTGGTGCACGCATCGGGCGCTTCCTCGAAATTGAAGAGCTTGAAGAGATGACGAAAGGATTGCCGCGAGCCGAGGCGTACAGGCTTATCGCCGCGCGCGTCAGGCATGAGGTCGTAAATCTCCGCGACGGCACCCGCAACAAATTCGATGCGAAGGAATTGCGGAAGTTTTGGAGGAGCGAGCGTAAGAAGGAACTGGTGAGCGAGGAGGTCGCGGTATAAAAACGAACCACAGATGATACGGATCAAAGCCGCGGATGTAATCCGGATTGATCCGTGGCTTTGATCTGTGTCATCTGTGGTTTAAGCGCTATGCCTACCAAACAGCCCGGCAAACGCACCGCACGCATCACCCCGGTAACCACCGGCACCAAACGCCGTGCGGCCATCGAGAAGCGACAACGCGCGGTTACACTCGTCACCGGTGGCACAGGTTTTCTCGGCTCACACCTCGTTCGACAACTCACCGAAGAAGGCGCCAAAGACATTCGCGTCATGGCTACTTCGATCCCCGATTGGCTCGTCGATCTGGGTGTCGAGACCTTTGCCGGTTCGATCACCAGCGCCGAAGACAACAAACGCGCAGTCGAAGGCATTAGCGAGATCTACCACCTCGCCGGAAAAGTTTCGCGTGAACGCGAAGACGCTCGCGAGATGTACGACGTTCACGTCGAAGGCACACGTCTGCTGTGTGACGCTGCCAAAGCCGCGGGCGTCAAAACCATCGTGCTCGCATCCACGAGCGGAACGATCGCGGTCACTAAAGACGGCGAGGTCGTCCCTGATGAAACCTATCCGGTTCCGCTCGACATCATTTCCCGCTGGCCCTACTACGCGAGCAAAGCCTACCAGGAGATGGCTGCCCTCGAACGTTTCCAGGGCAAAGGCTTGCGCTTGGTCATCATGAATCCGAGTTTGTTGTTAGGACCCGGAGACGATCGTCTTAGTTCGACTAAACTCATTCTCGACTTCATGGGTCGAAAGATCGGAGCAGTACCGACCGGAGGCGTCAGTTTCGTCGATGCGCGAGACGCGGCCCGCACGTTTCGAGTCGCGATGAAGAAAGGACGGCATGGCGAACGTTATCTGCTCGGCGCCGCTAACTGGACCTTCTCGAAGTTTTTTGGACGACTCGAGCGCCTGACAAAAGTTTCGGCGCCGAAGTTTGCACTGCCTTCCAGAATCGCGATTACGGGCGCAAACCTGCTGGATTCTTTTTTCAAGCAGTGGGACCTGGCATCGCCGGTTGAGCCGGGCGCCATCGAGATGGCCCAGTATTTCTGGTATCTAAACTGTTTGAAAGCCTCGCGCGACCTCAACTTCAAGCCGCGTGACCCCGGCGAGACCCTGCACGACACAGTCGCCTACCTCCGTGAGAACTTCCTCGGCAGCAACGCCTTTGGGAAATAAAGTTTCCTGACTTCGGGGAACTCTTTGTCACTCTGGGGCGTCTTATGACGCGACATTGATTGAAATACGAATTCCTCCCTGGAGTGCGGCGGGCGGGGGGCCCGGTGGTTTTTTTTAAAGATGTTGCGGAAAAAAACGGGCCACGCCGCCCCCCAACCCGGGGCCCGCCCGAGCTGCAGCACA
>JAICGZ010000012.1 GCA_025922875.1 Pyrinomonadaceae bacterium
ACTGGCGACGGCCCAATTTCTCTTACCGTGCCCGCCGGTTCGAGTTTCACAATCGAAACCAACACCCCTGAGGAAATCGCCAACGAGGGGTTCATCGTTGCTGAAGACATCACACCTTCCCCACGCCTCAAACGTTGGAGAGTAGGTAACGGCGGGAAGGTGTTCATTCTCAAGACCGGCGAGGGAAAAATTTCCCTGCGCCCACGTAATTAATCCTGGTAAATCATGTAAATCCTGTAAAAGTTCGCTCGCAAATCGAGCTGGATGAGAATTTATTTGAACCTCCCACGCAGCATATTGCTGGTTCTTAGCCTCGCCCTTTGCGCGAACGCCCAAACGACTACTACACCTTTAGCGGCTGCCACGCCTAGGCCTGATTCGACAGCCACAGCAAAGCCCAGGGAGAGCTTTGTTGTTCCTCCTGAGAAGTCGCAACCGGTCACGATTCCGAAGTTTGATAAGCCACCCATCATCGACGGCAAGCTCGACGAAGAAGTCTGGCAAAAAGCAGCCGTGCTCAAAGACTTTTATCAAATTCAGCCGGGCGACAACACTCCACCTTCAAAACCAACTGAAGTCTTGATCGGATTCGATCCGAGGTTTCTCTATATCGCGTTCAAAGCAACCGACGAACCAGACAAAGTGCGCGCGACTGTCGCCAAACGCGACAACATTTTCAATGACGACTACGTCGGCTTCATGCTCGACACGTTCAACGACAAACGCAAAGCCTTTGAAGTCTTTTTCAATCCACTCGGAATTCAGGGTGACGGCATCATCACCGAGGGACGTGGCGAAGACTTCAGCGTGGATTTGTTGATGGAATCCAAAGGCATCATTCACGAAACCGGCTTCAACGTGGAGATAGCCATTCCGTTCAAATCGCTGCGTTTCGAAGCGGGCAAAGGCAAGCTGTGGGGCGCGCACTTCTTTCGTCGTATCAAGCGTTTCGAAAATGAGCTCGACTCGTGGATGCCGTTCTCGCGCAGCATCGACAGCAACTTGAGCCAGGCAGGACATCTGACCGGTCTCGAAGGTATTTCCGTTGAACGCACGATCGAATTGATTCCGAGTTTAACGGTGTCGCAGAACAGTCGCTTTGTCCCTTCACTTCAACCAGACGCTCGCGAGATCGATCCCGGTCGCATCGTCAATGAACCGGTAACACTCGATCTCGGATTAACTGCAAAGTTCATCCCGAGTTCGGCGGTTACGGTTGACCTCGCTATCAATCCGGACTTTGCGCAAGTCGAGGCCGATCAGCTTGTCGTAACAGCCAACCAGCGTTTCCCGATCTTTTTTCCCGAGAAGCGTCCATTCTTCCTCGAAGGCATCGACATTTTTCAGACGCCGATCACCGCGGTCCATACGCGCGCGATAGTTGATCCCGACCTGGCCGTAAAAACCACTGGCAAGTTGGGCCGAAACACGTTTGGCTTGATGGTAGCCAGCGACAATGGCCCAGGAAATTTCAGCGCCGACGATCGCGGCGCCCTGCACGCATGTCTCGACCTTCGCACTGTGAAACTGGACGAAGTATGCAACGCTGAACGGTTTGTCGATAAGAACGCTTACATCGGAGTGCTTCGCCTCAAACGTGACGTGGGCAAAGAAAACTCGATCGGCATGCTGGCCACGAGTTACAGCTTCATCGAGAAACATAATCAACTCTTAGGAATCGACGGGCGCTTTCGGCTAGATAAACAAACGACGTTGAGCTTCCAGACGTTGGGAACGACTTCGCGGAACTTCTTTTTCGATCCGAACGACGGCGTCGACCGTTACCGCACCGGCAATGGTTTCGCTTATTTGACCAGTTACGTCCGCGCGGGCCGCAACTGGGGTTGGGAACTTTACGGCGAGGGTTTTACGCAGGACTATCGTGCGGATGTCGGTTTCGTGCAACGCACCAATTCAAACTTCAATTTCGCCTTTATTCGTTATAACTCCGATCCAAATCCGAAGAAGAAGATCATCTCCTATCACATCCATAACGCCACTCATGTCGACTACGACTGGCAGGGCCGGATGTACATTTGGGAGACTGAAAACCTGGTCGAGTTACAGTTGCCGCGCAATAGTTACATGGGCGGTTGGTGGGAAACGGGATACGAGCGGCTGTTCGATCACGAGTTTGGACCAACACGTGAAGCCAAACCATGCAACCCATTTGGCGTGGACGATAACAAGTGCACGTTCTTTGGCGAGAGTACGGAGCGCGCTTCAAACAAGCAGCACCTGTCGTTCTTCATGGGCTCGAATCCCAGCAAGAAGTTTCAGTTCAACGCTCAGGTCACGCATCGTTGGGGACACTTTGATCTCGACTTCGGCAACGGTGATAAGTATCCGCGAGTTAGTCCGGCGGCGTTGCTTTTAGGTCAGGACGCGCCGCTGGATCCGGGTCGTGGCAACTTGCTTCAGTTCAATGGCAGTGTCAGTTATCAACCGACGAACGAACTGCGTGCATCGTTCAGCATCAACAGCCAACGACTGAAACGTTACGACACGGATCGCGTCGCATTCAAAGTCAATATTTTTACATTGCGCGGCACGTATCAGTTTACGAAAGCCACCTTCGCGCGTTTGATTCTCGACTACAACACGCTCAACTCGCGGTTGCGATCGCAGGCGCTGCTTGGCTGGACGCCGAGTCCGGGAACGGCTTTCTATGCCGGCTACAATGATGACTTGAACTACGACAGCCGCCACCCGTTCACGACCCAGCTCGTACCCGGCTTTCGTCGGAACGCGCGCACGTTCTTCATCAAGATGTCTTACCTGCTCCGGCGTGGTTTCTAAAGTGCCGGCCACAAAGAAGCAACAAAAAGCGCAAATGGGTTAAGTAAACCGTTTACAGGTTTTGTGCCTCTTAGTGGCTCGCATGTTAAACTGCCAAACGATGTCTCAGACCAGGACACTGTTATTACTCGGAGTGTCGCTCCTGTTGGCGGCGCTTTTTTTAACTTCGTGTAAGAGTGATTATCAGGCGTCGCAACGACAGAATCGTCAAGGCGAGACCGGTCCCGCTCGGAAAGTTAAAACTATGGCTGTTGCCGAAACTCCATTCGGCGAAACTGTGACTGCAACCGGTACCCTCGCAGCTTACGATCAAACCACCGTCAGCGTTAAAGTTCCGGGCCGTGTGCGCACCATCTCCGTTGATCTCGGATCAGTTGTTTCCCGTGGACAAGTGATCGCTCAACTCGACGTGCAAGACTACCAGCTTCGGGTACAGCAAGCGGAGGCGTCACTGGCGCAGGCCCGCGCGCGTCTTGGCCTCGCGCCTGATGGAACCGACGACCGCGTCGATCCGGAACAGACCGCCACCGTGCGCCAGGCGCGCGCTGTGCTCGACGAGGCGAGATACAGCCGCGATCGCGCCGCGCGCTTAGTGGAGCAGGGTGTAATTGCAAAAGCTGAGTTTGATTCCGCCACCGCAACCTTCAAAGTCGCTGAAGGTCGTTATCAGGATGCTTACGAGGAGATTCGCAACCGGCAGGGCCTCCTGGCGCAACGAAGATCGGAGTTGGCGCTGGCGCGACAACAATTAAAAGATACTGCGGTCGTGGCGCCGCTGAATGGTGTTGTGCAGGAGAAGGTCACGAGCGTCGGCGAGTATCTCGCGGCAGGCGCTCCGGTCGTCAACATCGTGCGGATAGATCCGTTGCGACTGCGGGCTCAAGTACCCGAACGCGAATCGCGCACAGTTCGAACCGGTCAGGATGTTCGGGTAACCGTGGAGGGTGATTCGATTGTCTATCTTGGTAAGATCACGCGTCTTAGTCCTGTGATCGCCGAGCAGAATCGAATGCTTTTGGTCGAAGCTGACGTGCGAAATAATGGAACACTTCGGCCCGGGTCTTTTGCGCACGCGGAGATCGTGACGAACGACGCGAAGATGGCCGTGACAGTTCCGAACAACGCGATTGTTACGTTTGCGGGTATTGAAAAGGTGATCATCGTTCAGAACGGCAAGGCGTTGGAGAAACCGATAACCACCGGGCGTCGCAATACCGAGTTCACGGAAATCGTAGCGGGCGTTTCGGTTGGGGAAAAAGTAGTCGTCGATCCGGGCAACCTGCAATCGGGGCAGGCTGTCGAAGTGGTCGAGTAAATAGCTCCTATAGGTCATATAAGACCTATATCTTCTTAAATGCAAAAACTAGCTGAAATCTGTATTCGACGTCCCGTCTTCGCGACCATGATCGTCTTGTCGCTGGTCGTGGTTGGGGCCGCGGGGTTTTTCCGGCTCGGCGTCGATCGGTTTCCAGCGGTTGACCTTCCGACAGTCTCTGTTCGCGTGGGACTTCCCGGCGCGGCGCCAGAGGAAGTCGAATCACTAATCTCGGAGCAAGTCGAAGAAGTAGTCAATACGGTAGATGGCATCAGCGAATTGCGTTCGATCTCGGGGCAGGGGAACTCGATCGTCATCGCTACGTTTAATCTCGATCGGGACCTGGAATCGGCGGCCCAGGACGTTCGCGATCGTGTCAACACTCTCGGTCGTCGACTTCCTGAAGACGCTACTCCTCCGGTTGTCCAGAAGTTCGATAACGACAGTACCCCGGTGCTAACGATTGCGCTCACCGCGGATCGGTCCCTCAGAGAACTTACAGAACTCGCGGACAAAACCGCGCGCCCTCAACTGGAGCGAGTGGGAGGTGTCGGCGAAATACGCGTTGTCGGCGGACTCGACCGCGCCATCAATGTTTGGATCGACGCGGAACGTCTCGCTGCCTACCAGATATCAATTTCGCAGATAAGAGACGCGCTCGGACGCCAAAACGCGGATGTTCCCGGCGGAAACGTGACCACCGGCAAGGAAGAACTAACTCTTCGAACGCTCGGACGATTCACTAATCCGAAGCAGTTTGGCGATCTAGTCATTGCGAACGTAAACGGCGCGCCCGTCAGGCTTCGTGATGTCGGACGCGTCGAAGACGGCACGAAAGAACAGCGCTCGTTTTCACGACTCAACGGCGTTCCCACCGTCACCCTCGACATTCGTCGTCAGTCAGGTGCAAACACAGTTGAGGTAATCAATGGTCTTAAAGCGGCATTGCCGCGTATCGCCCCCCAGCTTCCTGAAGACGTCAAGCTTGAAGTAATTCGCGACCAGTCCCGCTACATCGAAGCGGCGCTTCATGAAATCGAGACACACCTCGTCCTCGGAAGCATTCTTGCGAGTCTTGTGGTGCTCGTGTTTATGCGTTCGTGGCGCTCGACGTTGATTGCCGCGGTCGCTATTCCCTGCTCGGTTATCTCAACTTTCGGAATGATGCGCGCGCTCGACTTTACGCTCAATAGTGTAACGATGCTCGCGCTCGTGTTGATGGTGGGCGTAGTTATCGACGACGCCATTGTGGTGCTCGAAAACATCTTCCGCTTCATTGAAGAAAAAAGAATTGAGGCAAAGGAAGCGGCGCGCGAGGCGACGAAGGACATAGGCCTCGCTGTTTTGGCTACCACGCTGTCTCTCGTCGTGATCTTTCTGCCGGTCTCGTTCATGTCGTCGATTTCCGGCCGCTTCCTTTACCAGTTCGGTATTACAGCCGCCGTGGCGATCATGGTCAGCTTGCTGGTGTCGTTCACGTTGACGCCGATGATGAGCTCGCGGCTGATTCGCGTGACCGACGCGAAGGGTGGTCATGAAGGCCCGGCCTCGCGACGTGGTTTTTATCGTTGGATCGACGCAGCTTATACGTCTTTGCTGGCGTTTTCGATGCGCCATCGTCTCGCGGTTGCGGTGATCGCCATCTTGACGGTGCTCACGAGTATTCCACTCTATCGCGCGGTGAAGCAGGAGTTCATTCCGTCGAACGTCGATGAAGCTGAGTTTGAAGTCAGCGTCAACGGACCGGAAGGAACGAACCTCGCGGTTATGAATGAGACGATCACCGCCATGGAAAAAGACATTCTCGAGACTCCGGGCGTGAGGCTCGTGTTGTCATCGGCCGGCGGCGGCTTTCTTGGCGGCGTTAATCAGGGCGACGCTTACGTGCGCATCGCGCCACATGAAGAGCGTACGCTTTCGTTTTCGAAGTTTTGGGCCGAGACAAAGAAGGGAAATCCGCTAAACGCTTTCAGGGGAAACTACACGCAGCAAGACGTTATGCAGGAGGTCCGCAGGCGATTGCAAAAATACGCGCCGATGCGATCCGGTGTGCGTAACGGGCGGTCGTTTAACTTCGGTGCGGGCGGGCGTACCGACATTGACTTTGTATTTCGCGGACCTGATCTCATCCAGCTTTCCAGGTACGCCGACGAGCTGGTTGAACGATCGGAGGAACTCGGCGGTATCGTCGACGCTGATACCACGCTGAAACTAAACAAACCGGAACTCCGTGTGACAATCGATCGCGAACGAGCCGCTGACCTCGGCGTTGATACTTCTGACATCGCCACGAGCTTGCGCCTGATGGTGGGTGGTGAAGAAGAGGCGTCGCGGTTCAGAGACGAGTCGATTAACGAAGATTACGACGTGCAGTTGCGACTCACTGAAGCAGATCGGCGTGACGCTGACACGATTAGCCGTTTGTACGTTCCTTCGTCGCGGAGCCGAGCCGGAGCTGAAGGCGGCGGTGGAGCCGGACTCGTGCGGCTCGACAACCTGGTAAAGATCACGCGCGACACCAGCCCTTCTCGAATCGATCGTCTCGATCGCGAGCGGCAAGTGTCAGTGCGCGCCTCAGTCGCGCCGGGATACGCGCTTGCGGATCGCATCGAAGCGCTGCGGCAAACAGTTCGTGAAATGAATTTGCCCGTGGCTTACACGACCACTGTTTCCGGTCGAGCGCGCGAACTCGAACGGACGTTCACTGAGTTCATCTGGGCCTTCATTCTGTCGATCATTTTCATGTACATGATTCTGGCTTCGCAGTTTGAAAGCACGGTGCACCCGCTCACGATTCTCTTGAGCTTGCCTCTGTCTGTGCCTTTCGCGTTGTTGTCGTTGTGGGGAACAGGAAACACGCTGAATCTCTATTCAGCCTTGGGCGTGCTGGTCTTATTTGGCGTGGTGAAGAAGAACGCGATCTTGCAGATCGATCACATGAACAACTTGCGCGCGAAGGGCATGGAACGCTACGAAGCGATAATGCAAGGCAATCGCGATCGTTTGCGTCCGATTCTGATGACCACTCTCGCGCTGGTTGCCGGCATGTTGCCGCTTGCGCTTGGTTCCGGACCTGGAGCTGAAGAGCGTCGTTCGATCGCGATCGTCGTTATCGGTGGCCAAACGCTCTCGCTGCTGCTGACGTTGATCGCTACGCCGGTGGTCTATTCCCTGCTCGACGATGCGAAAGCAACTGCGCGTTGGCGCCGCTTCACGCAGGGCGCCTCAGCCATTAGGCATGGAATTGTTGAACGATTGAAGCCACGGAGAAAGCCACGCAAAGCCACTGCTGAAGATGAAATTCAAGCCGGCGCCGGTGATTGATTTCATATAGGTCCTATTGGTCCTATAGGACCTATATCAACCTCTCAATCCCTAAAATTCGCGCCCATTCGATCCAGCTTTCGCAACAGCCCGGGCCACACTAAGCGCCCACCGCCGCCCTGCGTAACCACCGCTTCCTGCGATGGAATCTGCGCGAAGACACGCGCGTCGATCGGCACCAGCTTCCCGCCACCCGACTGCGCCAGGATCTGTATCCGGCACGCTCGCTCCAACAGAAACATCGAAAGAAACGCATCAGCTACCGATCGTCCCACCGTCAGCAAGCCGTGATTTCTCAGAATCAAAAACGTCTTCCTGCCGAGATCCGCGACGAGGCGTGGCTTCTCTTCGTCGTTCAACGCCAGCCCTTCGTAGTCGTGATAGCCGAGTGAGGCTAAAACAAAGAGCGACTGCTGCGAGATCGGAAGCAAACCATCCTGTTGTGCTGACACCGCGATACCGTAGTCTGTGTGCAGGTGCATGACACAGAGCGCGTCCTCGCGCGCTGCGTGCACGGCGCTGTGGATCGTGAACCCGGCGGGATTGATACTGTATTCCGAGTCCATCACGATCTTCCCTTCGAGATCCACTTTCACCAGGCTCGACGCGGTGATCTCTTCGAACATCATCCCGTACGGGTTGATTAAAAAATGATGCTCCGGACCAGGCACGCGCGCTGAGATGTGTGTGAAGACGAGATCGTCCCAACCGTAGTCCGCCACTAGACGATACGCGGCAGCCAGATCAATGCGGACCTGCCATTCTTCCGGTGAAACCAAATCGCGAACGTTGGATCTCTTAACCTGTTCAGGGGCGCTCATAATCATCCTTTCGTTTCCTGCTCAACAACTGCTGGTTCCGTCATTTTCAGCACTTCCTGCCAACCCGAATTGTCCGCTCGCAGTCGTGCAACCAGATCGTCGCGAAGCCGGCGCAACTTTTCACTGAGATTACACGGATAGTTTTCGATATCAATGAAGCGTTTGCGCTGTTCTTCGACAAACGCCTTCTGCTTCTCGATCGAGGGGATAGCCGAATGCTGGCCATTTTCCCAGAAGGGCACCAGCAATCGCTCGACTTTCACAGCGTCCGGAATCTCGACTTGCTCATCGTCGAGCCCGATGATGTCGTGCACATACATTCCACGGTTGTCGTGGCCGCGAAACAGTTGCAACCGTCCCGGAAGCGTGATTTTGTCTTCCGAGTTTGATGCTTTGAGAGTCGGCTGGTCCTTCATCAAGCACTGTTTGAAGATCACCCCCGCGACGGCCGGCACTTCACTCGACAATTTAGTGCCGATACCGAAGCCGGCAACTTCCGGAAACTCAGCGACAATGTCTTTCACTCTTTCCACAGTTAGATCGCCGGTGAGATTGGCGCGCAACCCGTGTAACCCGTTGGCGGCGAAGAAGTGCAAGCACCACTCGCCGAGTTCAGCCAGATTTCCGGAGTCCACGCGAAACCCTTTGAACGCACGACGCCGTGCTTCATTTGACGTGGCAGCCATCGCGGCATGGACCGCGCCCATGTAGACGTCGATCGTATCGAGCAGCAGTGTGGTGCCGTTGGGATTCGCGTCGAGCCAACGCTCGAAAGCGACTTGTTCGAAGTGTTTTGGCTTTCCGGTGCGCGGCTCGATCTCCGGTTGGTCCATGTACTCGATGTAAGCCTGTTGCCAGTAGTGCGCTTCGGTGCCGACGGCCGGAATATCCAGCCGGTGCGCGGCTTCGAGATTTGATGTGTCGTTGAAGCCGCCGATGAACGCGTAGACGGCGATGTCGACGGCCCGCTCGATGTCGCCGTTGCGGCGCAGTGAAAAGTCTGACAGCCAGCGATTGTCACCGGCAGCCATGCGAAACTGCATGGCTGTGCTCGCGGTAGTCATCGGCAGATCGAAAGCATGCTCAAACTTGATCTCCTGCGCTTGCGTCAGACCGAACGCGCCCCTGATATCCGCAAAGGGCTCATGAGCAAAAACGATCGTGCCTGGTCGAACTGCACGGATTTTGCCGACGAACTGAATGTCTTCGATAGCTTTGGCGAACAGTTGCAGGCCGCCGCGATCCTGTTCGAGAAAACGCAGGCGCGGGCGATCGATTTGACTGTCGACTAAGAGTCGGACCAATCGTTCATGGCCCAGGCAGGGCGCGAAAGGCAGTTTGCGCTGGGTGACGTAGAACGTGGCCTCCGCATCGCTCAGTCGCTGGTCATGCAGCCGCGCGACATCTTTGAACGACGCATCGCCCATGGCTGCGTGGTAACGATCGATGTTGAGAGTTCCCATGGAAACTAATCCATAGATTGCGCAGCTCGCGCAGAGTCTTCTGCGGAAACAATGTCGGCGCCGGCGGCGCGCATTTCTTCAATCGCGCGCTCGCCGTCGCCGGGTTGGACATCGACTGCGCGCATGGCGTTTCTCAAAGCTTTAACTTTGAAGCCATGCCGGAGCGCGTCGAGCACGGTGTTTTTCACGCAATAGTCGGTTGCGAGTCCGCCGACGATAACCTCTTCGATGGCTTGATCGTGAAGTTGCGAGGCGAGATCCGTCTCATCAAAGGCTGAATAACAGTCTGTATCGCCGAGACCTTTTGAAATGACTTTGATGCGCGGGTCGTCGCGCAGCGCCGGATGAAACTCGGCGCCTTTGGTATTTTGTACGCAGTGCACCGGCCAGGTACCGCCGTGTATCGCGAAGTGTTTCGTCTTGGGCGGGTGCCAGTCGCGACTCTTGTACACAGGCGCGCCGCGCTCGAGAAACTCATCGATAACTTGATTCAAAGGTTCGACGACTTCATCGCCGTGGGCCACGGCCAGCGCGCCACCTGGACAGAAATCGTTTTGCACGTCCACTACGATCAGTGCTTGTTTGGGATTGGCCATCTCGGTACGGTTAAAATGGTACACTGCTTACACGATGAATCCTAACGACGTGGTCACACGCATCTGGAACAGGGATGCGTCGCTCTGGAAGTCTGACGAGGACAACACCAAAGTCATCAACAACTCGCTTGGCTGGTTAACTGTGGCTAGCGAGATGCTCGACGTTGTTGACGATCTCATAGAGTTTGCCGATTCGATTCGCAGTCGTGGTTTTCAGCACGTGATGGTTTGCGGCATGGGTGGCTCGTCGCTGTGCCCTGAAGTGCTGGCACGAACCTTCGGCAGACGAACCGGTTTCCCCGAACTGCTAGTGCTCGATTCAACCGACCCGGACGTTATCGCAGCTTTCAAAGAACGGATCGACGTCGAGCGATGCCTCTTCATCATCGCTTCAAAGTCAGGAAGCACGACTGAACCGAATGTCTTTCAGAAGTTTTGGTACGAAGAGATACGCGAGCACCGCGAAAATCCAGGCGAGAACTTCATCGCGATCACAGATCCCGGATCGCCACTCGTCGATACTGCAACGGAGCTCGCATTTCAAAGAACGTTCCTCAATCAGTCTGACATTGGCGGGCGGTATTCAGCACTGTCGTACTTCGGCATGGTCCCCGCTGCGTTGATGGGCCTTGACGTGCGCAGGTTTCTCGAGCGCGCGCGCGAAGCCGAGCAAGCGTGCCTGACAGAAGGCAATGCCGCGTTCCAGCTGGGAGCGCTTTTAGGTGAATCCGCAAATGCAGGTCGCGACAAGTTAACTTTGGTGATCGATCCAGCTCTCGAAACGTTAGGGCTGTGGATCGAACAACTCATAGCCGAAAGCACCGGCAAAGAAGGCAAAGGAATACTTCCGGTAAACGGCGAGTCGTTGGGCCATCCGGAGGTTTACGGCGGCGATCGCGTATTCGTGTCGATTTCACTGGGCCAGGTGTCGAATGAGACCAAAGCGAAACTCGACCGGCTGGCGGCCGCTGGTCATCCGGTCGTCTACCGTGAAATTGCCGATATTTACGATCTCGGCGCGGAGTTTTTCGAATGGGAGTTTGCCACCGCCTGCACCGGCTGGCGCCTGGGGATCAATCCTTTCGATCAACCTAATGTGCAGGAAGCGAAAGATGCGACAAAAGAGTTGCTGACTTCATTCGAGCGGCGCGGCCGGCTCGAAGAACGCACAGAGCTCGCAACTGACGAGCGTTTAACGATCTACGGAGCAGAGGATGGCGATAAAGGATCAGTGGCTGACGTTGTGAAAGCACATCTGGCGACGGTTAAGCCCGGCGATTACATCGCTTTCCTGAACTACATCGAAGAAACTCCCGAGATCGATCGGCAATTTCATGAATTAAGAACCATTTTGCGCGACACGACGAGGTGCGCAGTGACTGTTGGCTATGGTCCACGTTTCCTGCACTCAACGGGACAATTACATAAAGGTGGTCCGGACACGGGAGTCTTTTTTCAAATCATCGCCAACGACAGGACCGACTTCGCGATTCCCGGAGAGCCTTACACGTTCACCATTCTGAAACAGGCGCAGGCGCTCGGAGACTTCCGCGCACTCGCAGGGCGCGGCCGGCGCGTCATCGGAATCGATCTCGGAAACGATACGCTCAGAGGTTTGGAAGAACTTAGCCACATCATCAGATTACGCGGATGAAGACGGATCGATCCGTGTTCATCCGTATTCTTCCGTTTAATCGGTGGCTACTTGTACGGTCAATTTGAACGCGCGGAAGTGGTACGATCCACGCCTGCAACGCACAGATGTCATACAGCCTCTGGAAAACTCGCCTCAATCACCCTTTATTGCTTTCAAAGACATCCCCCGAATAGCAATTACTCTTCGTTCAGGCATACGAGTTGCCGACCGGAAGTGAATTACTCGCTTTCGTTGGGCCCTGCCAATTTGGAGGAGGAACCGTCGCCGTGAAGTTCATTGAGAAATTTTTTAAGAACGAACTCGCTATCGATCTGGGTACTGTCAACACCCTCATCTATCAACCCGGCAGAGGCATTCTCTTAAACGAGCCCTCGGTTGTTGCGATCGACCGCTATAACGGCGATGTCGTTTGTGTGGGGCATAAGGCTGTGAAACTTATCGGTCGCGAACCGCGGGGAATTGAAGTTCACAGACCCATTCGTTCCGGCACCATTATCAATTTTGAAGTCACGCAGAAGATGTTGCGTTCGTTCATTGGTAAGGTCACTAATGGATTTCGCTGGAGCCATTTCGTGGTTGGGATACCTGGATCAGCCACTACTGTCGAGCAACGTTCAGTTCGTGATGCAGGACGCGACGCTGGTGGTCGTCGCATTGATCTGGTTGATGAAGGACTCGCCGCCGGGCTTGGAGCAGGACTCACTTTTGAAGATGAACGTGCGCATCTCGTAGTCGACATCGGCGGCGGAACAACAAACATCGCTATCGTGGCTTCGGGCGGTATTGTTTCGTCGATAAGTTTGACGGCTGCGGGAAATGCGATGGACGAGAGTATTCGCGACTACGTGCGGTCCAACTACTGTTTGCAGATCGGCGAGTACACAGCAGAGGCGCTCAAGAGAGAATTGGGTGCGCTTAGTGACGACGAGATACCTCAGGATGAACGCAAGGCGCAACTCGTCGGTAAACAGTTGAGCGACGGGCTTGCGTGTGCTGTTCAGATTACGGCTGAAGAAGTGCGCGAAGCGCTTGAACCGGTAATAGCTGAAATCGTTACCGGCATTCGACGAACGATTGAAGATGTACAACCTGAAGCAGTCGCGGACATTCACTACTCCGGAATGATTCTCACCGGTGGCGGTTCGCTGCTAAAAGGACTCAAGGACCGTTTGCAGAATGAACTAAAACTCCGCGCTACTATGCCGGAGAACCCAATCACAACGGTGGTACTAGGCGCAGGTATTTTGCTTGACGAGCCAGAGAAACTATATCGCTGCGCCATCCGGCCGAATCTTCCGGTGTGGCAAGAAGCGGAAGAGCTGGTGACAAGATTTACATGATGTTTCAGGATGACAGGATGAAATCCTGTCATCCTGTCTAACAGTTTACGTAGCCCAGTGCCCAAAAGACGATAATAAAGATCAGAATGGTGGAGATGCAGCCACCACCGAATTTCCACGCCGCAGCGCCTGCGAGTATTCCTCTTAATGGACCTTCCATTTAATCCTCCCGGTTGCTCGTTATTCGAACAGGAAAAAACTCCGTCGCTTGTTCGGCAATATCAGTGCCATCACTTTGTGCCGCGCTTCAAAAACTTAAGCAAAGACTGTTCAGCTTTGTGCAGGCCGCGCCCGCGAAATGCAATCAAATCGTCGAGATTTTCAAAAGCAGTATCAAGCACTCGACCCTTTTCGAATCCATTTATAACTTCCGGACAAACATAGGATCCGCGACAAACTGCCGGAGTATTTCCTAACACCTCTGCCGTCTCTTTAATCGCGGCTCGTATCCGTTTGTTTCGCGCAACCTTTTGTACCGGAATGTCATTGCCGTCACGCGCCAGCGCGCACGCGCAAACGAGTGTTCCGGCCCAGGTGCGAAAATCTTTGGCGCTGAAATTCTCGCCCATTATTTCTTTAATGTACTCGTTGATGTGCCGTCGCTTGACGTCGACGTACTCACCATCTCCATTCTGATATTTGAATACGTCGTAACCGGGAACCTTCATCAAGGCGCGAATCACACGCGCAACCTGTCGATCGCGCAACTGCCGGTACTGTCGCACGCCTGACTTTCCGGGAAAGTCGAACTCAACGAGGTCGCCTTTTACCTTTACGTGTTTGCGCCGTAGCGTGGCGATGCCGTAACTGCCATTCTCGCTTGCGTAAACCTGACTGCCGGGTCTCATGAAGCAAGTGGAAATGATTCGCAAGACGCACGCGAGCACGCGTTCACGGCCCAATCCCGGTTGACTCAAATGGCGCGCAATCGTAGCTCGCATCTTTGGCAGGGCCTGTGCAAATTTTGTTAGTCGCTGAAACTTACGGAGCTCCTGAGAGCGTCTGTGGTTCTCGTGATAGAGGTATTGCCAGCGTCCCGCTACATCTTTTCCAACTGCTTGTAATCTTCCGTTCGCGGCTGGGTTGATGAATACATCAGTCCACGCCGGAGGAATTTTCAGTTCGTAGATTCTTTGCAGATCTGCCTGCGTCAGACGGCCGTTCGCAGGTTGATAGCGAAACCCTCGTTTTGGAGTGCCGAGCCGGCGTATGCCGTTTTGTTGCAAACGTTGGAGCTGTGTCATGAGCGTCGCAGTGGTTTTGTAACCGGAACGAAAATTGTAAGCATCTTTGTAGTTTGGTCAGTCAGGAAGGTTTAACTTTGAGTAAACGAATCACTCCTCAAAACCACAAAGGGCCAGCGACTTTTCAGGTTAGGTGCACATGGTGTGGCGCGCTGATTCGATCCAGCACGATCGAACTGCCGGAACAGATGTGTTTGATTTGTCATGCCCGAATGCTCAACGACTATTTTCAACGGTTAAGAAAAATAAGCGGCGAGAGAAAAACATCTCGCCGCGCGTGAACAAGTTTACTTCGTCTAATGGGCGTCTCCCTGGAGTGCGGCGGCCTGGCTCCGCTTTGGCCATCGTTGATGCTCGATCGAGACCAAAAGCGGCGCCACGCCGCCGCACTCCAGGGAGGCGTCCAATTAATAATTCCGTTACTTCTTTTTCTGATCGCCACGATCGCCCTGTCCTGGCGGAACCTTAGTCTTGGCCGATTGCCTACGATCCTGCGCAAGCGAGCGTCCCACATCATCGACTTCGTCAAATCTTCCCTTCTCATCTCTTCTAACAAAGCGTTTGTCTGTACCGGTATCAATCAACTCGCGATGACTCTTTGTTTCCTTCTTCGCCATTTGCTACCTCCCTCGACAGTGTAGGTTTCCTGTACAGCAGAATCCGGTGGTTGTTTAATTCCGGGGCACTTTACAACCCTAAATCCCGCCTGATGAATGTTTGCGCAAGCATGGCGCCAACAACCATTCGAAGCAGAATCGCGGCAGTTTAAAGCAGATTGACTCAACCTCTACACATCGGATCGTGATTTGCAAATTGTTGCAAACGACAAGGAGGACGTGACGATGCCACGGGGAGACAAATCAAGTTACACGGACAAACAGAAACGCAAGGCCGAACACATCGAAGAGGGTTACGAGGACAGAGGTGTTTCCAAGAAAGAAGCTGAACGACGTGCCTGGGCCACCGTGAACAAGGAATCAGGCGGCGGCAAGAAGAGTGGCAGTGGTCGTGGAAAGAAAGGCAACAAGAGTGCTTCGCGCAAAGGCGGAAAGAAAGCAGGTAAGAAAAAGTAGGACCCCAACAGGACATACATATGGCGAGTAAAAACTCGGCAGCAACGGCCAAGGCTTCCGCACGGCGAAGTACTTCAAAAGGCGCTGTAAAGAAACTGGAGCAACCGAAGTCGCCGATGCCTGCGCAACACCAGCGCAAGCCCGGCCAGGAACACAAACTCAATCCGCGACCTCGGTACGAGGCGCCCTTTTATGCCGGCGCAGGAAAACTGAAAGAGAAAGTCGCGCTGATTACAGGTGGTGACTCGGGCATCGGCCGCGCAGTCGCGGTTCTGTTTGCTCGCGAAGGCGCGGATGTCGCGTTCACGTTTTTGAAGGAAGAGAAAAAGGACGCCGAAGAGACGAAACGCGCGATTGAAGCGGAAGGCCAGCGTGCTTACGCGTTGCCAGGCGACGTGCGCGATCCAAAAGTTTGCAGGAAGCTTGTTGAGCAGACGGTCAAAGAGTTTGGAAGGCTCGACATTCTGGTCAACAACGCCGCCTTTCAACAACACCAGGAAACTCTCGAGGACGTTACGGAAGAACAATGGGACCGTACGTTCAAAACAAATATCTATGCCTACTTCTACATGACCAAAGCGGCGTTGCCGCACCTGGAAGAAGGCGCTGCGATCGTAAATACCGGGTCGATTACGGGTCTCGAAGGCAGCAAGCAATTGCTTGACTATGCTTCCACGAAAGGCGCTATTCACGCGTTTACAAAATCGCTGGCGCAAAATTTGGTGGAGCGTGGAATTAGAGTGAACTGCGTTGCGCCTGGGCCAGTCTGGACACCGCTCAATCCAGCGGACAAGAAAGCGGAAGACGTGGCCCAGTTTGGAGCAGACACCCCGATGAAGCGGCCTGCACAACCGGAAGAGATCGCGCCGGCTTTTGTCTATTTTGCTTCCGAGATCGATTCAAGTTACGTGACTGGAGAAGTCTTGACGTTGCTCGGAGGTGAAACAACCGCGGCCTGATGTGCGGGTTTAAGGTCGCTCCAATTAAACGAGGAGGAAAAGAGATGGCTGACAATGGAAGTAGTGCCGCAAGCACTGGAGTGGTAGCAATTCTCGTGATCTTCGTGATCCTTGTAGTGGCCGCATTGTTTGTATTTGGTGGCAGGTGGTTCGGCGGCGACAAGAGGATCGACGTCAACATCGGCACGCCGGCGAAGTGAGGTTATTGCCGATTGCCGATTGCCAATTGCGAATTTAGGAGGTCAACCAACCCTGTCAAATCGGCAATTGGCAATCGGCAATTGAAAATTCTCATGAGGGACGATTCACAGGCCAGCACGTCTATCTGGATGGCGACGGCTACTACGCCGTCGCAATCCCGGTTGAAAGAAAGCATTCGCACCGACGTTTGCATCATCGGCGCCGGGATTGCCGGATTGTCTACAGCGTACTTGCTGGGACGTGAAGGCCGTTCGGTGGTTGTGTTGGACGATGGTCTGATCGGCGGAGGTATGACCGGCCGCACCACTGCCCATCTAACCAATGCTTTTGACGATCGCTACGTCGAGATGGAAAAGATCCACGGCGCTGAGGAATCTCGCTTAATCGCTGAGAGCCACACTGCCGCGATCGACAAGGTCAGCGAAATCGTTACGAGCGAAAAGATCGATTGTGCTTTCGAATGGCTCGATGGGTTTCTCTTCGCGCAAACGCCTGACGATTTGCAACTGCTTCATGACGAGTTGGCCGCCGCGCATCGAGCTGGGTTGGTGGTCGAAAAAGTCTCACGCGCGCCGATTGAATCGTTCGATACGGGCGTAGCTCTGCGATTTCCGCGCCAGGCACAGTTTCATCCACTCACGTATCTTGCCGGCCTCACGCGAGCAATGATGCGCGACGGCGGCCGGATGTTCGGCGAAACGCATGCGACAAAGATCGAGGGAGGCAGTCCTGCTCGAATTGAAACCAGCCATGGTCCAGTGGTGACAAGCGATGTTGTCGTGGTCGCGACTAATACTCCGGTAAACGATCGAGTTGCGATTCATACGAAGCAGGCGCCGTACGTCACTTACGTGATTGGCATACATGCTCCCAAAGGTTCCGTCACGCGAGCGCTTTATTGGGATACAGGCGATCCTTATCACTACGTGCGACTTCAGAGTGTGAACGACCACGACGTGCTGATCGTGGGCGGTGAAGATCACAAAACAGGCCAGGCGAATGATGGTCACGAACGATATGGACGCCTGGAGCAGTGGACGCGCGAACGTTTTCCACAAGCAGGTGAGGTTCAGTTTCGCTGGTCGGGGCAGGTAATGGAGCCGGTTGATGGCGTGGCATTCATCGGGCGAAATCCGTTAGATGATGACAATGTCTACATTGCGACGGGAGATTCAGGGCAGGGGATGACGCACGGAACGATCGCCGGAATGCTGCTGACCGATTTAATACAGGATCGAAAGAACAGGTGGGAGGATCTGTACAGTCCTTCAAGAGTACGGGTGAAGTCATTGCCTGAGTACGCTTCGGAGAATATCAACGTCGCCGGGCAGTATGCGGATTACGTTACCGCGGGTGATCTTAAGTCGGAATCGGAGATTAGGCCGGGCGAGGGAGCAATCATTCGAGAAGGCGTCTCGAAGCTCGCAGTTCATCGAGACGAAGCTGGGGCAGTGCACAAGCTCTCCGCGGTTTGCCCTCACATGGGATGTATCGTTGCGTGGAATTCAACTGAACGAACCTGGGACTGTCCGTGTCATGGTTCGCGTTTCAGTGCGGAAGGAAAAGTCTATCAGGGACCTGCCAATAGCGACCTTTCGGCCGCCGAGTAAGATTTCGCGCAAAGGCGCAAAGAAAGACGCAAAGACGCAAAGAAAGCCATGCTCAGAATGAATTCACACTCTGAGAGGCTGCTTTCTTTGCGCCTTTCGTCTTTTCTCTGCGCCTTTTGCGGGAAATTGTCCGTTAAACCGCTCGACGGCCGGTCACTAAGTTGATGATCAATACAACCACGGCCACCACGAGCAATAAGTGGATGAGGCCGCCACCAACGTTCGAAAGCAAGCCAATCAGCCACAAGACCAACAGAATCACCAAAATTGTCCACAGCATGATCGAAATCTCTCCTTCTTGAAACTCGCTACAAAAAACCGAGCGCGGTAGCGCCGGGTAGCTAAAGAGCAACGTTCATGCCAACACGGAGGAGGTAATTTTTCAACGAACACTGCCTGTTGCTGCATCACTACCATCCGTTTTTCGATCTAACTCCCGAGTTATGTTTTGAATCCGGTCAAACAAAGCTTGTTAGAACGAGATAAACTGATTATCATTTGGGGCGTAATGCGATTCCGTCCTCTCTGCGGCACGCCCCGACCACGAGGCGTCTTTCTTTCGGGAAAAATCAATGAGTCGAGAAGCAGAACAAACTTCTGTTGAGCCTGTGCCTGAAGGCAAATACGTTTATTGCATCATCGAGACCTCGGAACCGCGTTCATTCGGTCCGATGGGTATAGGTGGACGTGGCGACGATGTTTACACTGTGCAGCACAAAGGTCTCGCCGCTGTGGTTTCGAACACGCCTTTGGTCGTTTACGATCCAACCCGTGAAAACGTGTTTGCGCACGAGCAGGTGAACGAAACAGTGATGCGCGAGTTCACCGTTTTGCCGATGGCGTTTGGCGCGTTGTTTCGTACCGAGGAAGATATAGTTGAACTGATTCGCGGCACTTACGACGCGCTGCGCGACGTGCTTGCGAAGATGGAAGGCAAAGTGGAATTCGGATTGAAGGTGAATTGGGATCGCGACAAGGTGACTGCTGAACTGGAAGAGAAAGACGACGAGATACGTCACCTCAAAGAGCAAATCACTTCGCGCACAACCGGTTCAACCTATTTTGCGCGCATGCAACTCGGACGTTTGATCGAGACCGCAATGACCGATCAGGCTGACGCGTATATTCGCGAAGTCTATTCGCAATTACGCGACACGGCTGTTGCTTCACGCGCCAACAAACCGATCGGCGATCGCATGATCATGAACGCCGCTTTCCTTATTGAACGCGATCGAGAAGCGGAGTTTGATCAGAAGGTCAAGGAGATTGCTTCGAAGTACGAAGGCAAGTTGTCGTTCAAGTACACAGGTCCGTGGCCCCCATACAATTTCGTTCACATTCGTCTCAAGCTCGAGCGTCCCGAGCTCGGCGAGGCCGCACCACTGGAGCGAGGCGAGCGCCGCGAAGGCGCCGCTGAACCAGTGCGCCAGTAAACAAATGTTTTTGATTGACGACTTACTTCTGGCGCCGGTCAGCGGCTTCAAGTTCATCCTCGGCCAGATTCAAAAAATGGCCGATCAGGAGCTGAACGACGATACCGTGATCAAAGAGCAACTGCTCGAATTGCAGATGCGCTACGAGTTGGAGGAAATCTCCGACGAAGAATTTCGTGAACGCGAAGCGGAACTGTTCGCGCGTCTGCGCGCGATCAAGATGCGGCAGCTTGATCTGATGCACCAGGCGGTACACACCGCTGACTCGTCGAGTTTTGTGATCGAAGTCGGCGGAGACGAGCGTGAGTAGATAAACAAATTTTCCCGCAAAGACGCAAAGAGGCAAAGATACCAAAGTTTCTCTTTGCCTCTTTGCGCCTTTGCGGGAGAAATGTCTCAGGTTAAGTTGATCTCAGGGGAACCTTCCACAGCACGTTATCTTTTCTTCGGCGGTAAGGGTGGGGTCGGAAAGACTACCGCGGCATCAGCAACCGCGCTTTATCTCCTCAACAAACTAAAACGAAACGAATCCGTCCTCCTGTTCTCTACAGATCCGGCTCACTCTCTATCTGATAGTCTCGACATAAAAATCGGTAACCGGCTCGTCGAAGTGAAACAACTTCGCGGTGCGCGCTTGGTTGCATACGAGATGGACGCGAGTCTTGCGCTCGAGCGGTTTCGTGCGGCACACGGCAAAGTACTCGCGGAGATCGCAGAGCGGGGGACATTGCTCGATGAACAGGACATCAACGAGTTGTTGAGTCTTTCGCTGCCGGGACTGGATGAAGTGATGTCGCTGTTTGAATTGAGCGAGCTGGACCGCGCGGGGCAGTACGCTCACATCGTCGTCGATACGGCGCCGTCGGGCCATACTTCGCGTTTACTGCGTCTGCCCGAAGTGTTCGATCGCATGGTGAAAGCGCTCGATCTGATGGGCGACAAACATCGCTATATGGTGGCCCACTTTGCGCGCCGTAAACTAGTTGCCGACGAGGTCGACCTGTTCCTGAAGGATCTCAGCCAGAGAATAGAATCCGTGCGCCAGTTGCTTCACGACAAGGGTCAGACCAGGTTTGCGCTCGTGACCATTCCGGAAGCGATGGGTGTTCGGGAGACGGAGAGATATTTCCAACTGTTGCGCGAAGAGGGCGTGCCCGTCAGGGATTTGATCGTCAATCGCGTAGAACAGGAACATGACGATTGCGAATACTGTCGTGCGCGTGTTGCGAGCCAGCGGCCGTGGATCAAACAGATCGGCAAATCGTTTGGCGAGCTTCAGCTTCACTACGTGCCGTTGATGGCGAAGGAAGTGCGTGGGCTCGATGATTTAAGGAAAATCGGAAAGTTAATCTGGAGCGAAGGTGGTGGGCGTCTCCTTGGAGTGCGGCGGCTTGGCGCCGCTTTCACCCCGAACCCGCCCGTTCCAGACCAACGGGGCGCCCGGCCGCCGCACTCCAAGGAGGTTCGTAATCTTTTTGCTTCCCGCAAGATCGTGATCTTTGGAGGCAAAGGCGGTGTTGGCAAGACGACCGCAGCGGCGGCGTTCGCACTTGCCCTCGCGAAGGCGAATCGAAAACAGAAGTTGTTGATCTTCTCAACCGATCCCGCCCACTCGTTGTCAGACAGTTTTGGTGAAGAGATTGGTGAGTCAAAAACCGGCGTCGCCGGTAACGAGAACCTCGACGCAATGGAGATTGATCCGGGAAAGTGGTTCGAGGAACTGAAGCAACGCTATCGATCCTGGACTGACGAACTGTTCGCGTCCTTATCTGGCGGGTCGCGTATGGAGATCAAGTTTGATAAGGAAGCGATGCGCGAGCTTGTCGAATTGACTCCGCCGGGCATCGATGAAATCGCAGCACTGGGGACGATCAGCGATCTCCTGGATCTCGAACGCTACCAGACGTTGATTCTTGATACAGCGCCCACTGGTCACCTGATCCGTTTTCTGGAGTTGCCGCAAGTAGCCCTTTCATGGATAAGAACGTTCATGAAGTTGCTGTTAAAGTATCAAAACGTAATGCGCGCGAATCGGGTCGCGGAAGAGCTCGTGGCTTTGTCGAAAAGTATTAAGAAGGTAATCGCGCTACTGACGGACGCGGAGCGTTGCGAGTTTGTGGGCGTGGCTATTCCGGAGCGTATGAGTCTCGAGGAGACGATGGATCTGGCGAAGTCGCTGGAGAAGTTGAAAGTACCGTTGAGTAAACTGCTGATCAATGGAGTCGCGCCTGATGATGCTTGTAGTTTTTGCAGGTTGAGACGAAAGACGCAGGACGAGGTGATTGCCGATTTCGAGAAACGGTTTCGGCGCCGTTCGGTAGAAATCTTTGTAGCGCCGCAACAGCCGCACGAGATTAAAGGCGCGGAGGATCTCATCACGCATTTTGAGGCCTGGCAGAAGTTCTCCCGCAAAGCCGCAAAGGAGCAAAGTTAATTCTTCCTTTGCTTCTTTGCGTCTTTGCGGGAAAAATATGATTCGAATGAGCGCTCCTGCTTTCTACGTCTACTGCATCGCCGAAAGTGCCGCAGCCGCACAGTTGAGCGCAGACTCTTTGCCCGCCGCGATCGAAGACGATTCCAAACTCGAGTGGGTTTCAGTCAATGCTCTTGCGGCACTCGTCAGTCGTGTGCCGCGTGAATCGTATAGTGAGGCGAGTTTAGCCGAACATTTGACTGACGCGACGTGGACGGCCATTCGCGCGATGCGTCATGAGACGGTGGTGGAGTACGTCGCTAAGCGGACGAGTGTCGTTCCCCTGCGGTTCGGGACCATTTATCTCGAGCGTCATGGAATCGAGCAGATGCTGGCTGACAGATCGAGAGAGCTCGAAGAGATCATCGAGCATCTGCGTGGTCGTGAAGAGTGGGGTGTTAATGTTTGGTGTGACCGCGCGGTGTTGCTGTCGAGCATCACGTCCGTTAGTCCGGTGTTGCGCGATCTCGTCGAGCGCGCCGCGCAGGCTCCGCCGGGCCAGTCGTACTTGATGCAGAAAAAGATCGAAACGCTGAAGGTTGACGAAGCACGCGCGGCAGTGAACCGGATCGTTGATCAGATCGAGGAGAAGCTGAAAGAGCAGAGCGATGACTCGAGACGCTTGCGCATACTGAAGGTCGAAACCACAGAGCATGGCGAACTGAAAGCGAAGTTTGCGTTTTTAGTAAAGAGGGCTGAGTTTGAAGAGTTTCGTGACGCTGCGGAGCGACTGGCCCGGGAAAACCAGAATGCCGGTGTTCGCCTTGAATTAACCGGTCCGTGGCCGGTGTATAACTTTGTACAGGATTATCATGTCGGATTTTGATCAAATACTTGTCAGCGAAGAGTGGGAGGAGACTGATCTCTCGCTGCTCGAAACACTCGACCACGTGCTCAATCGCGGGCTGGTCATCGCCGGTGAGATCACGATCTCTGTTGCCGATATCGATCTCATCTTTCTCGGCGTGAACGTTTTGGTCAGTTCAGTGGAGACCGCGCACGAAGTCTTACGCAAGCGGCCAACAGAATGAAGCTATACGTCTATTGCCTCGTCGAAGATGTCGAAGCGCTGAGTGGACCAGTAGGCGGGATTTCCGGCGCTCCGGTACGATTAGAGAAAATCGAAGATCTCGGCATCCTGGTTAGCGACTTCAATGACGATTCAGTTCCGGTGACGCATGAAAACGCGATGGATCACGCAGCCGTAGTGCGAAGCGTTCTGGATCGCACGACGCCTCTGCCGTTTCGGTTTGGAACGCTCGTGACCGAGCAGCAACTCAGGAGTTACATCACTGCGCGAAAGCCCGCGCTGGAAAGCAATCTATCGATGGTTCGTGGTTGCGTAGAAATGAGCGTGAAGATCATTTGGGAAGTTTCAAAGGAAAAAGAAGAAGAGGTCCAGGAATCAGATCATGGACTTGGGACGACCTTTCTCGCCGAGAAACGACGAGAGATCATGGGCAGCGAACTCAAGGCGGCGCAGGCTAAAGAGATATCTACCTGGCTGCACAAAAGCGTTAGCGGCTTAACGCGAGGTGAAAAAGTAAGTCTCCAGTCTTCGGAGAAACTGTTTTTAAGCGCGGCCCATCTCGTTCCACGTGCTAACCTTAAGCAATATCGAGAGCAAACGGCCCAAGTCCGCGAGGAGAGGCCCGATCTGCACTTTCTTTTCAGTGGTCCCTGGCCGCCGTATAGTTTTGCGAACATTGAGCTTGAGTTTAAAACACAGTTCGGAGTAAGCTGATGGAGCTTTCCCCCGAAAATCCCCTTTCGGCTGAGCCGGAGATTGAAACTTCGCATGCGGAAGAGTTTGTGGAGCAACTTCGTTGCGTCACCGATGCCCTGCCGTCGCGAATAAATATTGATGCGCAGAGCGTCGAGCAAGGTCTGGCTAAGCTGGTGCTAACTTTAATCGAGTTCATCCGGCGTCTGCTTGAAAAGCAGGCGGTTCGACGCATGGAAGGCGGGGATCTCTCACCTGAACAAATCGAAGAATTGGGATTGGCGCTCATGAGATTGGAGGCGAAACTCCAGGATCTGAAAACACAGTTTGGACTGGAGGATGAAGACCTCAATCTCGATCTTGGTCCAATCGGGCGCCTGATTTAGCAATAATGCAGTCTTGCGCGGAGTTATACGATGGTGGCGGCCATCTAAGCTTTTTGAGTAAAGCCGCCCCCTGAAAGTGGAGGGCGAAAGTGTCCAGCGAGCGGTCTACCCTTATAACGGCCCGTCCCCCGGGTCTGGTTGATGTTCTCGACCGTATTCTTGATAAAGGACTGGTTATTGCGGGCGACATCAAAGTGTCGCTGGCCAACGTAGAACTACTCACGTTACAGATCCGTCTCCTCGTTTGTTCAATTGATAAAGCAGAGCAGATCGGTTTGAACTGGTGGCGCTATGACACGAACCTAACGACACGCGCCGAGCGTGCCGAAGCCGAGAATCTGGAGTTACGCGAACGGCTCGCGGAACTCGAAATGGAGATCCGAAAACTTGCAGTCGCCGGAGCGGCCGCCACTGTCCGTGAACAAAATACAGTTGCCACCAGTCGCAGGCGAGTGCGTAAAGCTAAAGCCAAGGAGCGCATTACATAAGCATGCATAAATGAGAGAGATTTAAAGAAGCGCAAGGGCGTCGTCAATCCTCGCGCAGTATGCTCGTTCTCCCAACTTACAAAAAAGGAACCGAAGCAAATGGCTGTCGAAAGAGCACCAGGCGGTACTAGTTTAATTGACGTTCTCGATCGCGTGCTCGATAAGGGCATCGTAATCGATGCGTGGGTTAGAATTTCTCTGGTGGGCATTGACTTGATCACGATCGAAGCTCGTGTAGTAGTTGCTTCAATCGACACCTACTTGAAGTACGCTGAAGCAGTAGGATTGACCCCGGCAGTTTCACGACCAGTTCTTACGCCCGGAGCGGAGCCAGTCGAAACCGAGCGACGCCGTGTGACAGTCGAAGTCGAAAAGAAATGATTTGGATTGCCAATTGCCGATTTATGAAGAACTGCCAAACCGCACCTTAATCGGCAATTAGCAATTGGCAATTGGAAATGAGTTTTATGGGAGAAGTTCCGGCAGAATTAGCAGTTCGAACGCAGTCCTCCCTTTCGGAATCGGAGCGGGTTAGCCCATACCTGCGTCAGTATGACATCTTTGTCGAAACCACGACGCAGATGCTTGCCACACCCAAGCTGAATGAGCGCCTGCAACTGGCCCTCGAAGGGATCGCAAGTATCTTCGGTCATCGACAAGCCGCCATTGCGATCATTAACGAACGAGATGCAGAGCTGCGAATTCGTGCTGCTGTTGGTTTTGAGGACGAATCGAGCCCTCGCGTGGAAATGCCTTTAGACTCCAGCGCCAACTGCGTGCGTGTTATCCATGATGGTCATCCACTCTGGATCTCGATGCAGGAGGATGAAGCCTCACGCAGTCTGTTCGACAAAATGCGCTGGCAGCAGGACGTACTCGCCCTGCCGTTGTTTGGCATCTCGGAAATTTCGACGAAATCGCGGCGCGGCGATACAGATGGGAGTTCCCGCTTTCCCGCTCATTATTGGACCTTCGATCAGGGCTCACGACTGGGCGTGCTCTACATCGGCGCCTACGAGAACAGTATCGATCCTGTTTCTTTGAATCTTCTCAAGCGATTTGCTGACAAGGTTGGCATTATCGCTTCTCTCGCAATTCATCAGGAACGACTCGTTAACACGGTCACGAAGTTGCAACGAGAGCGGCAATGGATTGAGTCGATCATGAAGTCTGTTGCGGATCCGATCGTTCTCACCGATCTCGACAACGAAATCCTGCTGCAAAACCGTCGCGCGGAAGAACTGTTTAGCGGTTCCGCCAATGCGGGCGAAGGAAAGCGCCGCGCGCTGAAGATGAACGATCTGCTTTTCTCCGCTTATCTTTCGAGCGCCACAGTGTCGTCGTCGGAAGTTATTCAGAGAGACATCACTCTTGTTGATCCGATCGAAGGTTCCGATATCCACTTCGAAGTGATCTCGACTCCCGCCGCAAATGCACGCGGCGAGCCGCTCGGACTAGTGTCGATCTTTCGTGATGTAACTGATCTGCGTGAAGCGAATGAGGAGTTAGCGCGTAACTTCGTCAAGTTGCAGGAAGCTGAGGCTGAGTCGCGTCGCGAACGCGATCGACTGGACCTCATTATCGAGAACGTGGGCCATCCGATCGTCGTCTGCGACTCAGCCGGCAACTTCATTTTATTCAATCGGCGCGCGGAGCTGTTGTTTCAGGAGAATGCTTCGTTCAGATCAGTGGCCGCTGCCGCCGTTCGCACCAATGCCGTCAAACTCACCTCGTTTATCTCAACGCTTGCTTCGGCGTCTGAAACGGGCAGGCAAGCTGAGATTGAATTGATCGATCCCGAAGACGGTAGATCGTTACCGATGGAGATAACGGCGCGCGAAGTTCTGGATCCGACGGGGCAGGTTACGGCGGTTGTATCCATCCTTCACGATCTGACTGAGATTCGTGAACTCGAACGCCGGCGTGTCGAACAACAGTTGTTCGAATCGGAGAAACTGGCTGCCGTTGGGCGCCTTGCGGCATCGATCGCTCATGAGGTCAACAATCCTCTCGAAGCGATCAAAAACGCGCTTTACTTGATGCAGACGAGTATTGACGTCGATAGCAAGAACACTCGCTTTCTGGAGATCGCCAGAAAGGAGACTGAAAGAGTTTCACATATCATCCGGCAGATGCTTGGTTTTGCACGCCGGCCTGGTGAAGTTGATTGGGTGGATGTAAATCAACTGCTGGAAGAGACGCTCGTCCTGATGGAAAAGAAGATGCGCCAACTGCGCATCCGGATCACGAAATCATTCGACGATTCGTTGCCGAAGGTAAGGGCGCGCGCCGATCAGTTGCGCCAGGTCTTTCTGAATCTAATTATTAACGCGCAGCAGGCGATTGAAGGCGAAGGCGAAATCGTGATCTCCACGTCTCGTTATGAACAAGCCTTGCAACCGTCGATTCTTGTCCAACTCAGCGATAGCGGCGTTGGTATCGCCGAGGACGATATTAATCGCATCTTCGATCCGTTTTTTTCGACTGGCAAGAAGGGAACTGGCCTTGGATTGTGGGTAACACAGGACATCGTGAGACAGCACGGCGGCCGCATCGAAGTTAGTAGCGAGTTAGGCCGAGGCACCGTATTCAGCATCGTGCTTCAGGTTGAGTCTCCCGTTCTCGAAGATCAGGAAAGCGAATCTAAGTTGTCGGCAAAATGAGCCAGCCAATCAATCATTCCGGAAACGGTTCACCTCAGGACGTTTTATCCAATGAGGCGCGGCTACTTGTCGTGGACGACGAAGAGAGCCTGCGCATCACTACCGCCGCGATCTTCGAGAACGAGGGTTATCTCGTCGATACAGCGTCGAGTGGCGACGAGGCGATCGCGCTGTTGAACGACGCTGATTACGATCTGGTGCTTACTGATTTGCACATGGAAGGAGGCGATGGTCTTTCCGTGTTGAACCAGATCCGGCAGCAGAGGCCGCTGACGATTTCAGTGGTGCTGACAGGATTTGCTTCAGTTGAATCCGCGATCGCCGCCTTGCAGGAAGGTGCTTACGACTATCTCGTCAAGCCCTGCGATATCGAGAGCATGAAGCACACGATTCGCAGAGGCGTCGAGCACCGGCGACTCATGCTGGCTGAACAGAAAGCCCGCATGGATTTGCAGCAGTTGAATCTTGATCTGGAGAAGAGAATTGAGGAACGGACCGCCGAGTTGAAGCGGCTCAATGCGGAACTGGCAGAAGCTAATCGCGCGAAAGATGTTTTCCTCGCCACGCTCTCACACGAATTGCGAACTCCTTTAACGCCTGTTGTCGGTTGGATCAAATTGCTGCGCAGTGGAACTCTCGATGAAAAAAGTGTGGCGCAGGCCCTCGACGCAATCGAGCGCAACGCCTGGTTGCAATCACGACTGATCGACGATCTACTTGACACTTCACGAATCGCAACGGGAAAACTGCATTTCGAACCCAAGCCAACCGATTTCAACATAGTAGTGAAGGCTGCTGTCGATACTGTTCGTAGTTCTGCCGCTGCGCGCAACATCGATTTATCGCTGTCGTTGTGGCCTTCAAGTTTGGTTGTGATGGGCGAACCACTGCGTCTTCAGCAGATTGCCTGGAACCTTGTCTCCAATGCGATCAAGTTTACCGATCCGGGTGGCAAGGTGAGGGTGACGACGGGGTTGAACGATTCCCATGCGTATTTGGAAGTTGTCGATACCGGCGTCGGGATCGAATCAGAATTTCTCCCGCACGTCTTCGATCGGTTCCGGCAGGCGGATGGTTCGACTTCGAGGCGTCACGGTGGTTTGGGACTCGGACTCGCTATCGCCGACGCACTCGCGAAGATGCACGGCGGCAAACTCGAAGCGCAGTCTGACGGCGGCGGGCAGGGATCGCGTTTTACCTTCCTGATCGGACTGGCGCCGAGCGAGAAATCTGCACCGGAAATGGTGGATCAAAAAGCTCACTCGCTGGCGGGGCTGGATGTTTTGATCGTGGAAGACTCGACAGACACACTCGAGTTGCTCAGCGTGATCTTCAGTCGTGAGGGCGCGAACGTAACCGCGGCGTCGTCTGCGGCGGAAGCGCTCCAAAATGCGGTCATGAAGCGTCCGAACATCATCGTATCTGATATCGGCATGCCGGATACCGACGGTTATCGACTGCTCGAGCAACTACGCCGGCTTCCCGGATTGACTAAGGTGCCGGCCATCGCCGTTTCAGGTTATGCGAGTGAGGAGGATCGTGAGCGCGCGCTGGCGGTTGGTTACCTGGCGTTAGTCCCCAAGCCGATCGACGTGGACGTCCTTTTCAACCTCATTCAGGAACTCAAAACCCCGCTATGAAGTGATCAGAAGCGCCTTACCGCGACAGTGGCCAGTATTCTATTCAATCCTTCATCTCAGTGTGAGTAAGGCACTCGACCGTTATGTGCAGATCGTTAATCGCGCGACCGATAGCCATTTGCTCTGGAACGAAGATGATCCCCGCCATTGGTTCTCCCCTCCTAACACAATGCTTCGCATCAGGAATCAATGGCCTCGCATTCTACCCTCCCCGGCACCTACAAACCAAGTTAAAACAACAAGTTGACAAAAACGAAATTGTAACTATAATGGTTACAAAAAGGAAGACCCGAGTTCCCCGTACAGCTTAAATATGTCGACAAACAGCAGGTTCGCGGTTGCGGTACATGTGCTGAGTTTGATGGCCTGGTCAGGCGAAGAACCCCTTACATCCGAACAGGTTGCAGAAAGCGTAAATACAAATCCAGTCGTTATCCGGCGCATGCTCTTGGAACTGGCGAAGGCGGGTTTGGTTGTGTCCCAAACCGGTTCATTTGGCGGCTCCCGGCTGGCACATGATCCCACAAAAACTACCCTTTTGGACGTCTACCAGGCACTGGAGTGCCGAGGCGTCTTTTCGCTGCACCGGCAGCCCCCGAGTCGTGACTGCCCGGTGGGCGTGAATATTGAAACTGTTCTAGGTGACGTGCTCCTGGAGGTAGATTCTGCGGTTGAACGGGTACTTGAAAATATAACCATTAACGACGTCGTCCAACGCTTAAAACCCTGCGGGGGTAATGCGACATCGAAGACGATGGAGAAAAATGGAAGGAAGAAACATTTCGACGAAAAGCAGATTGCTTTGCCCGCGTTGCGAGCAGGTGCAAAGAGCCGGAGGGCACGAGCCTTCCGAACTGCGTAAATAAACCGCGAGAAAGGAATAAACATTTGTCCAGGCTTGAAAAAGATCAAAGCGGTATCGAGCTCATGAATTCGGTCAAAGGCGAGTTTGTCAACCTCAGCGAGGAACTGACTGACGACGCCGTGTCGATAGAGGATATCGACGAAGTGCTGCAAACGCTCGAGAGAGCGACCAGTAGTGAAACCGAGATCGAGGAGCCTTTGATCGAGGAGTCCTCGTCTGCGGTTGAGTCCGACGAAGCCATGAACGAAGAGGTCGAGCTCGACCTTTCCGCCGGCGAGATGGATAAGACTTCGGATCCCATCCGCGTCTACATGCGCGAGATGGGTGTAGTGCCCCTGCTTACCCGCGAGCAGGAGGTGTCGATCGCCAAGCGCATCGAGCGCGGCCAGAAGCGTGCTGAAAAAGCGATTGCGCGTTCTCCAATCGCGGTAGTTGAACTTTTCCGGATCGGCGATGAACTGGCCGCCGGCTCCCTCAACATCCGCGACGTCGTCGCTTTCTCCGATCAGATGGAGACGGAAGAACACGAGGATCGCAGTGAAGAGTATTTGCAGTGGACTATTGAAGGACTCAATAACATCCGGCAGCTCTACAAGCGGGGCTTGAAGGAGTTTGACAAATTTGCTGAGGAGTTGAAGGCCTCGCGAGGCAAGCGTTCGAAGAAACTTTTGCGCTTCCGGCGAAAGCTCGCGCGTACCAGGTTGGAGATTGCGCAGGAGATCCGAAGCCTGCATCTGAAGGAAGCTGCGCGGCAAAGACTAATCGGCGCGATCGGCGTGGTGCACAGGGAAGTGCGCACTCTCGAACGCGAGATCGAAAGCTACTCCGAGAAGCTGAAACGCAAAGGACTGAAGGCCGACAAGCAGAAGGAATTCCGAAAGCATGTCGCCAATGCCCGCAAGCGTTTGAAGGAAATCGAGACGGAGCATCACCTGTCGCCGTTGGAAATCAAGCGTTCGCACCAGATGATTGCAGTCAGTGAAGCGCAAACGGCACAGGCGAAGCACGAGTTGACCGAGGCAAACCTGCGTCTGGTTGTGTCGATCGCCAAGAAGTATCAGAACCGTGGTTTGCAGTTCCTCGATCTGATTCAGGAAGGCAACCTCGGATTGATGAAGGGCGTTGACAAGTTCGACTGGCGGCGCGGTTACAAGTTTTCAACCTACGCGACGTGGTGGATTCGTCAGGCAATCACTCGCGCGATCGCCGACCAGGCGCGCACGATTCGCATTCCGGTGCACATGATCGAAGTGATTAACAAACTCAAGAACACTTCGCGTGAACTGGTGCGTGAGCTCGGCCGCGAACCAACGACCGAAGAGATTGCCAAGAAGATGGACACCTCCGTCGACAAGGTGCGTAAGGCTCGCAAGTTGATGCAGGATCCGATCTCGTTGGAGACGCCGATTGGCGAAAATGGCGACTCGCAGTTGGGTGACTTGATTGAAGACAAGTCGAGTGAGAGTCCGGCTGCCCGCGTTATCACTTCCAACCTTCGCGAGATCGCGGGCGACGTTTTGCAGACGTTGAGTCCGCGTGAAGAGCGCGTGATCCGTTTGCGGTTCGGATTGGATAACGGTGGTCACGAGCGCACGTTGGAGGAAGTGGGTCAGAACTTCAACGTGACCCGCGAACGCATTCGCCAGATCGAAGCGAAGGCGCTGCGCAAACTGCGACATCCTTCGCGCGCGCGACTGTTAAAGAATTTCCTCGAAGGCGAGGGGCAATAAGTTCAGAAAGAAAGATTAGGAGCGACTTAAGATGAGCGAACATTTGAAAGAGGTGAGCGATAGCTCGTTTGAGCAAGACGTGCTGGGATCCGCTAAACCGGTGCTGGTTGATTTTTGGGCAGAATGGTGCGCCCCTTGCCGCATGCTGGCGCCGACGGTTGCAGCCGTCGCCGAGCATTATGGCGACACAGCGAGCGTGGTGAAGTTGAACGTTGACGACAATCCTTCAACGGCACAGCGCTACGGTATCAAGGGGATTCCAACTCTGATTCTTTTCCGAGACGGGAAGGAAGTTGAGCGCGTGGTGGGTGCAACCAGTAAAGAATCGATCATGAAGATGATTGAGAAGTATGCGACAGCGAAGGCTTCTTAACTTGAAGGTCGAGCGGTGACGAGGCCGGGCGTTTTTCGCGCCCGGCCTTTTTTGTGTGCTGCTCTTAGCAGCGGCTTCCCATTTCTCTTTTGTGTCTTTTGTGCCTCTTATGGCTAAAATAAGTGGCACCAGGTATGGAACAGGCAAAACCCACGCGTTTAATTGTCGGCATCACCGGCGCGACCGGGACGATCTTCGGTGTGCGCATACTGCAAATGCTGCACGGCTCGGGTGTTGAAACACATCTCGTTGTCAGCAAGTGGGCGACGCGTACGCTCACGCATGAAACCCCGCACTCGTTGAAGTACGTACAAAGCCTCGCAACGCAGAGTTACGGTATTGGAGCGCAGGGAGCAGCAATCTCGAGTGGCTCGTTCGTGACGTTGGGAATGGTCATCGCACCCTGTAGCATGCGCACACTCGCTGCTATCGCACATGGCCTGGGCGACAACTTGATTCATCGCGCGGCGGACGTGATCCTGAAGGAGAAACGAAAGCTCGTACTGGTTGTACGCGAGTCGCCGTTCAATGAGATACATCTCGAAAACATGTTGAAGTTAGCGCGGATGGGTGTGGTCATTCTTCCGCCAGTGCCTGCCTTTTACAACAACCCCCAGAATCTCGACGACATGATCAATCACATAGCGATGCGCGTCATCGATCAATTTGATATTCACCTCGACGTGATGAATCGCTGGGACGGTGTGCTCTTGGATCGAAGACGATTGGGGACTGAAACAGAGTAGGAGTGAAGCCATGGGAGAATTGGTCCAATTTCCTTTTGCGGATGGAAACACTGGCGGCTACCTCGCGGAGCCGAAAAGCGGCAGTGGCCCGGGCGTGGTCGTGATTCAGGAGTGGTGGGGCCTTGTGGACCATATCAAGGACGTTTGTGACAGGTTCGCGGCTGAGGGTTTTGTGGCGCTCGCACCCGATCTCTTTCACGGCAAAACGACAAAATCTCCGGACGAGGCCGGCAAGCTGATGATGGCGCTGCGCATCGACGAAGCTGAAAAAGACCTCACCGCGGCGGTTGAATATCTAGCAACCCTCGATTCAACCACCAGTGAGAAAGCCGCCGTAGTTGGATTTTGCATGGGCGGCGCCTTGTCGCTTTACACAGCAACGAAGAATCCAAACATCGGCGCCTGCGTAGTATTCTACGGCGGACATCCGAAGGTTAAGCCCGACTTGCCAAACCTGCATGCACCCGTACTCGGACTCTATGCCGAGAAAGATGGCTTTGTTACGCCTGACTCAGTTCATGAATTGGAGCGGCAGTTAAAAAGTTTAGGCAAGCAGATCGAGGTCAAGATTTATCCCGGCACCGATCACGCTTTCTTCAATGACATGCGACCGGAGGTCTACAATGCCGAAGCCTCCGCCGACGCGTGGCAGCGTACGATTGAGTTCCTTCGCAAGCATTTAAGTTAAATCCGTTTTACAGGATTTACATGGTTTTTCAGGATTATCATGTAAATCATGCCCAATCCTGTTAATCCTGGAATCATCTCTATTACAACCAAGAGGAAATCGTTTATGTCCCTCTCTTCGTGCGCATTGTCTCTGATCTCGATGCTGTTTCTACTGCCGCTCGGCGTAGTAGCGCAGGAGCCGCCGCGACCACCTGCATCACCATCTCCGGCGATTACTGCTACACCTACGCCAAGCCCAACGCCGGAACCGTCGCCGACTCCGCGCGACCCGATGTCGACGCCAACCTTCAACGGACTGAGAATGCGCTCGATTGGTCCAGCGTTCACTTCAGGACGTATTAGTGGTTTCGCGGTCGATCCAAACAATCCCACGCGTTACTACGTTGCGGTTGCATCGGGTGGCGTGTGGAAGACAGTCAACGCCGGCATCACGTGGACACCTGTCTTCGACAATGAAGGCTCTTATTCCATCGGCGCAATCGCGCTTGATCCGAAGAACCCTTTGACGGTTTGGGTGGGCACCGGCGAGAACAACAGCCAGCGCAGCGTTTCATACGGTAACGGTCTTTACAAATCGGAAGACGGCGGCCGAAGCTGGAAAAACGTTGCACTCAAGACCTCGGAGCACATCGGCCGCATCGCGATCGATCCGAAAGACTCGAACATCGTCTATGTCGCGTCACAGGGACCACTGTGGGGACCCGGCGGAGAACGCGGTCTCTTCAAGACTACCGATGGTGGCAAGACCTGGAAGAACATTCTCAACATCAGCGAGAACACGGGCGTCACCGATGTTGTCATCGATCCCAACGATCCGAACACGATCTACTGTGCTTCGTATCAACGCCGCCGTCACATGTGGACACTGATCAATGGCGGTCCGGAAAGCGCAATCTATAAATCGACAGACGCAGGCGCGACGTGGAACAAGCTGAGAGCTGGTCTGCCGACAGTTGAATTAGGCCGGGTCGGACTCGCAATCTCGCCAGTTGATTCGAACGTGATCTACGCGACTGTCGAAGCTGCCGATCGCAAGGGTGGAATCTTTCGTTCCGGGGATCGCGGTGGCAGTTGGGAGCGGCGCAACGAGTTTGATTCAACCGCAATGTATTACTCGCGCATCGTTGCCGATCCAAAAGACGTCGATCGTATCTACGTCATGAATGTGTTTCTGATGGTCTCAGACGATGGCGGCCGCACGCTGCGCCGTCTTGGTGAAAAGAATAAACATGTCGACAACCACGACATCTGGATCAATCCGGCCAACACGGATCACTACCTCGTCGGTTCCGACGGTGGCATCTACGAGAGTTTCGATCGCGGCCAGAACTGGGACTTCAAACAAAACCTTCCCGTGCCGCAGTTTTATGACATCACGACTGACAACGCGAAACCCTTCTATAACGTGTACGGCGGCACCCAGGACAACTTCAGCTTTGGTGGTCCATCACGTACGCGCAGCGCTTCGGGTATCACCAACGCTGACTGGTTTGTCACCAATGGGGGCGACGGCTTTCGTTCTCAGGTCGATCCGGAAGATCCGAACACAATTTATGCGACACTACAGCACGGCGTCATAGTTCGTTTCGATAAGCGCACCGGAGAGCGCATCGGCATTCAACCGCAGCCCGGTCGCGACGAAGATCCGCCGCGTTGGAACTGGGACACGCCATTCATCATCAGTCCCCACTCACGCACACGCCTCTACATCGCCTCTGACAAACTTTATCGCAGCGACGATCGTGGTGACACCTGGCAAGTGATTAGCGGCCAACTTTCACGCGCGCTCGATCGCGATAAGCTGCCGGTGATGGGCAAAGTGTGGAGCATCGACGCTGTTGCGAAGAACGCTTCGACCGCGTTCTTCGGCAACGCTTCTGCGCTTGCGGAGTCGCAGAAAAAAGAGGGCCTGATTTATGTCGGCACCGACGACGGGCTTGTGCAAGTGACTGAAGACGGCGGCAAAAACTGGCGCAAGATCGAGAAGTTTCCCGGTGTCGCCGACATGTCCTACGTTAGCCGCATCATCACTTCCAATCACGATGCAAACACCGCCTATGTGGCCATCGAGAACCATCAGAACGCCGACTTCAAGCCATACCTTTTGAAAACTACTGACGCAGGGCGCACCTGGACTTCGCTCAGCGCTAACCTGCCAAAGAACGGACCCGTGTGGGCCATCGCGGAAGATCACGTCAATCCGAATCTGCTGTTCACTGGTACCGAGTTTGGTCTGTTCTTCTCCATCGATGGCGGACAGAAATGGATTCAACTCAAAGGCGGGCTGCCAACGATCCAGGTGCGCGATCTCAACATTCAGAAACGCGAGAACGACCTCGTGCTCGGCACGTTTGGACGCGGCATCTACATTCTCGATAACTACACACCTCTGCGTCTGATCAAACCGGAGACATTGCGGCAGGAGTCGGCCGTGTTTCCCGTGAAGGACGCGTTGATGTACATCCAATCGCAACCGCTTGGCGGGCGCGGCAAGAGTTTTCAGGGCGAGCGGTTCTACACCGCCGACAATCCGCCATTTGGTGCAACCATCACGTGGTATTTGAAGGAAGCACTGAAGACACGAAAAGAGAAGCGCCAGGAACGCGAGAAAGAGGCAGAAAGAAAAGGTGTACCTGTAGGTTGGCCCACGCAGGCTGAGCTGCGTGCCGAGGAACAAGAAGAAGCGCCCGCGATCATAGTTACGATTACCGACTCATCCGACAACGTCGTGCGGCGACTCACCGGACCCATTACCGGCGGCGTCCAGCGGCTGAACTGGGATCTACGTTATCCAGCGGCAAATCTATCGGCGCCGCCACCGCCTGAGGCGGATTTTGATTTCGAACCGCCTTCCGGACCACTCGTGATGCCGGGTACGTACAAAGCTTTGGTGGCAAAGCGGGTTGATGGTGTTGTTACGCCACTTGGACCACCGCAGCAGTTCGAAATAACTGTCGAAGGCCAGGAGAACATGTCCATCTCCGATCGCGCTGCGCTCGTGGAGTTTCAGCAAAAAGCAGTGCGTCTTCAACGCGCGGTGAGCGGCGCCACTCAGGCGGCTAACGCGCTCAGGCCTCGTCTCGTCGCCATCAAGCGCGCAATCAATGAAACACCATCACTGCCGCAGCGATCGCATGACGAAGCAGCCGCGCTGGAGAAACGAACGAATGAGATCCTGCTTGCTTTGAGTGGTGACGTCATAGCTCGGCGCCGCAACATCAACACGCCGCCGTCGATCAACGATCGCGTTGGTTACGTAGTTGGTGCGCAGCGCATGTCAACTTCGCGCCCGACTCAAACTCAGCACAATCAATACGCCGCTGCAGCGCAGGACTTTGAAACCGTGCTGGGCCAGTTGCGGCAGTTGATCGAAGTAGATCTGGCGCGATTGGAGAAACAGTTGGAAGCGGCGGGTGCGCCCTGGACACCGGGAAGGGTTCCCGAGTGGCGGAATCAATGAGCAATTAGCCACGGATTACACGGATAAGACGGATCATCCGTCCTACATCCGTGTCATCCGTGGTTAAAGGAGATTGGAATGAGACGTCTCGGTCTTCTTTTGTTGGTGCTGTTCTGCTTTGCACCGGTACAAGCCCAGACCATCACCGAGAAGGTCGCGGGCATGGAGAAGTTTCCCGGTTTCTTCACGTTTTACTGGGATGCGAAAGCGGGAAAGATCTGGCTCGAGATCGACAAATGGAACACCGAGTTTCTCTACGTCGAGTCGTTGCCGGCAGGTATCGGTTCGAATGACATCGGTCTTGATCGTGGACAACTCGGCAACAGCGCTATTGTGCGTTTTGATCGTACCGGCCCGCGCGTCCTGCTGATTGCACCAAACTATGGCTTCCGCGCAACGACTAACAATCCAGACGAGCGTCTGGCAGTGCGAGAGGCTTTCGCGGAATCGACGTTATGGGGTTTCGAAGTTGCCGCTGAAGAAGGCGGCCGCGTGTTGGTTGATGCGACAAACTTTTATTTACGCGACGTTCATAACGTCACCAACACGCTGCAACGAGGACAGCAGGGAACATATAAACTCGAGCCGACTCGCAGCGCGTTCTATCTTCCCAACACCAAAAACTTTCCGCAAAACACAGAGGTCGAAACTAGGCTGACGTTCACCGGCGATCCAACGGGACAGTTCGTCAGAGAAGTTGTACCCGTGCCTGAAGCGATCACCGTTCGTGAACGGCATTCGTTTGTGCAACTTCCGCCGGCAGGTTTTAAGCCACGGGTTTCTGATCCACGCGCTGGTTACTTTGGCATCGACTACATGGACTTCGCGACGCCGATCGAAGAGCCGATAACCAAGCGCTTCATCGCGCGACATCGTTTGCAGAAGAAAGATCCAGGTGCGCGTGTCAGCGAGGCGGTGGAACCAATTGTTTATTACGTGGATCGCGGTGCGCCGGAGCCCGTTCGTTCCGCACTGCTCGACGGCGCGCGCTGGTGGCAGGAGGCATTCGAGGCGATCGGATACAAGGATGCGTTCCGCGTCGAGATCATGCCGGCAGATGTCGATCCGATGGACGTGCGTTACAACGTCATTCAGTGGGTACATCGATCTACGCGCGGCTGGTCCTATGGCAGTTCACTCGTCGATCCGCGCACTGGAGAGATAATCCAGGGTCGTGTTTCGCTCGGATCACTGCGCGATCGTCAGGACTTTCTGATCGCTGAGGGCTTGCTCGCTCCCTACGACAAAACGACAACTGCATCACCGAAACTTTTGGAGATGGTGCTGGCGCGCTTGCGACAACTCTCCGCGCATGAAGTGGGCCACACGTTGGGACTGCAGCACAACTACGCGGCAAGTCCTGTTGGCCGCGCGTCGGTGATGGACTATCCCGCGCCGCGGGCAAAGCTCGGTGTTGATGGCGTTCCCGATTTATCTGACGCTTACGCGAAAGGTGTCGGCGAGTGGGACAAGGTTGCGATCGCCTATGGTTACCAGGATTTCGCGCCCGGAATAGATGAAAGACAGGCACTGGATCGCACGTTGAGCGAAGCATTCGCGCGTGGGCTGATGTACTTGACCGATCAGGACGCACGGCCGCCGAGCAGCTCGAGTTCAGTGGCCCACCTTTGGGACAACGGCGCAAGTGCGATCGATGAGTTGTCGAACGTGATGAAAGTGCGTGCCGCGGCGTTGCGGCGTTTCGGTGAAAACAACATTCGCGAAGGCGCACCGATGGCGACGATCGAAGATGTGCTCGTGCCTATTTACATGTATCACCGCTACCAGGTCGAAGCTGCCGCGAAAGTAATTGCAGGCCAGGATTACACTTTCAGTCTGAAAGGGAAGGGCGATCGCAATCCGCAGATCGTTGCGCCTGAGGAACAGCGACGAGCGCTCGCTGTTGTGCTCGATACACTCAAGCCGGATGCGCTTGCCATGCCTGAGTCGTTGTTGCGTTTGATTCCACCAAGGCCGTCGGGTTATCCGCGCACGCGCGAAAACTTTCGAATTCGCACGCAGCCGGTTTTCGACGCGCTGGCGCCGGCGGAAGCAGTTGCGGATCATGTCAGCAGGTTTCTGTTAAATCAGGAGCGAGCGGCGCGCCTGGTTCAATTTCACGCTCGCGACAGGCGCAATCCTGGTCTCGCGGAAGTGATTGACAGGATACTCGCGGCGACATGGAAAGCGCCTGTCGCACCGGGCTATGCGGGCGAGATTCAACATACCGTCAACCTCGTGATTCTTTCCGATCTCATGTCACTGGCCTCTGGTGACCGCGCGTTGAACCAGGTACGTGCGATTGCGTCGTGGAAGTTGGAGCAGTTGAAAAGGTGGTTGACGGCGCAGAGTCGTTTGGCGAGGGACGATAGCCGGCGCGCGTTTCTGTTCTATTCACTCGAACAGATCAAACGCTTTCAGGACGATCCAAAGAAGATGAATCTCACGTCGCCACAAACGCCACCCGACGGCCAGCCGATCGGCATGGATTGGTGGACACGCGCGGACGACGACTGTAACCACAGATGGTGGTTGCTGTACCATTAGTGGCTTATGCCGGGATTGGAACAGTACGTCGGAGAAGTTCTTGACGAGAAATATCGCCTGGAACACCTGCTGGGACAGGGCGGCATGGGCGCCGTCTATCTTGCGACTCACCTCGGCACCGAACGCTACGTCGCGCTAAAACTCATCTCGCCTCAGTTCATGCGCAACAATGAATTCGTCGAGCGCTTCAAACGAGAGGCGCGCGCTGCCGGACGCTTGCGCCATCCGAACGTAGTTGACGTGACGGACTTCGGTTTTGCCGACGTGAAATCGGGCCAGGTCGCCTACCTCGTGATGGAGTATCTCGACGGCTGCACACTTGGTGACGTTTTGTCTGAAGAGCAAAAGTTGCCGCTCGAATGGGTCGCCGACATTCTCGAGCAGGTTTGCTCCGCAGTTCACGAAGCGCACCAGCAGGGCATCATCCATCGCGACTTGAAGCCCGATAACATCTGGCTCGAACCGAATCGTCTCGGAAGTTATCGCGTTAAAGTTCTCGATTTCGGTATTGCCAAACTTGGTGAAACCAGCGCACCGCCTTCCGATGATGATCCCGCCGCAACCATCATCGACGATGTTTCGCTGGCGGCGGCGTCTGACGCGCAACTGGAAAGCGATACGTTGCTTCGGCCGGCGGCTGACGAGACCAACAAGCAAAATTTCAAAGTCAAAGCTAAGGCCGCGGGCACAGCAGTTCAGGATCCCCTAACAAATCCGTTGCTGAATCGCACAGACTATTCAGTCGAAGACGACGGGACACTGCTTTTCGATCAGCAAACGCACACGCCAGGCCGGCACACCGCGCACATCGCAACCTCTCCTCAGGGTGCTGCCGCGTTGACTCGCGTTGGTGCGATCATGGGAACTCCGCTTTACATGTCGCCGGAGCAATGTGGTGGCGGTTACGTCGACACGCGTTCAGACATTTACAGTCTCGGCGTAATTGCTTACCAGATGCTTGCCGGTGAACCTCCATTTGCCGGCAACACCTCGACAGTAATGCGCGCTCACCGCGAACAGAAGCCACAGGATTTACACGAACGCGCTCCGAAGATTCCGAAACGTGTCGCCGCGGTCGTAATGTCTGCACTGGCGAAGAATCCCGCTGAACGACCGCAAACTGCTTTCGCGTTTGCGAGCGCGTTGCGCGGACAGAGCGAAGGCGTTGGGGCTCTTTATCGCCGGGCCTTTTCTTTGTACAGTGAATATTTTCCGAAGTTCCTCAAGCTCAGCCTGATCGCGCACGTGCCGATGATTATCAGCAGCATTCTGTTGGTGGGTGCGTTTCTCTGGGCCCAGTACAGGCCACCCGCAGGAATATTCGACAAAGTGGTGGTGTACTCAGCGATCGGAATCTTTGGTTTGTTGAAGTTCGTGGCGACCACGATTTCCGCAGGCGTTATCTCCGGAGTGACAGCCGTAATCATCACGCAACTGACAGCCGCGCCTTTACGTCCGGTGAAACTGCGCGAGGCGTTTGTGGTTTTGCGTAAGCGTTGGCGTCCTTTTCTCAGGACGATGATCAGGGTGTCACTGTGGGTCTTTTTCGGAATGATTCTGCTGTTCATTCCGGGCTTGGTCATGTGGATTCGTTACTCAATGTATGCTCCCGTAGTGCTCATGGAGGGACTGCAAGGCAAAGCCGCGATGCGGCGGGCACGCGAACTTGCTTCGCGTTCGTGGAGAACGGTGATAATCGTTTCGCTACTCCAGTTTGCAATCCCGATGACTGTCAGCTTTTTCCTGGGCTTGATGGCAGGACGAGCACAGGCCGCGAAAAACTCAATTGCGGCCCAAATTTATCGTCAGATTCTGGACCTCGCAAATATCTTCGTCGTCCCGCTAATCTCGATCGTACCTGCACTGCTGTACGTCAAGATGCGTCAACTCGGAGGCGAATCGTTGGGCGCCGTTTGGGCGCAGATTGAAGAGGACGAAGAGAAACAGAGTGCATGGCAGAAACGTATGCGCACGCGCTTGAGCCTGCACACGCCAGTCAGTCAAAAAACCACGGACGGTTTTTCGGTTAGCAACTCAAACTGATGGGATCAATCAAAGAGCTTTTTAGATCTTATCGAAGCGTCAATTCTCGTACCGATCCCTCTCAAACGCCCCTAACCCGCGAGGCCGTACTGTGGGCCTATCGCCTCTACCTTGACCGTGAACCGGAAAGCGATCGAGTAGTGGATGAACACTTGCGCAAATGTTCTTCTACACAAGACCTGCGCAACAACTTTATCTACTCAAAGGAGTTCAGGGACAAGAACCCGACGTTGCATGTGCCGGTACTGTCGGGCGATGAGCCTGCAATGTCTATTGAGGAGGTGCGCTCCGAGCACGATCTGCAAAAGCTTTTCGATCACACTCAGCATATCTGGCAAGAGCTTGGCACGACAGAGCCTCACTGGTCGGTCGTGATAGCGGACGAATACCGGCAAGCGAAGATCCAGGAGAGTAAAGAGTCATTCTATCGAACGGGCAAACAGCACGTGGCGCAGTTGTTCGGCAGCTTAGAGCGGAATGGTGTACAACACAGCGAATTCAAAATTTGTCTGGATTACGGTTGCGGAGTCGGCCGCATCACTCGCCACTTATCAGAGCGGTTTGAACAAGTATTCGGTTACGACATTTCGCTTTCTCACTTGAAATGCGCCGAGGATTACCTGTCTGAAGAGAACGTCACCAATGTTGTTTTAAACCATCTGAAGCGTCTGCGGGATATCGAGGATCTTCCGAAGACGGACGTGGCTTATTCTATGCTCGTCCTGCAACACAACCCACCGCCCGTTATCGCTTTCATTATGGAAGGACTGATTCGCGCATTGAACCCCGGAGGGATTGCGTTTTTCCAGGTACCCACATACCGCCTGGGCTACAGCTTCTCTTTAGCAAATTATTTTGCGGAGCAAGCCGCGAGACGCGAGATAGAGATGCATGTGTTGCCGCAAAGCAGCGTCTTTGAGATCGCGCAACGTGCGGGCGGACGTGTGCTCGAAGTGATCGACGACGGTTGGACCGGAATTCGATTAAAAGAAGTGTCGAATACCTTTGTGATCAAGAAGGCAATTTGATTGACACGCATGGCAGTCATGGTCTAGTGTGCCGCCTATACAGGCGAGCGGCACATCAGTTGGGCCACTCGATCCTCAGTTAACAACTCCAACTAAACTCACAAGCACCGCCCGTTGACTCAGCCCGGCGGGGGCTTAAACAGGGAGCTACCGCACTATGTCCTCTAAACACCCATATTGCACCTTCACCATTTCTTTATCTCTCACTTACTTACTCATCATCTTACTGTGTACACCTTTTGCTACGTCAGCCGGCGCGTCACGACTTCGATCAATGCAAACGAATGCTCCGGCGCGTTATCGCGATGGCGAGATACTCGTGCGGTTTCGCGAAGGTGTCTCTCAGAAAGATAAGGACACGATCATCGCGACGCAGGGCGCCAGACGGAAAAAGCAACTCCGGGGTGATTCTGGTTTTGAGAAACTCGACCTGACGGCTGGGCGTGACATTAAGACAGCGGTACTTCAGTTTTTGCTCAACCCGCAGGTCGAATTCGCTGAGCCTAACTTTTTGATTTCAAAGGAAGACGTAGCTCCGAATGATCCGCAATTCAACCAGCAGTGGGCGTTGCGAAACACTGGGCAAAACAATGGGCAATATGGCTCCGATGTGAACGCCGGATCTGCCTGGACCACGACGACTGGATCGAAGTCGACTGTCATTGCCGTGATCGATAGCGGCATCGACTTCACTCATCCCGATCTCTCACACAACCGTTGGGTTAATCCAGCGCCGAGTGCGAACGGTGATCTGCACGGCTGGGATTACGTTGACGACAGCGCCGAAATCAAAGATGAGCAGGGCCACGGCACTGCGGTGGCCGGCATCATTGCTGCTGAAGGCAATAACTCGTTGGGAGTGACGGGCGTGATGTGGCGCGCCAGCCTGATGAGTCTGCGCGTGCTGGACAATGCGGGTGTGGGTGACATCGCGAGTGCCGTGGAAGCAATCGACTATGCCAGCACACATGGGGCGCAGGTAATTAATCTATCGTGGGGGACTACAGGCGAATCGATTGCACTGCGGGAGGCGCTTGAACGTGCCCACCGGCGAAATGTGGTGGTCGTCTGTTCGGCTGGCAACAGCGGCCGCGATCTGAATGCCAGTCCTTACTACCCGGCTTCTTTTCCGTTGCCGAACCTTATCTCTGTGGCCGCAAGCGACCATGTCGATCAACTCGCTTCGTGGTCTAACTGGGGCACACAAAGCGTCAGTGTCGCCGCACCGGGAACAAACATTCTCACGACGCAGATGGGTGGTG
>JAICGZ010000013.1 GCA_025922875.1 Pyrinomonadaceae bacterium
AATTATTGGGGGGGCGCCCAGGGTGGGCCGCCCCTACAATTGCGCTGATTGTGGCCCAAAGCCCGATCATCATGACTTTTGAGGCAAAGCTTTGTATCGTGTATCGCAGCGTACTGAACTAAATACTAAAATTGACAGCATGGATTTAGATTGGACCAGGATCTTCACACATCTGATTAGTGTGACTGTGGCTTACGTACTTGCGCTCCCCGTCGGCTGGGACCGTGAGAAGGAAGTCAGAAGTGCCGGACTGCGGACGTTTCCGCTCGTGGCTGTTGCGAGCTGCGGCTACATGTTGATCGCGATGAGTATCCTTGGCAGCGGGGCCGACAGTGTGTCTCGAATAATTCAAGGCCTCATCACGGGCATTGGCTTCATCGGCGGCGGCGCCATCCTGAAAGATCGTGGAAGCGTGCACGGTACGGCGACAGCAGCCAGCATCTGGAACACGGGAGCTATCGGCGCGGCCGCTGCTTTCAATCGCTATGAGATTGCGATCGTTTTGAGCGTCATCAACTTCGCGACGTTACGCCTGTTAACGCCATTCAAGCAGAAGGTGAAAAGTTGACGTGCCGTTGAAGCAAAGGGATCTTACCTGCTTATGCAGGGGCGCTCGGGTTTTCAGTTTGTTGAATCGGATGCGCGATGAGCAACGGGCACCGCGTCTCTCGCAGCACTCTGTCTACATTCGAACCAAATACAGTGTGTATACCAAAACCGGCGCCGTGCGCTCCCATGGCGATGAGATCGATATCGTTGTCCTGTGCGTAGGTCAGGATCTCGGAATAAGGCTGGCCATACTGCACTGCATGTTTCACGCTGGACCACAAATAGACTTCGGCAGGAATTGCTTCCTGAAGCCGGCGAGCAGCCTGATGATAGGGAGTGTCTGTCTGATTTACCCAGGCAATCTCCGGCTGACCCACGATAGGTGGAGGCAACACGTGTAAAATGTGCAAACCAGCCTGATATTGCTGCGCCAGGGTCAGTGCATATCGAAGCGCAAGTTGTGAGTGCGACGAGAAGTCGTAAGCGACAAGGACATTGCGCAGAGAAATCTCACCAGTCGTATTGTCGAGCCACTCCGTCTCATCAGCGTGCATGACCAGCACCGGACATGGCGCAAGACGTGAGACAGCCTCGGCGGTGGAGCCAAGCAACGCGGCGGCTAGTGGACGACGCCGCGAGCGCATGAAGATTAGATCCGCTCGCTTCAACTCAGCTTCGCGCGTAATTGTTGCTCCCAGATCAGAACCGTCGAGCATGACAGTCTCCCAATCGATGCTCGGAAGATTGTGAGTGAGTGCGGAAGGAAACGTGAGGCCCGCCGTGATGAGTGTTTCAATCTTGACCAAAGCCGATTCCTGATCGGCAGCTGTCTTCGGACGATAACAAACAAACAGTTTAGCCCCCGAAGCGCGTGTTATCGCGACGGCGTAGCGAATCGTGCGCTCTGAATCATCGGAGAGATCGATAGGGCACAGGATACGGTCAAGTTTGATCATCGAAAACATCCTCGCTCAAGTAGAATAACTCATCATGTTCGATTTCTCGTTCGATGCCGTAACGATAAAAGCCGTTGTGACGCTGCTCATTTTAGCCGCGGCAATGTATGGCTTCGTTAGCGAGCGACTCGCGCCCGATGTCACGGCGTTACTTGCGCTGCTCGCGTTGCTTCTGACCGGCGTGTTGACGCCATATGAAGCGTTCTCCGGATTCAGCCATCCGGCGACGATTTCCGTAGCGGCCGTCCTGGTTTTGTCTGCGGGTGTAGAGCGGACGGGTGCTCTCACGTACATTGCTCGACGGCTGCTCACTCCGATGGGAAATTCCGAGCTGACACTCACAGTGGTGATCATGGTGATCATCAGTGCGATTTCCGCATTCATCAACAACACGGCTGCTGTCGCTGTGTTTATTCCCGTCGTCATAGAAGTGTGCCGCCGTACATCGGCGAGCCCGAGTCGCGTGCTGATGCCGATGTCGCATGCGGCAACTTTTGGAGGCATGTGTACGCTCATCGGTACCTCCACAAATCTGGTCGCACACGAGTTTGCCGTTAGCCAGGGTTTACCAGGGTTCTCAATGTTCGAGTTGGGTAAAGTCGGATTACCGATGCTCCTCGCAGGCTTTACGTACATGCTTTTTGTAGGCCGAAAATTCCTGCCGCGCACGCAACCAGGTGATGTTCTGGCGATGCAACTTGGTGAGCGTTACATCGCCGAGTTGATCGTTGAACCTGGTAGCTCATGGACCGGAAGAGAAGTTAATGCTCAGCATTTCGAACGCGATTACGACGTGGATTTGATTGGCGTGCTGCGCGGTGGCCAAGCCCTGCCGGTCGGTGAACTCGATCTGGTGTTGGCGCCTTATGATTCGCTGCTGGTTCGTGGAACACTGGAACACGTTTTGACACTCACGTCGCAAAACGGCCTGGTGTTGCAGCGCCCAAAAATGTTTGCTCGTGAGGAGCAACAAGAAGCTAATGACGAAACGCAGGAAGGTTCGAACTCCACCAGCAGGAAGGCAGAGGACGAACATAAAAAGCGAGACACGAAGTCGCAACTCGCAGAAGTTGTGGTCTTAACCACATCAGGTTTGGTCGGTCGCACACTCAAGGCAGCACGCTTCGCCGACAAGTATGATGCGGTGGTGCTGGCGCTACGCCGGCGCGGCGAAGTAAGGGAGCGACCGTCGATCACGCCACTATCGGCAGGCGATATGTTGCTTGTGGAAGGTAAACCCGATGCGCTTCAGGCGCTGGCGGAAACCAGAGGATTTCTTGTCGTGGGGACTCCAGCCCATCCCGAACAGCGACCGGGAAAACTTGTGATTACGATCGTCACCCTAATGGCCGTGGTGCTGCTTGTATCGTTTGGCGTTCTGCCAATTGTTACTGCCGCCACGGCAGGTTGTGCCGCTTTGATGTTGACGGGCTGCATGCGTCCCAGCGAAGTTTATCGAGCGATAGATCTGAGTCTGGTATTTATATTGGCGGGTTCGCTCGCCCTTGGAGCGGCACTCAATAAAACAGGCATTACCACAGTCCTGGCCGACTGGTTGGCGGGCGTCTCCACTGACACTGGTCCATTTCTCATAATGGTTGCCTTCTTTGTACTGGCTGTTGTGATCTCGGAACTGATGTCAAACAGTGGTACTGTGGCACTGCTTGGACCAATCACTATTGCAGTTGCTTCAAAGATGGGCATCAATCCGATGTCGTTGCTGGCGGCAATAACGTTCGGATCATCGGCTGCGTTCGCGATGCCTATCGGCTATCAAACAAGTCTGATGATTTATGGACCAGGTGGTTACCGGTTCAAGGATTTTATTCTAATGGGTATTCCTCTGGATCTGATTCTCGCGTTACTCGCTTTGCTCCTGATTCCGTACTTCTGGCCCCTCGGAGTGCGTTGAAGCAGCTTTGCCCGAAAAGTCTGATTCTCTGTGCAACCTCTGTGGCCCCCTGTATCTGTGGTTGTTTTTACGAATGATCCTTAACCACAGAGGCACAGAGAAGAAGCGAAAATAAACTTTCGGGCAAAGCCCGTTGAAGCCACAAAGAGCGCCGCCCAATCATCGCGGGCTCATGTCTGAAAGATCGCCGGGGTGCGGACTCTCCTCTCGCAACATCGATGCTTTCGCTGCATCTGCGGCCGACTCCACAGTTAGCGCAGGCGCGGGGTTGAATCCCGGATATTTGACTCTGCGATGGTGAATATTCATCAGTGCGTGGACAATGGCCTCCCTGACGCGCGCCACCTCGTCGAGCGTGATCCCGCACTCGTCGAGCTGATCGTCGGCCAACACCGCGTCCGAGATCCGGCGGATGATAGCCTCGACTTGTTCGCGCTCGGGCTCATCGAGGCTGCGAACGGCGGCTTCGCTCCCGTCGGCGAGCATCAGGATGGCCGACTCGCGAGTCTGCGGCTTGGGTCCCGGATAATGAAACAATCGTTCGTCAACGGGCACGCCGGGGCGCGCCTGTCTCTTCGCCTTTTCCAGGAAGAAGTGGATGGGCCGCGTGCCGTGGTGGCCCGTGATCATCTCGACGACCTGCTCCGGGAGGCCCGCCTCTCGAGCCAGTTCGACCCCGTAGGAGACGTGCCGCATGATTTGACGCGCGCTCTCGAGCGGATCCATGTCGTCGTGCGGATTCAGCCCGGCGTGCTGATTCTCGACGAAGAGGTGCGGCGCGTGGAGCTTTCCGATGTCATGGTAGTAGGCACCGATCCGGACGAGCAGCGGATTAGCGCCGATCGCCTTCGCGGCCTCCGTGGCGACGGAGCTCATGATGTAAGAGTGCTGGTGGGTGCCGGGCGCGCGAACCGCGAGTTCACGCAGGAGTCTGTGGTCCGCGTTGGCGAGTTCCAGCAGCCTAACGTCACTCGGGATGTCGAATACCCATTCTGCCGCCGGCAGCACCAGCGCTGCTAATCCGGCGCTGAGGAGCGCACTAAAAGCGGCGGCTCCGAAGTTTGCCAACAAGGTGCTCGGCGGTGGAAACGTCGGAGCCGCCATCAGTGTGATGATCGCGATTGCTAACGTGTTAGCTGCGATCAGCACGAGCCCCGCTCGCAATACGATGAGCCGTGCACGATAGCGAGCGGCACTCCAGAGCACCGCGGTTGAACCCACGGCCGCATACATTCCGATGGCGATGCCACCGCCGTACTGGCCCTGAGTCATGAGAGAGATGAGCGGAAGAATGACCAGTGCGAGCGCCAGCGCCAGCGCTCTGCTTACGAGAAGTGCGATGACGAGGGGACCGATCGCGAAGGGGATCGCAAAGAGAAACTGCGTCGCACCCACGCCGCCGAGTGGTATCGTTCCGAGCCGATCCGCGCCGATCGCGCCGAGCCTCGCAATTGCGATCTGAATGAGGAGCATGAGCGCCACGAAGAGGAACGTTCGTGCCCGCGATAATCTCGTTCGCATGCTCGTGCCGGAAAGTTTCCAGAGGGCGTAGAGGAGGACTCCGATAAACGCAGCGAGCGCTCCCCACCGCGGTCCGAGGCTCCTCGCTTGCGTCTGTAGCCTGAGCACTGCAAGCGCTCGCGCGATACGTGCATCGACTGGTTGGCCACGATAGGCGATCACGTCGTTAGCGCGGTACTCGTCGGTTGCTTCCGGTACGTTCTCTCTTGCAGCCTGCCTTGCCTGCTCAGTCAGAGCGACGTTAGGCAAGATTGTCGGCGCAACGATGGAATCGAAGGTCTCAGCGAGTTCGCTGCGTTCCTGCAGAGTGAGACTACCAACCCGACCGAAGTCCTCACGCAGTGCGCTCTTCGCATCAGAGAGGCGCACCACGTCACGAAACAGCAAGGGGTACGCTCCGCCGCCGCGCGCGTCACGCACGAGCAACTGCGGGCTGGCGGCTTGGTCATCTCCGATGATATAGCCCGAGGTGCGGCGACTGATGATGCGGACGATCTGGTCAGTGAGCGCGGAGTTGAATTTGTGGCGTGCGAGAATGGCGAGCGTCTCGCTGCCTCCAAACGGGAACTCCTGGCTATGTCTGGCGACAAACTCATCGGGTTCGAGTGTGCCCGCTAAGCTGGCTGCAGCTTCCTCTTCGTAGACCGTACGCAGCGAACGGAGTGACGAGGCCAGCCCTTCGACGGCCCTTGCGTTCTTCTCAGGAGCGTAATCGAAGACGCGCAGTACACTCTCCTCCGCCATCCGCTGCATCTCAGCGGTGCGTTCCGGATCAGGGACGGACAATAACCGTGGCGCAATGATCTCTGAGGGGACGATGTCGCCGATGCGGTAGTCGAAATTCGGCTTGGCTGTCGCGCTGACGACAAGCCACGAAGACACGCCGGCAACGGCGCAGGCGACGAGGGCGACGAGCACGCGTGAGGCAGCCGGCGATGTGAAAAAGCGGTGTGGCGTGAGCCCGAACAAGCGCAAGCGATCGCACCTCCTCAAAGAAATCTCGTCCGCGCAACTGAATGGCGTGAACTGAGTGTTTTTCTTATCAGGTGCCGGCGGAGCTTGCAATGGCGCGGAAAGCAAAGCCGGTTCAAGGGTCAAGGGGCTTTGCCGAAAAGTACCTCTTTAGGAGCGCTACCGCGTCTCCAGGTTTTCTTTGCGCCTTTGCGTGAGAAAAGGTTACGCAGAGGTCTCCTGCTTTGCCCGAAAAAGTGGGGCATACACGCTCTTCTCTGTGCCACCTCTGTGTTCTCTGTGTCTCTGTGGTTGTTTTTTTCCAAAGCACAGTGAACCACAGAGGTTGCACAGAGAAGAAGCGAAAATAGACTTTCGGGCAAAGCATTAATCCTTACCGAAGCATACTCTCGCCTCTCACCGTCAGCTCATTAGTTACTCCGAATAGTCCCGGCACTCCTCGCGCGCGAAGATATGCCTGGTCCTTGTCGGCCTGAGTGTCAACCACTCCTTTGAGCCTGGCGCGTCCGCCCTCGACAATGATGTGAATCGCCTGGCGCGATCCTATGCCGTATCTGAACAGCGGTGAGTTGCCGCCATAGATCGCGTTGTAAAGTTCGCGACGCAGGCGCTCATCGTTCGGTGAAACCGGCAACACTCGGATTTCATTGACCACTCGGCTTACGCCTTGCACGTCCTTGACCACTGCTTCCGCCCGCGATTTTGTGTCAGGCGGGGTAGTGACTTCTCCTCTAAGAACAACTGTGTTGTCAGGCAACACCTCAAATTCGATCCAATCGAAGACCGTGTAATAAGGTAGCTCCGACAGAAGTTCATGTCTGACTTCGCGTGCAACCGCGTTCATCGGCCGACCAGTCATCAACCCGACGCGTTCACCCTGAGCTTGCGGAACGTTCGCCGCAACCGGTGGGGTGTTCGTTATCATGCTCCAGTTCCATGCGACCCGATTAACAAAAGCAAGATCGGCGAGGTTTGCTTTTACACGAGCCCAGTCGCGCCGCGTCCGTTCGGGAAGGGTATGCCGCCTTAAGAACTCATCGATTGCATCTGCATTGTTTAAAGCCAATCTGATGTCAGTCGATTTGAGCTCCTTTGAGCTTTCGGCATCCTGCTCCAGCTTGTCCACTGACCGTTCAAACTGAGCCATGACAGTGTTCATGAAGTCTTCATACGCCGAACCATCGATGCGACTGCGATCAAGACCGGAATCGAAGCTGTCGCGAAACTGGTCCGTGGTCTCTTCCAGACGTTGAATGATCTGCCTGGCCCAGGTTTTGTTCAGCGCGGGAGTCTGTATCGTTTGTGGCGCCCACGTCCACGTCACACGGTAAAGACGGGCCAGTTGGTCCAGATCAAAGCGTACCATGCGCCAGTCGCGTTCTGCCGCGGGCGAAAAATTGTGCCGCTGCATGAACATGTCGAGATACATACCGCGCCGGAGAACTGCATTGACGTCGAACGTGTTGACGATATTGTCGTCAGCCCTGTCTTTCAGCCGATCAGTTGCAAATTCGAGTTCATCCACCAGTGCATTGGCCTGGTCTTCGACGTCGGTGCTGTTGAAGCGACTTCTATCCAGCGCGGCATCAATGCTCCTGCTGAACCGGTCGGTGTTTGTTTCCAATCGGTTGAGCATGTTTTCTATTTGCGCCGTTGTCCTAAACCCCTGGCCGGCTACATTGCTTGCGCCTGCCATGATCATCAAGAGAGCGGCCGTTATTACCAGCAAACCTGATGACCTGATCCTCGTAAGTATTTTCATAATTTCCATAGTTTCCCTCCGTTTTAAAATAGCCTAGCAAGCAGACAGGCGGGCGAAACCGTGGCATCTCCTAGCTCCCGTAAGTGGTAACACTCAGCACACGTCTTATAAGGAAGCTTTGGTCAACTTTTACATAGGTCTTCAACTGTTTCGCGACTTATTGCGTACACAATGGCGGCAGTTGTTCGATCATGTTTTTGGGTTTTCAAGAGACACCAACTCCGGCGCGGCCATTCGATCCTGACATTGTCTGGCAGGTGTTCAGTCAACTCCTGGCCAGGTTCATGGGCCATCTGCCGTATCTAATACTCGGCGCCTTCGTATTTGTTCTCTTTCTTGTAGGCGCGCGCCTGATAAAACGTATTTTAATCGTGGCCGGCCGGCGAACCCGGCTTGATCTAACACTCGCCGATCTGCTGGGCCGCCTCGTTTCCGCGTTTACGATTATTCTCGGCCTATTTGTAGCCGCCGTTGTTATCTTTCCTACTTTCAATCCCGGAGACTTGATTACAGGACTCGGAATCACGTCCGTGGCGATCGGATTTGCATTCAAGGATGTGCTGCAAAACTTTTTTGCGGGCATACTCATTCTCTGGCGACGCCCTTTTGTTGTCGGTGATGAGATCAAGGTCAGCGGTTATGAAGGCACCGTCGAAGAAATAACGACTCGATCAACCAGAGTTCTTACTTACGACGGAGAACGCGCTGTTTTGCCAAACGGGGATGTTTATACGAATGCTGTTCTCGTGCGCACGGCTTACAACAAACGACGAGTTCGTCTGAGTGTCGGGATCGGTTATCAGGATTCAATCGAGCGTGCGCGGTCCGTCATTCGCGAGGTGCTCCACAAGACGGAGGGAGTGTTACACGAACCTGCGCCATCGGTGTTTGTCGCGGACCTTGCGCCATCGTCAGTTAATCTGAATGTTTTCTTTTGGACGAATTCTCGTCAGGGAAGTGTGCTGAAAGTTACTGACAGCGCTATAACTGGGATCAAATCGGCGTTGGATCAGGCCGGGATCGAAATTCCGTACCCGCATACAGTGGTGCTGAACCAGTCACCGGCAACCCGGCAGGATGGCACGTTTCCCGGCAACGGCTAGTTACTATCGATTTGCCCGTGATTACTTATGGCAGGCAACACATTTTCAGCAATTCTGCGAACGACGAAACTGGAACTGCAATTCTTGCACTCGTACCTATCACCTTCTACCAGGCCAGGCGTAAGCCAGGTCATGTTGCAGTTCGGGCAGGTTGTTAATGGAAGATTAAAGCTTCGATCGACGGGTATTGATTTTTCACTCTGCATTGTTGCATCTATGCTAGGAAGAAATGCATGACGCAGAAACAGAACAATTACTTAGGCGATCTGGGTGATTCCACTCATTCGGCTACGGAATTTTTTGCGATACTTCAGCAAAGGTTGTTTGATGTTTAAAAGACTGGCACTTGTAATTGCGCTGATCTCAGTCAGTGGTTGCGACAGAGAGGAGAAGGTCACCCTTCCTCCACCTGCGGTTTCTCCGCCAACAACGAGCGCTGCTCTGCGCACCTCGTACGCCGAAATAGTCAATCGCGTTTCAACGGCTGTTGTGACTATCAGGACTGAATCACGTGCACGTGCACCGCGCCAGTTCCCGTTCATGGACGATCCGTTCTTTCGCCGGTTCTTTGGTGAGCCGCCAACACCTCCTCCCGAGCAACTCGTTAGAGGATTGGGATCAGGCGTAATAGTAACGGACGATGGATACATTCTCACGAACCACCATGTGATTGACGGTGCGCAACAGATCGAAGTTGAACTGCAAGGATCGCGAACGATAACCGCAAAACTGATCGGCTCTGATCCTCCAAGCGATCTCGCAGTACTGAAAATTGACGACGGCGGGTTGTCACCGCTGGCTCTGGCCGATTCAGATAAGGTTCAGGTGGGCGACATCGTGCTTGCAATCGGAAATCCTTTGGGTATCGGTCAAACCGTTACCTTAGGAATCATTAGCGCAAAGAGCCGTCGCACCGGCCTCAGCGATGGCAGCTTCGAAGACTTTCTGCAGACCGATGCTCCGATCAACCGAGGGAACTCCGGCGGCGCATTGATCAACGGCAACGGGGAATTGGTGGGAATCAACTCGCAAATCCTTTCACCTTCCGGAGGCAGTATCGGGATTGGTTTCGCAATACCTTCAAACATGGCGCGCGACGTGTTGGACCAGATTGTCAAGCATGGGAAAGTTACTCGTGGGCATCTTGGAATAGTGGTCCAACCGGTGACTGAAGACATTGCCGCGAGCTTGAATTTGACTAGTGCGAGGGGAGTAATTGTTAGTCAGGTCCAGGCGGGCAGCGCGGCGGAGCGAGCCGGGTTGAAAAGGGGTGACGTGATTCTTGCGCTAAATGGAGACGTCGTTTCCGATTCGAACAGTTTCCGTAACGACATCGCCGGAACACCACCGGGACGTACGGTGACCTTACGAATCTGGCGAGAGGGAAGCGAACAGGAGTTGCGACCGACACTCGGCGAGTATGTTGCTGAAGAACGCTCGACGAGATCAACTGAAGAACGGTCACCGGAAGCAGAAGGAAACGACAGGAGACTCGGTATCGCAGTACAACCGCTAACGCCGGCACTTGCAAGTCAATTAGGTATAACTTCTGACACACAGGGATTGGTGGTTGTGGAAGTGGATCCTTTTGGTCCAGCCGCGGATGCGGGAATTCAGCGCGGCGACGTTATTGAGCAGGTAAATCAGCAGCCAGTGCGTTCGATTGCCGACCTCAGATCAGCGATGGATCGGGCCGGCAAGAATCCACTCCTGCTACTCGTAAACCATCGCGGCACGACGATATTCGTGACGGTTAGACCTCGTTAACTGTAGGTGCGCTACTTCTTCTGTGTGCAACCTCTGTGTCCTCTGTGTCTCCGTGGCCGATTTCCTGATATTCATTAACCACGGAGAACACAGAGGTTGCACAGAGAACCTTTCCAGACAAAGCTGGGTGCCATCAGAAACGGGAGGCAGTGAGCGTGACGTCGGCGAGACGCCAAACGTCGCGAAAACGTTGGGCCACCGCATTAGCCTCTTCAGTCTTACCCTGAGCCCGCAGACTCGCGAGTAATCCATACAGCGACCAGCCGTTTGCCGGGTGGCGCTTCAAATCTTCCCGGTAAATCTTTTCAGCCTCTGCGGCGTTTCCTGCCTTCAGTAATGCAGCGCCGTAAATCTGCCTTGCGGGGTGATGCCAGTAGGGTGGTTCCATGTAAGGCAGCTTGTCTTCGAGTTGAATAGCAGTAGTGAACTCTTTGTTCATTTCAGCAGCTTGCCCGCGCCGCGCTGCGAGTTCGCCGGCAAGAATATGTTTGCTGAGCACGATGAGGTCGCCGGCAGGGAACGGGAACTCCTGTTGAGCAGGCCCTTTTATTCGCGGGTCCGCGGCGATGCGCTCCAGTGCGTTCAGCTCCTGCAAAGTGCGGTCAAGATCGAGTTTTGCGGCGTGGGCCATTCCGCGTGCATAGTGAAACATTGCGGTCGCAAAGAGCTGATCGGCGGGTGGCATGCGTTCAGCAAGGACCTCGTCCCATTTACCGAAGCGCGCAAGCGTCAGGATCAAAAGCGGGCTAAATCTTTTTCCCTCGGCCAGATTCTGATGCTCGTTCATGCGATCGATCTCGCGCGCCGCGCGAATTGCGAGTTCGCTCCGGCCTTCCATGCCCGCGGTATACCAAAGGAAGTGGCGGTTATGTGGATAGTAGGCGACGGGGTAGAAACCCTGTGCACGGCATTGCGTGATGTACGACTGATCGGCTTTAACAGCCTCCTGGTTTGCAAGCGTCGCATCGTGATAGCGTCCTACTCGCAAGTAAATATGCGACGGCATATGGACCAGGTGTCCCGCGCCCGGCGCGATCTCTCCGAGCCGTTCGGCGCTTGGCAAAGCGCGCTCAGGGTAAGGGCTTGCCTCAACGGCGTGAATGTAATAGTGGTTGGCCCCCGGATGCTTCGGATCTTTGGCGAGCACGAACTCAAGGGCTCTGATCAGTTCCTGCGTGACGGCCTTTGGCCGGCGATCCTCCATGTAATAGTCCCACGGCATCGTATCCATCAGGGCTTCGGCGAACAGCGTCGCTGCGTCCAAATCATCAGGGTAGCGCTTCATGACGTCGCGCATCGCATTGGCATATGCCAGATCAAGCGAGCGCCGATCGGCAACGGCCTGTTGACTGTAGCGGGTCTCGAGTGCATTGATATAAGCCTTTTCTTTCTCAGTCGCATTCGCCGCGAGCCGTTTGGCTTGTTGCAACGCATCCCAGGCCCGCGGCACATCGGCGGCGTCCATCGGCTTGTTAATGTTTGGTCCTAATGCAAGTGCGACTCCCCAGTAGCACATTGCACAGTTTGAATCGAGGCGGATGGCTTCTTGAAATGATCGGATCGCTTCTCCGTGATTGAACCCGTAAGTCAGTATCAAACCTTGATTGAAATACTGCTGGGCGTGAGGCGACTTTGTGGATATAGCGTACTGGTGATTGCCTAGATCGTTAAAAAGTGGTGCGCCGCGTTCGCTGACCTCACCTGCGGTCTTCGTTTGTGCTGCGCTATAGCTGATAAACATAAGCGTCGCTATGACGGGACTTATGACCCACAACCCAATCCTTCGCACACATGTTCTTTGCATTTCGCCTCTCCCCTTATTTTTGAATTAATTCGTTCTCACCAGATTTTTGGATTGATTCGTCCTCACCAGATTAACAAGCATGGCGAACGAAAAAATCAGTGGAATCTCTCACCACTATGAGTAATTGCACGATGCCTGAGGGTAAATACTCATGCGCCTCTGTGTTTATACGGATTCACCACGATCGCATTTGTGACTACGATGGCTTTGGGTTGTCGGGCCGGGTTAGGTGTGACTAACGAAGTCCGGCAGTGCGGTTCTTCTTTTGAACTGAAGCAGAAAGAGAGAGCGCAATGAGAGCGGTAGGGCAACACGCGACCAGTGAGAGCAACGTTTCGAGTTCGAAGATCTCGGCGATTGAGATTCCGTGGAAGCGTATTGCCCTGTACGCAACGCTATCGATCGGATTCTTCCTCCTTGGATTCGTGCCGACGTCGTTAAAAACCTCGCGCGCAATCGAGCAACGTGACGCAGCCCAGCGCGGCGTGCGTCTGGCGCAACTTCAAAACACCCTGGCCGCTGCGGTCATTGACGTTCAACGCGGGCAGTACGAACCGGCCCGTCAACTGATCAGCGATTTCTACACAAACCTTCGCCGGCAAGTCGATGGGGATAACGGATCTCTGTTCACTCCCGCGCAGCATGAAGGTGTCAGGTATTTGCTCGCCGAGCGTGACGAGTTGATATCTCTGTTGGCCCGAAGCGATCCCGCAGCAGCAGATCGTGTTTTCAACGTTTACTCTAATTACAATAAGCTCGCAAATGATGCTGGTTAACTCTACCGGTACGGCTGAGCCGACGGTTCTGAAATCGCACCAAGCACATCCGCAACCGCACGTCGCTCACCACTGCCTCGATGATGTTCTGCGTGGCGCGCCAGATCGCCCTGACTGACGATGCCAACCACATGACCAGCACGGTCGACGATCGGCATTCGTCGCACCTGATGACGCGACATCTCGCGCATACAGTCGTCAATCGAACTCGTCTCCTGACAAGCGAAGGCATCGTCCGTCATGCAATCGTGAACGCGCGCGTCGCGAATGTTTGCGCCGCGTGCTACCAGTCGAACTGCGAGATCGCGATCCGTGATCATTCCCATGAGCCGTCCTTCCCGATCGACCACCGGAAGGGCTCCGCAATCGCAGTCTCGCATTAAGCGTGCAGCGTACTCCGCAGAGTCAGTTGGATGCACACATGCGACATCAAACGTCATGACGTCACGCGCGCGCGCATTGGTCCACCTTTCTGTTCGTTGAGAATAGTCTCGTCGCTCGTCCATGCGGCGCCGTCTTTCCGCCTCTTCATCGCCAAACCACGATCGCACCTCGTCACCGGTGCGCTCGAGGAATCCGCGATCTTCTCTCCCGCGTCCACCGCGTTCCATTCCTTCTTTGTTAAGACGACCGCCATAAGCGTAACGGCCGTAGTCACTACGGGCGCTGCCCCAATTAGGACGGCCCGCCGCCGCCTGGGCGCCCCTATCTCTTCCACTGTAGCGGTCTTGTTCGTTGCGTGTGTACCTTTCGTTCCACATTTACGCTTGTCCTTTCTAATCGCTGTGTTAACTGTTCGTACTCGCGGAAACCGTGAGGTTATTGCGAACGCTTGTGACGTCATCAACTCCTTGTGCGATCCTGCCGGCGGTCGCCTTCTGTTGGTTCGTTGCAACTGAACCAGTCAGTGTGACCACCCCATTTTCCACATCGACGTTGATCGTCGAATCGCGCAATTCGTCTTCCGCGGCGAGCAGGGCGCGTGTCTTGGTCCACAACCAGCCGTCGTTTACACCCGAGCCAATCGTGCGCCCGAGTCTTCGAGCCTCTTGGGCCCACGAGTCCTTGTCCCGTTCGTACTCGGCTCGGCTGATATTCGCGTTCAGCGACGTGTTTGCGTTCCCGTTTGCGTTGATGTTCGCATTTACGCTCGCATTGGTATTAGCATTCGTGTTGGCGTTCACGGCGTTCGCGTTTGTGTTGTAGTTTGCGTTCTGACACCCAGTTGATGTCACTGCGAGTAGCGTGAACAAAGTCAGCACCACAACCACACTGTGGCTCTTCATAGATTTCTCCTCCTCTGGGGAATGTATATAAGTGTCAGTTTCGCAAACACGAAAGTCTGTACTTTCCCGGACACAACATAGGAAAGTAATCAAATTGAGAAATTTCAGCGCATGACATTGCGCAGTGTTGATGAAGGCGTCAGTGACGAAGTCTCAGGCTAAAGCTCTCGGTGGGAAGTATGTCTCGCCACTGTTGGATCAGTTGTTTGAAACTTTCGCCGACGGGTCTGATCTTCCGGTCGAGATCGTAAAGACCGAGCGGATTGACGTTACCGTTGTCTTGCCTGAGAGCAGTGTCCCAATCAACCTGATCGGTCAGGCTGTACCAGGTAAATCCGAGAATTGGCACGCCGTCCAGCTTCAGGCTGTGCATGTTTGACCACTGCTTGCGTAGCCAATGAGGCGCTTTCTCGGGATCCATCAGATTTGTCTCAGTATGCATAACGGGTAAGCGATAGCGATCGTAGTATTGCCTGGTTATAACGTAATAACCAAAGATCTCACCTGCTGGTGATGTGCTTCCGTCGTGATGGACCAGATGTTCATTCGTAAGATAGTAGTCGTTCCCCATTATCGAAATGGCTTTGTTGTGATTCTCAAGGAACCAGTGGTATTCATCGCGAGTCATCCCGTTATCAAGTAGGTACTCGTACATTGTTGAGCTGACTGGATAGCCGTACGTCAAATCGAGCGCAAGGAAGCGCTTCTCATTATAAAACTGCGCGAACTGCAGGCAGCGCGGGTCTTCGGCGTGAAAATACTCCGTCGATTCACTTTGGATAAAGGTGGCTTTGCTCTGCACCTTCAGAATTGCAAACTCCGCCAATTCATTCGCCTTGCAAAGATTTTTCAAAGCATTGACGAAAGCCCGGTCCGAAGACAAACGTTCATTCCACCAGCCATACTGGGCGGAAAACGTAGCGGCGATAAATATCTCGTTGATCGGCGTGAACAACCTGACCCAGGGATAGCGTTTTGCGAATGCCTCCGCGTACTCAGCAAAAAACTCCGGGAAATCGGGATTCTGAAAATTTTCGAGCCAGTCAGGCACGCCGAAATGACAGAGATCAGCAATCGGAGTGATTTCCAGTTCTTGCAATGACGCAAAAGTTTCATCGGCAAAGCTCCAGTCGTAATCACCCGGGCCTTTGTGAGTTGAGTAATATGGAGGCCCATATCGCAAGTACTCCAGCCCGAGCTCCTTCACCAGTTGAAAATCTTCGCGCCAGCGCTCGTAGTGGAAACACTTGGCCATTTCATCGACACGTTTGATCTTGCCGTCCTCGGTTGCAATCGTGGGATAGCTGTTTTCGATTCCGGTCGCGAACATAAACGGCCGCTCAAGACTGAACCCGGATGCGGTTTTTGTGTATTGCTGGCTGTCTGAAGTCAAGCCTTTCATAAACGTCGTTTCCTTCAACTTTCCTTACCGGCCTCCTCACGTATCGCCGGTGAACCTCCTTGCCAGTTTGGCCGCGGCGCCTAAGGCCAGAAACAACAACGCGGCGCCAGCTAAGGGTTTTACAATCGTAGTGAGCTTTCGCGCCGGCGCTCCATATTCCAAATTGTGCTTACCCCAGCGTTCAAATTGTTGCCACTTCATTACCGCGTGTCCCGGCCACGACAGGCCAAAACCTCGCATCAATTCCGGTAACGCTGTTTGGAGAACTGGATGACCAGGGATGAAGTAGACCCGGGGATCGGACTTGTACTTCGGCTTTGCTGCGTCGTCGAAGACGATATATGGTCCTTCTTTCAAATGTTCTTCGAAGAGCGGGTCGTCGATCTCGCCAACCATAATGGTTGGGGTTCCCTTGAGCCAGATCACATCATTCAGATCGCCGCGCCTGAGCATGCTGTCCAAAACGCTTTTGACGTGCCCGGTAGTCCCGGGCAGCGTCACATGTTTTCCGATCAAAAAGTTGATCGGGAGGTAGTTCGAATCTTTGTGACCGGCCCACGCTTCAATAGCGACCTCTTCTAATGGCGTCCCAACAAACTCGATCGGCTCGCGTATTCCGAGGCCGCGTTCCTCAGCTTCTCTGGCGAAATTCAGTTTGCGCCAGTCATGGCCCAATAACCGGCAGATCGCGATGTCCGTTGCGACTGGATCAGTCGAAGCAAGAATGCATCCGATCCAGTGTGGTTGATTAGCTATTGGTCCATCTCCTTCGCCCGCAATCAAGGCGTCAACCACACAGAGCGTCGGGCGCGTGACCATCATTATGTCCATGAACCGTCCGATCATATCCACGTCGCCATGATGTTGATTACGCCACTGCTGGTTAACGGCCCCGACCCAATTCTTCAAGGCGCCAGTGATCGGCTCGATGTGGTGGTTCTTTGCTTTTGGCGCATTGATAATTACGTCCGCATCGAGAAGTGGTACGGGCAAAGGCACACTTTGAATAACTCGACCGCCGGCAATCGCCACGGTACGATTTGGTGTCTCGTTACTGCCCAAATCGATCAATTCGGCGCCCTCTTTTTCGGCGACTGCCGCCACGCCCGTAATCGACATGCACTCCAAAGACGAGAAGAACCCACCCGACGACTCCGCCACCTGCACCCTTGCCGCACCCGCGCGTTTTACGATGCGAATCAAAGCGGCAACGACGAGAGGGTCGGTAGTGCATCCTTCTTCAGCCGAGTAGTAAACCGTCTGGTTGGGTTTGATCAGCACCGTGTGGCCAGGTTTGACAAACTGTCCAATCCCACCAAGTAGATCGAGAGCGCCCTCGACCAACTTCTCTACCCGTTCGGGCGAGCGATGCTTCTCATTTGTGTGCGTGATTGCAACTGTCGCAGTCATGATTCACTTGGCTCCCCACTCAGTCACCAGCAGTAAGATCGATCAGCGCCAGGCCCGACTCGCGGTCCGGCCGGCGCCTGAGATATGCCGGAGATTCGACGAGCACCACCTCCAGCGTGGGCCGTACATAAGCCTCCAGTAGATGTCCGCCGTGCGCGGTACCGTCGGACTTTCCCACCACCACATGCGCATGTACTTTGGGACGTCCATCATCCAGCGCGATATCGCCGGTGAGTGAAACGACCTCGACCTGCTCCAGCAGTGGTATCCTCCGATAGTCCTTTTGTTCCCAATCAAAGTAGCCGAGCGTCACACGCTCGAATGCGCCGATCGCAGTGAAGTGGCTTGCAGAAAGACGATTCTCTTCGGCGAAGTTATGAAGTCCCGCGGTCACCTCATCGCCTGCTGCAAACACAATCGCAAATGTTCGGCCGCCTTGTTCTGAAAGCAGTTTTGATTTCATTTGATCGCCCTTTAAATTTCTTCTCTGTGCAACCTTTGTGTTCTCTGTATCTCTGTGGTGGTGATCACTTTTCAACCACAGACACACAGAGAACACAGAGGCTTCACAGAGATAATTTAAGACCTGCCACGCATCAGTGTTCGCAATCCCCATCCCATTCCGCCAGCCACTAACGCACCGGCGCCGATTAAGAGAGCTGCTTCGGGTTTCGAAAGCGTTGCACTATTGCCGTTCGCGAAATACTTTTGCTCCGGGTATTCAGTGATCATGCTTTCGCCGCGGTTGCGCAGTGCCAGTTGCATCACCTCCGCGAGATGTATGGCTTTCCGATCCGTCGTTTGTTCAATCTGTTCACGACAACTGAATCCATCGGTCACTATTAGTGTGTCCTTTGCTGCTTTGCGCACCGCGGGGAGCAACACGCGCTCGCCGCAACGAAGCGAAACGTCGTAGTGTTCCTTTTCAAAACCGAATGCGCCCGCCATGCCGCAGCAGCCAGTCTCCGGCATGGTAACGTCCACTTCCATCTGCTTGAGCACCCACAATTCATCGTCCATTTTCATGATTGCTTTGTGATGGCAGTGACCATGGACCAGGGCTTTCAGCGGGAGCTTTGGAAGTGGGAATTGCGGGGCTTCCTTTCGCAGAAACTCACTCAACAGAAACGTCTGTGACGCGAGTCGTTTCGCGTCTTCTGAATTTGGAAAGAGGTTAATCAACTCTTCTCGAAAGACGGTCGCGCAGCTTGGTTCGAGCACTACCACGGGTGTGCCCCTTTGAATGTGATCGCTCAACACGTCAAGAATGCGTGCCAACATCGCTTTCGCTTGCTCGAGCATGCCCCAGTCATACAGCGGCCGGCCGCAACAAAGGTTCTGCCGGGGTACTTCAACCTGAAATCCTGCGGCCTCCAGAACGTCAACCGCCGCTTGTGATGTCTGCGGATGAAAGAAGTTGTTGAACGTGTCGGGCCACAGGAGAACGTGAGGTTTGTTCTCACTTTGAGCGTTATCGCTGCGATGCTCTTCACGTCTGCGAAACCACTGTGCAAACGTTTCGCGTGCAAAGCGTGGTATCGATCTATCCGGATGCACGCCGGCGACAAACCTGGCGATCGATCGCGCCAGAGGCGCATGCGAAAGAAAATTCGCGATGCCAGGCACGAGCGCCGCGATTCGGGCCCAGAAATGGATTTGGCCCATGGTGTGTGCCGAGCGCGGTCTGAAGTGGTGCTCGAAATAGTGTGAAAGAAACTCCGCCTTGTAGGTTGCGACATCAACCTGCACGGGACATTCCCCCTTACATCCTTTGCATGCAAGACACAGGTCCAACGCTTCTCTTACTTCCTCACTCCTCCAGCCGTCCCGGATCGTTTCGCCGCGAATCATTTCGCCAAGCAGACGAGCCCGGCCGCGCGTGGAGTGTTTCTCTTCCAGGGTGACCATGTAGCTCGGGCACATCGTTCCGCCTTCTAATCGCCGGCACACTCCCGCGCCGACGCAACGCTCAGTCGCCTCAGCGAAACTGAAACTGTCGTCTGGATAGCTAAAATGGGTCTTGACCGGTGGCGGGTCCCACGAAGTGCCCAACCGCAGATGTTCATCCACTCGATAAGAATCGATCAGCTTGCCAGGATTCATCTTCCACTCCGGGTCCCAAATCTTCTTGAATTCCTGGAATGCCTCGATCGTCTCTTCGTCAAACAGCCGCGGTAGAAGTTCGCCACGTGCCTGACCGTCGCCGTGTTCGCCTGAAAGGGAACCACCCCACGAGACAACGAGGTCGGCGGCCTCCTTTAAAAAGGAGCGAAAATTCTCGATGCCCTGCGCCGTTTTCAGATCGAATGTCAGTCGCGTATGGACGCAGCCATCACCAAAATGACCGTAAAGTGCTCCCTCGTAACGGTATTTATCCAACAACGCACGAAGACTGCGGAGATAGCCGCCGAGGTTTTCGGGTGGAACGGCTGAATCCTCCCACCCTTCGTGATTCTCCGGCTCGCCGGGAATCTTTGCGGTGGCGCCTAAACCTTCTTCGCGTAGCGTCCAGATCAACCTCTCTTCAGCCGCATCGTCGAAAAGCTTGAACGAGACGGCGCTACCCGTCTTCTCCAGGACTTCCATCAACGCACGCGCGCCGGCGTTCGCGTCCTCCTTTGTTCTTCCTCCAAATTCAACGAGCAGCCACGCAGATCCGTCCGGCATCATTTTCAGATGTTGCGGATGCATTCCTTTCTTCTTCATGTCGTCGATGAAGCTGTCGTCGAGTGCTTCCACCGCGAGCGGGTCATACCGCAAAGGTTCAACTACGTGATCCGCGGCGTCGAAGATGTCCTCGTACCCGATGACCAGAAGTGATCGCGCCGGAGGCCAGTCGACGAGTTTCGTTGTGGCTTCGAGGACAAGAACACACGTGCATTCCGAGCCAACCAGAGCACGGGCAACATGAAATCCGTTCTCAGGCAACAGCGCGGGCAGGTTGTAACCGGAGACACGTCTCGGAAGCTGAGGGAAGTTCCGACGAATCAAATCGGAGTAATTGTCTCTGAACGCCTTGAGCTGAGCATAAATCTCTCCACGCCGGCCGCCCTCGTGAATCAGGCGTTCGCATTCATCATCAGTTGTCGCGCCGACGCGCATACGCGTTCCATCATAGGTGAGTATTTCGAGTTCCTCGATGTTGTCCGAGGTGCGACCGGCCATGACGGAGTGGACGCCACAAGAGTTGTTTCCGATCATTCCGCCGAGCGTGCAGCGACTATGCGTGGCGGGATCCGGACCAAACGTGAGGTCATGCTTGTTTGCTTCCTTTCGCAGAACGTCGAGCACCAGGCCGGGTTCAACGCGCGCGCGTTTCTTCTGCGGCTCGAGCTCGAGAATTCGATTCATGTACTTGGAGAAATCGACTACGACTCCGAAGTTGACTGTTTGTCCCGGAATCGCGGTACCTCCTCCGCGTGCAAGAATTGGAGCACCGTGCGCACGACACGCTTGCACGGTTTCTACAACGTCATCCGCTTCTTTCGGCAGGACGACTCCCAAAGGGACCATGCGGTAATTCGAAGCATCTGACGCATACAAACCGCGATCGCCCAACTCAAAGCGGACTTCTCCCTTGATCGCTTTACGCAACGTTCGTTCAAGAGACGCGACATCAATCGTCAATTCGCCGTTTGTTCCCGTCTGCAGACGGTTTTCAATTTTCACGGGCGGTGTTTTGGTCGCAATCGTTACGAGCCGCTGTGCAACGGTTTTCAGTTTCCCATCCGTTGATTTGTTCAAATAAGGAATAGTCAAAACAGATTCCCTGCGTTATCGAACTCCATAGGCGACAGGGGGCCATCTACAATTAGCTTTGAATTTTGCTCAGCCTCCTTCAGCAACGGCGCCGACAGCCACAGCTCGTCAAGTGATGCTGTGTTACGGATGCGACACACGCGCGGTTGTTCCGGGGCGAGTGAGGAGAACAGTGCGACTTCGATCGCGTCTCTGTCCGACGCGAGGGCGAGAGGCGGTGGACCTTCCCTTGTGTTGATTACGCCGGGTTCCGTAGCGGTCAACAGATTCACATACGTGACGTGTGGATCGTAATCATTCAAAAACCGCCTGGTAGTGAAATCAGCGAGACCGATGCCGAGTCCATTGCCCAGCGACTCAGGCGTCAACGAAAGGACCACGATGCGCTTGTAATCCGGTTCGCGTGCGCCGCCTTTCAAACGCCAATCCCCGATCACGTTCAGATCCATTCCCGTGCCGGAAATATTCTTGCCGAGTTGATCGACGACGAGCAGGTCGATGGTGGAGAAGGGAATTTTTGCGACGTGAGGTTTTGCCAGATCAAGCAAGCGCCTGTCTGTTTGCTCAAACTGGTCATAATCAGGCGGCACAACTTCGATGTGTACCGGCTGCTGGAATCCGTTTTCAACCACGGCGACGCCCGCGAGGATCTTCGCGTGTGCAAGCGTCAACTTTGGCACCGCCTTCACTGATTCCCAGAGACCATTCGTATGCGCCTCCTGAGCTCCGCGCTGCTTGCCCAAGCCGACGGTTGCCATCTTCAAAAGCCCGGAGGCTACCCCCGACGCATTCTCGGGATGCGTCTTGATGCGTGCCAGCACGATGATGCCGTCCGCTTGAGCAGCGATCTCGTCGAGATGTGCCACAGCTCCCGTAGCCGCGGTACCAAGCGCCTGCGTGTTCATCGTGGCGCGAATCGGCGTGCGAACGGTGTCTTCAGTAATGCCGAATCGTTTGAGAATTTCTACCTGACCATCTGCTGTAGCACCACCGTGGCTGCCCATGGCGGGAATGATGAACGGGTCACCACCGGAATGTCTTACGGCCTCGACGATACCGGTCAATATATCGACTGAAGCGCGAATCCCACGGCTACCGGCGGTGATGGCTATTTTGTCGCCCTTGTTTATTCGCTCCAGCAGTCCTGATTGGACCAGTCGCTGGTAAGTTTCAATGCGAGGATCAGTGATGTGGTTTGACGGCAGTTTTTGTCTGACGTGACCGAGGAACGGCACAGCGCGTCGTGGTAAAGTCATTGCTGGATGCCGCTTCAAAACTACGTCCCCCCTTGCGCGACTACTTCTCTGTGCAATCTCTGTGTTCTCTGTGTCTCTGTGGTTGTATTCTTCATTAACCACCAGAGTTTGCAGTGAGAAGAGCCTGTACACCGGCGTTTCCCGTCAAATTATCTCGCGTACTTTGTTTTCCACGACCGTTTTCAGGATCTGCCAGCGATCTTCCTCTCCTCTTAATAGAGCCTGCGCGAATTTCAGACTCTGGTCCATCGTGATGTTTCCAGGCAACGGTGGTTCGTGCGGATCGATGACTGCTTCGACAAGCGCGGGACCGGGAGTTTGTAGCGCCTGCCGTAGCACGGATGAAGTTTCACCGGGCTGCTCCAACGTGAATCCTTCCGCTCCGCAAGCGCGTGCAAAAGCGGCAAAATCAATCGGCTCCAAATCGACGCCGAACGACGGATTGCCTTCAAGCACGATCTGCTCCCATTTGATCATTCCTAACGAGTTGTTCTTGATTACGATCACCTTCACCGGCAGTTTGTATTTGACAAGTGTCGCCATCTCGCACATGAGCATGCTGAATCCCCCGTCGCCGACAATGCAGATGACCTGGCGGTCCGGAAAAGCAACTGCGGCGCCGATGCTGTAGGGCACAGCATTCGCCATAGTCGCCAGAGTTCCGGAAAGCGAGAATTGCATTCCGTCTTTGATGTCGATATAGCGAGCGGCCCACGTTGCAATCGTGCCACTGTCCGTCGAAACGATCGCGTTGTGCTCGAGAAGTTTGTTCAACTCGAAAGCGACCACCTGCGGTTTGAGTGGTAGATCCGATCGAGTGCCGCGAGTCTGGAGTAACTCTCGCCACTGTTTCATGTTGCTCTGCGCCGTCTCTAAAAAGCTGCGGTCCTTATTTTGACGAAGCAGTGGAAGCAGGGCCTGCAACACCTCGCTGCAATGTCCGACCAGACCGACGTCGACAGGATGCCGCAAGCCGATTCGCGCCGGATCGATGTCGATCTGCACAACCTTCGCTTTTCCGGGTTTCGGATAGAACTCGAGATACGGGAAGCTGGTCCCCGCCATAATGAGCGTGTCGCAGTTTTTTGCCGCTTCGTGCGACGGAGCTGTGCCCAGCAATCCGAGCCCGCCTGTTGTGTAGGGGCTGTCGTCAGGAACGACTGCCTTGCCGAGCAGCGGTTTGATGATTACGCCTGCTGTTCGTTCAGCCGTTTCCAAAACCTGCTTGCGAGCCTTGAGGCAGCCGGCGCCCGCGAGGATCACCACGCGCGAGCCGTTGTTGATCAAGTCCGCGGCCTGCTGAAGTAGTTGCGCGTGAGGCAACGGAGTTGCCGGTGCGTAGATGTCATCACTGTGATGCGGGATGTTTGCGTCAGAGCGTTTGCCGTCCGACTCCCAGTCTTGAATGTCTTTGGGGATCGTCAGGTGGGCCACCCCTCTACGCGCCAGCGCAGTTTTAACTGCTTGATCCACTGCGTTCGCGACGTGCGCGGGACCCATTATTCGTTGACTGTAGACTGCGACGTCCATGAAAAGCTTGTCGAGGTCCACGTCCTGCTGAAAATGTGTGCCGATTAGATCGTGAAAAGTATGGCCGGTTATGGCTAACACGGGTTGTCCGTCAAACTTCGCGTCATATAGCCCGTTCAGCAAGTGAATGCCGCCGGGGCCCGACGTGGCCACACAAACACCCAGTCTTCCGGTGTATTTGGCGTATCCGCAGGCAGCGAATGCGGCCGCTTCTTCGTGGCGCACTTGAATGAAACGTATCTTCTCCTGATTTGTCCTCAGCGCCTCGAAGATTCCATTCACGCCGTCACCGGGAAGACCGAAGACCGTATCAACTCCCCAATCAATAAGACGTCCGATCAAAATCTCGGCAACTGTTTTAGCCATCTTTTGTGTCCCTTCAACTTGCGCGTACTCTTCTCCTTGATGGTGAGCGCTTTATCTTCTCTCTCACATTTCATGAATTCATCATGCTTTTGCCTCATTGGTCGTGAATATGTGATAGGTAGTTTCGCAAATATACTCATCGTGAACTGCGGACGTACTCGCTTGAGTGATTACACTCATTAACGAGAAGGGCGCAGCGCAGTCGCCGCAACTTCTAACTAACCCAAGATGATCGACATTGTTTCGCGATAGGTGGTCTGTTGAATTCTGCAACGCCCCTAATGCGGCTTGCACGAAACTAGTCTTCTCTGTGCAATCTCTGTGTTCTCTGTGCCTCTGTGGTTAATGAAATGCTTAGAAGACAACCACAGAAGCACAGAGAACACAGAGATTGCACAGATTTGGATGGTCCAATATGCCGTGGGTACGGTTCAGTACATATCCGCTTCTTGTAAATCTGGTTGTCTTCACTGCGGCCGGACTCGTGGTCTGGTTCGCCGGTGTGCGACTCTCCACTTACGCTGATGCAGTGTCCATTCGCATGCGACTGAGCCAGGCATTTCTCGGAATCGCGCTACTCGGTGTTGCTACTTCTCTGGCTGAAGTGGCCACAACTATCACGGCAGCGTCGATCGGCAACGCCGATCTGGTTTCGGGAAATCTTTTCGGTGGAGTTGCTCTGCAAATCACGGTACTGGCGATCGTCGATCTGATGGTCGTGCGCGGAGCGCTAACCTACTTCACGCCGAGCGCAGTGTTGTTATTCCAGGGCGCAATGCTTCTTTTAATGTTGTCGCTCGCGCTGGCTGGCGGTGCGATTGGTGAACCCATCGTCGTTTTCGGAGTTGGCTTGACGTCAATCCTGCTGGCCGGCGGGTATTTGCTTACACTGCGGATTTCAAAGGACGAGACGTACTTGCCGCGCTGGCGTCCTTCAGATGAATCGGCGCCCGTCAGCAAACAAAAACAGGTCGAACCCGACGGTGTTCCCGAAGGCCGGAAGCTCTACTGGTACATAGCTGTCATGGTTTTGCTGATCTTCGCCGGCGGCTGGGTTCTGGCTCAGACGGGAGATGCAATTGCACAACAAACGAATTTGGGCGCCAGTTTTGTCGGCGCGGCACTGGTCGCAGGCGCTACTTCTTTGCCTGAGCTGAGCACGACGTTAACCGCTGCTCGTCACGGCAATCATGAGATGGCTGTCTCAAACATCCTCGGCACCAATTGTCTTGAGATGGCGCTCTTCTTCATTGGTGACTTGTTTTTCTCGCGCGGCGCGATTCTCGCCGAGATGAACCGCTCAGCTTTTGTCGCCGGAACTCTCAGTCTTATCGTCACGTGCATCTTCCTGCTTGGTCTCCTGGAACGACGTAATCGCACGGTGCTTGGGATGGGCGTCGATTCACTGGCGGTTCTAATCACTTACATTGTCGGACTGGGCGGGCTTTATTACGTACGAAATGAACCGGGGTTCTAATCAGTGAATCATGCTGTTGAGCGAAATGATCTCCGCAAGCGGTGTAGCGGCATCGCTATGCGCGGCTGTGTCGCGCTCTTCACGCTAACAATTCTTTCCGGTTGCACTGGAGTTCAATCCGCTCTCGATCCTGCCGGAAGAGAGGCCGGCACGATTGCGCGGTTATTCTGGTGGATGACCATCGGCTCGATGATTGTCTGGCTGGGAGTGATCGTCCTTCTCATTTACTCAGTGCGTACTCGAGCTGAGTCGTTCACGCGACGCAAGGCAAGAATAATGATCGTCGGGGGCGGCGTGGTCGTGCCGGTAGTGGTCTTAACTGTCCTGCTTTTGTATGGATTGGCGCCGATCCCGGCAATGTTGGCGCCTGCGCCGCCGGGCAGTCTCAAGATCGCGGTGTCAGGCGAACAGTGGTGGTGGCGCGTGCATTACTTGCCACCGGGTCAGGCCCCAATTCCATCGGCGAACGAGATTCGACTGCCGGTCGGAGAACCGGTGGAATTTCATCTGGAGAGCCCGGACGTAATCCATTCGTTCTGGATCCCACCTCTGGGCGGCAAGATGGACATGATCCCCGGACGCAAAACGCGTCTGGTTCTTACACCATCGCGGACGGGTGTGTTTCGTGGCGCGTGTGCTGAATACTGTGGCGCTTCACATGCATTGATGGCGTTCTCAGTGGTGGTCCAACAGAGAGAGGAATTTGCCGCGTGGCTCAGTCATCAATCGCAGCCAGCCGAATCGCCGCAGGAATTGTTGGCGATACAGGGAGCACATTTATTTCTTGCCAATGGGTGCAGTGCCTGCCACACGATTCGTGGTACCGCCGCCGCGGGAGTTGTTGGTCCGGACCTCACGCACGTTGGTAGTCGCTTGAGTCTCGCCGCGGGAATCTTACCCAACGACCCGAATGCTTTTGAACGCTGGATAGGGCAGACCCACGACCTAAAACCCGAAGTACTGATGCCCGCGTTTCACATGCTCCCTCCTGAGGACACTCGCGCTCTAGCCGCATATCTGGAAGGCCTCAAATGAGGGCACGCAACACAATCGATCAATTGGCAACCGATGTTGAGCCTCTGAAGAGCGCTCCGCCGGAGGATGTTCAAGCAGCTCAAACTGAGCGTCTGCTTAAGGCCTGGAAAACTCCGACCGGCTGGCGTTACTGGTCTGCCGTAAACAACTCTGAAGTCGGACTCTGGTACACGGCCGCCACTTTTTTCTTTCTGCTCTTTGGCGGTGTTCTGGCGTTGCTGATGCGTATTCAGTTGGCGCGTCCGCGGAATGATTTCTTATCAGCTGAAGTCTACAACCAGGCCTTTACGGTTCATGGATCGGTGATGATGTTCTTGTTTGCGATACCGGTCTTTGAAGCTCTTGCCGTCATGTTCCTGCCGCAGATGCTGGGGGCGCGTGACCTTCCGTTTCCGCGATTGTCGGCCTTTGGTTTTTGGGCCTTCCTGCTCGGCGGCATTTTTCTCGCCGGCTCGATCTTCTTCAATGCCGCGCCACAAGGCGGCTGGTTCATGTATCCGCCGTTGACTTCGAGCTATCAGAAGGGCATTGGACCTGATATCTGGTTGCTGGGATTCTCATTCATTGAGATTGCCGCGATCGCTGCCGCTGTCGAAATGATTGTGGGATCGCTCAAGTGCCGGCCCCCGGGAATGCGCATAAACCTCATCCCGCTTTACGTCTGGTACGTGCTCGTAGCATCGATAATGATCCTGTTTGCGTTTCCACCGCTGATCGCCGGAAGCATGTTGTTGGAAGTCGAACGCGCGTTCGGCTGGCCCTTTTTCAATCCCGCAGGCGGCGGCGATCCACTGCTCTGGCAACACCTGTTCTGGCTGTTTGGGCATCCCGAGGTCTATATCATATTCCTGCCTTCGGTCGCGTTGATCGCCATGATCGTTCCTACATTTGCGAGGCGTGCGATCGTTGGTTACACATGGATCGTCCTGGCAGCAATTGGAACGGGCTTTCTCAGTTTTGGACTGTGGGTCCATCACATGTTCACCACCGGCTTGCCGGGCATTTCACTGGGCCTTTTCTCAGCGGCTTCGGAAGCGGTGGCCATTCCCACCGGAGTTCAGATCTTTTGTTTTCTTGCGACTATCGCGGCGGGTCGAGTAGTGCGGTCGGTCGCCATGCTCTTTTCAATGGGCGCTCTCGTGATCTTCGTGCTCGGTGGATTGACGGGGGTGATGGTCGCAATCGCACCTTTTGATTTTCAGGCGCACGATACATTTTTTGTCGTCGGACATTTTCATTATGTGTTAATCGGCGGGGCACTCTTTCCTATATTCGCGGCCTGTTACTACTTCTTTCCACTCGTCAACGGCAAGCAGCTCTCCGAAAAATTAGGAAGAGTTGGTTTCTGGATCGCCTTTATCGGCTTCAATGTCGCGTTCTTGCCTATGCACGTGACCGGCTTGCGCGGCATGCCACGGCGCGTTTTCACGTATGAAGCCGGAATCGGATTTGACGCGCTGAACCTTACTACCAGTATTGGCGCGTTTGTCCTCGCGATAGGCATCGGCGTGATTTTTTGGGACTTGCTGCGGCCCAAGGGAAAACAGCCCTACTCCGAACGCAACCCATGGAACGCGGGAACCTTGGAATGGACTCAGGAGATGCCGGGCAAGCCATGGGGCATTCGTTCTATACCGGAAATCGACAGCCGTTATCCCCTGTGGGACCAGCCGGATTTCATTCGCGACGTCGACGAAGGACGGTTCTACTTACCTGATGCCGAAGAAGGACTGAGAGAGACAATCGTCACGTCTCCGGTTGACGCCACGCCTGAGCAGATTCAACGGTTGCCTGGTCCGAGTTTCATTACTCTTATCGCCGCCCTGGCAACTGGTGGGTTTTTCGTATTCGGCACTTTTCACTGGTGGTGGCCTGCTTTGGGGAGCCTCGTGCTCGCGACGGGAGTAATCATTTACTGGTTGTGGACGGGAACCGGTCTCATACCTGAGAAACACGAAAAGGATGCAGGCCTCGGCTTAACGCTTCCACTCTACAGTTCAGGGCCTTCGTCAGTTTCGTGGTGGGCCGTCGTGATCACGATGCTGGCTGACTTCACTGCCTTCATGTGCGTCATCTTTGGTTACTTCTTTTTTTGGACCATCCATGATGATTTTCCTCCCGCAAACATCAACGGCCCGGGCGTGATGTGGCCCACCATCGCCGCAATCACACTGTTGCTTGCATGGGCCTCCACGCTGCTCGCTCGACGCTGGAACAGGATGGATTGGCCCACCGGGTTCTATGCCGGAATTGTCGCCGCCGTCGTGCTGGCGCTTGCCGGCACAGCGTTCCTTTTGGCTGGTCCATGGTTTACTCGGCTCGATCCCACGAGCCACGTCTATTCAGCTACTGTTTGGATACTGGTTATCTGGACCGCATTCCACATCGTGATAGGTGTCGTGATGCACGGTTATTGCGCTGCCCGAAGAATCGCACGCCGCATGACCGCGCGTTACGACAGCGAAATCGTAAATGTCGCGGTCTACTGGCATTTCGTGGCGTTGACGGTAGTCATAACCGTGGCGGTGATCGCCGGCTTTCCGCTGCTGACCAGAGGTTGAAGAATGAGAGAGACGGTGAACAAGCAGGAGACCCTCTGGTTGCTGGCGTTCTCGCCCGCGATTTGGGCCATCCACTTTCTATTGAGTTATGCGACCGCCTCCGTCTGGTGTGCAAAGATCTCAGGTCGTGATAACCCGATCGACGGCGCGCTACTGGCGATACTCGTGTACACCGTGCTCGCGCTGGCGGGAATTTTCGTCGTGGGCTGGCTTGGTTACAGGCGACACCGGATCGGCAACGGTAATTTGCCGCATGACGACGATACGCCGGAGGATCGAACTCGCTTTCTTGGTTTCGCGACCTTGCTGCTGTCGGGCCTGAGCGCGGTCGCGACGACGTTTTCTGCATTCGTGCTCTTTTTCTTCAGGAGATGTTGACGATGCGTCGTGCGTTCCTGATTGCGGGATTAGCAACACTACTCGCAGCCTGGCTTGGTCCACTGCCACGGCTGGCGCAAACGTCTTTCTCTGCACACATGATCATGCACATGGGCGTTGTCGCCGTTGCCTGTCCTTTGCTCGCTTTAGGGTTAAGGCAGACGAGACTTGACCCCGTACTCTTTGCTCCCGCGTTATTCGCGCCGATCGTTGCTTCGATGCTGGAACTGATTGTTGTTTGGGCATGGCATGCTCCGGTCTTGCATCACCTTGCTCGCCACACCACCCTGGGACTTTTTCTCGAGCAATCAACGTTTTTGGTTTGCGGGTTACTGTTGTGGCTCTCAGCTTTCGGCGGCAATGAGGCAGAGCACAATTCAAGACGCGGCGCCGGCGTTATCGCGCTGCTGCTGACTTCAATGCACATGACGTTACTCGGAGCGTTGCTGGCCCTGGCGCCGCGACCGCTTTATCAACACGACACGCACACGGCGGCGCTCGCGGACCAACATCTGGGCGGCGCTGTGATGTTGATCGTAGGTGGCGTTTCGTATCTCGCCGGTGGGCTTGCGCTCGCCTTCGGGCTGTTGCGCGGATTCTCTCTTAAGACAGATAAGGCAAGACTCTGATGCGGCAGTCCGTGAAAATCTTGTTGCTATTGGCTGCCGGCGCAGCAGGTCTGTTCAAAAAAGTTGCGGCCGCTCCTTCCGATCGCGAAATAAATAGTAAAGACGAACAAAAGCATTCGAAGCTAACGCTTTGGCAAGCGGCTAAGGTACTGATCCTGGCGGGAGTTGCCGTTGGAGTTATCGGGTTCCTGGTGTTGATTTCGGGGCTGGTGCCAATCAAAGCAAGTTCCGGACATTGGAGAGTGACGCGCTGGTTTCTTACCTTCGCGATGCATCGCTCCGTTGGGACCTACAGTACGCCGATCGAGGCGCCGCCGCTTTCAGATCCGGTGCTCGTGCAAAAGGGAGCGAGTGCTTATGAAAACAATTGTCGTGTTTGTCACGGCAGTCCGAAGCTGCCGCATCCACCTGTGGCGCAACACATGCTTCCGCGCCCGCCATACTTGCCCCATGTCGTTTCAGAGTGGGACACCGAGGAACTCTTTCATATCGTAAAACACGGTCTTAAGTTTACGGGAATGCCCGCCTGGCCCTCGCAGCAACGTGATGATGAGGTATGGGCTGTAGTTGCGTTTTTGCTGGAATTCCCGAAGTTGGATCAAAACAGTTATCGCGGTCTGGTTGGAACTGATGCGGCGGCGGAGTTTGGTGAGGCGTTCGATCAGGTGCTGAGACATTGTGAAAGCTGTCATGGCCCACAGGGAATGGGGCGTGGATTTGGCGCAGCACCACGGCTCGCCGGGCAAAAAGTGGACTACCTTTATTCATCTTTATCGGCATACGCTCGTCAACAGCGATACAGCGGAATCATGCAACCAGTAGCAGCGCGATTGAATGAGGAGCAGATGCAGAGACTCGCGCAGCATTACGCAAATCTGCCGCGCAATCTTCCAACTGAAACACCTGATGCGGCTGGGGCTGTTGAGCGCGGGCAGAAGATTGCAAACGAGGGAATCCGCGAGCAACGCATACCGGCATGCAACTCGTGTCATCGACAAAGCGGCCCGAGAAATCCGATCTATCCGGAACTGTCAGGACAGTACGCGAATTACATCGTCCTGCAATTGAAACTCTTCCAGCGCGAGCAACGAGGCGGCACTTCCTATGCTCACCTGATGAGACACGTTGCGCCGAATCTAAGCAACGATCAAATGCAGGACGTCGCTAACTACTACGAATCGCTAGCCCCTCAAGTCGCTTCCGCTGCCCGGTAACTTCTCTGTGCAATCTCTGTGTTTTCTGTGTCTCTGTGGTTAATAATTGTTGGGGAAACACAAACCACAGCGACACAGAGAACACAGAGGTTGCACAGAGAAGACCTGATAGGTTAGCGGTGACACAAAAGTGAGACGGCTAACATCCCGGATATACATGCAATCGTTATTGTTTTGGAAACTAATGTAAGAAAAACAAGGAGGAGAACATCATGGCAATGACACATCGCGATCCGGTATGCAATATGGAAGTTGACGAGCAAACTGCTGCCGGTCGCTCTCAATATCAGGGTGAGAATTATTATTTTTGCAGTCAAGACTGCAAACAGAAATTCGATCGGAACCCTGAGCAGTACGCGAAACAGAAAGGCCAAGGTGCAGGTAGAACCAGCTAATCACAGCCAACAAATCTCCGACCCGCCTGGTTCGCACGTGACCATTTCACGACGAATCGGAGGCGGGGTTGTGCGGCTTTTTGGTTTTTCCATTTTGCTGCTGGTCCTGTTGGCGCTCGGCTGCGGAGTGCCGAGCGCCATCTCGCCAGGTTCGCCGTCCGAGACCGCTCCCGGAGAAGTCAGTTTCCAGTTGGCAGGACCGAACGAGGCCGCGATGATTGTTCGCGTGAAGATTAACGGACAGGGGCCATATGACTTTGTACTCGACACAGGCGCGACCTTCACCTGCGTTGATCGACAACTGTCAGAAGAGTTGAAACTTCCCGATTGGAGTGGTCCCCTCGGATCCGTTGTTATCACGGGTGGTGAGGGTCAAATGGGATTCGTGAAGATCGATAGACTGGAACTAGGCGACACAGCCAGTGCAACAGACCTTGTCGCCTGCAAGCTGGACCTGAGCCGGATGCAGCCTCCGGGCTTCGGAATAAAAGGGCTGGTCGGGCTGAACTTCCTGAAAAGTTACCGCATGACGATTGACTTTGAGCGCAACACGCTGCGGCTGGATAAGCCGGGAGGGTAACCGCAAACAGACCGCCGCGTGCGGCATGCAGAAGAAGAAGAAAGCAGATGCTGAGATGAAAAGTTTATTCAGCGCACCTTTACCAGTAGTACTCGTCCTGATCTCATGGCTGGGCGTTGTCACAGTCGCGCAGAAGAGTAATTCATATAAAGTCAGTCCGGAACAGGTTGGAGAACTCCTGCACCGCCTTGACGAACATGCCGAGAGTTACCGCTCTCTCGTGGACATTCTGCTCGAGGTAAGCCGGCTTGACGGAACACCGCGCGAGAAGCGTTTAGATCTGCTGGTCGAAGAGTTCGAGCGTGAGGTTGACGCCCTCGAAGAACGATTTAACAAAAACGCTTCGACTGACACCGATGTAGAGCGCGTGCTGCGGGCCGCCGCGCGCGTTGACGCACCGCTCACGCGCGCACTTTCCGACCAGAGCCTTTCACCAGACGCTTCTCTGCGCGAAAGAGCGCGGACCGAGTGGGCTTTGCTCAAATCGAGCCTGAATAATCTTGCCGACTTCTACGAGATTAAGTGGGAGTGGGGCGAGCCGCCCGCACGCGCTGCAAGTGATGCGGCATCTGACGCGCGCACTGTTGGGCAGCGTTAATGATTCCGTGATTGGACTTACTTGCTCTTCTCTGTGCAATCTCTGTGTTCTCTGTGTCTCTGTGGTTGTTTTTCTTAAGCAATTCATAACCACAGAGAACACAGAGATTGCACAGAGAAGAAGTCGCGCAAGAGAGTTTTGTGCAAAGTCAGACCATCGCTTTATTAAACGCCATATATAACTCGGACAAACGATCCGTGGCGGCCGGATCGCTCCGCGCAAGCAATGTGATTAGTTCGTCTCGCTGATTCAATAACGGTCTCAGACTCTCCCTCTGAGCCGGCGTTAAGTCTGAAGGCCGGCCCAGTTCATCCACCTGTTCGAGTAATGAGGTGAAAAAATTACTGGCCGCCAAACGTGCACGCTCATATTCGCCGCGCCGCGCGTCAACTACTGCTGATGCAAGATCGTTCTCCAACCGGCAGAGTCTCAAGTTGCGCTCCGCTACATCGAGCTGGGCGCCGCGTTGGCGAGCTACAAGCCACATGGGAACCAAACCAATGAGAAAAACTGCTACCAACACGACGGCATAAATAATGAAGCGACGACGCGTCGAACTATCCGCCTGCTCGTGTTCTTCGGGTTTTTCGCTGCTCATGTTCAATTCCTTTCGTTGTCAATATTCACTGCCACAGAGAAAGCGGCGAGTGTCGCCACTCGCCACTAAGGTTCTACTGCTCCGTGACGCCGCTACAGCCGTGGCTCCCAATACTTGGGGCGGCTGTAGTACTCGTAAAGCACGTCCTCGTAGGCGCGGCTCATCATCGTACGCGGATCATATTCAGGAGCATTCTTTATCTCCTGTCTCGAAAGACTTACGCTGACTCTCGAGTTGGGCCAACTGACCCCCGTGATCCACTCCGGCGAAACGACTACTTTCTTTCCTGGCCACCAATTCACCGTATCCACGACCATGTAGCGAATGACCCAGTTGGTATCGTCGACAATGAAATCTTCGACGTGGCCGATTTCGCCATCAGTCGCCTCGATGTAGTAACCCGTCACTTCAGCAGCGCTCCGCAGATGCGTGTCTTCAGCTTCCGGCAGCCGCTCAATCCGTGGCGCGGCCGCACTGCCGGTGGAACCGCTGACGCGGTCAGGGTATTTCATCGACCGTGTATCGTCCGGATAAAGTGGATATGCCGTTGCGCCCCAAAGAGCGGGACCACGCCAGTAGTACGGATAGCCAAAGTAATTCAGGTATTCAGCTTCGCGCTGGCGCGAGACGGGCCGGTCTGTATATATGTCGGGGCTGTTCTTGATCTGTTCCTTGCTCAGCGTAGTTCGGAGTTCATCCGCCCGTTGCTTTGTCCTCAATGAAACGGGCGAAATCAGTACCTGCCTCCCTGGTATCCACTTGCCGGTATCGACGACGAGATAGCGGATAGCCCAATTCTCGTCGTCGAAAAGGAAGTCATCAACGCTACCGAAGTCGCCATCGGTAGCGTGAATCGTTTCGCCTCTCAGGCTCTTGATACTTAACATCTTTCACTTCTCCTTTACATGCATAGCTCGTTAACGCGGCATCTGGCTCTCGACCATCAACTCATTGTTGACTGCAAAAAGACCGGGAACGCTCCGCGCGCGTGCATACGCAACGTTCCTGTCGCCCTCGTTATCCACCACGCCCTTGAGTGTCGCTCGTCCGCGATCGACGATTATGTGAATGGCCTGACGCGAACCGACACCGTATCTGAACAGTGGTGAATCGAAACCATAGATCTCGCGATAGAGCGCTCGACGAAGCCGCTCGTCGTTGGGTGAAACCGGCAGCACTTCGATCTCGTTGATTACGCGACTGACGCCCGATATGTCCTCGATTACGTCTTCGGCTCTCGATTTGGTATCGGGCGGAGTCGTAACCTGGCCGCGCAGCACCACCGTGTTGTCGGGAAGTACTTCAAACTCGATCCAATCGAAAACACTGTAGTACGGAAGATCGGAAAGCAATTCGTGCCTGACCTCACGAGCAATCGCGCCTGCCGAGGGTGCGAGGCGGCGATTAAGACTCACGCGTTGTCCCTGGGCACTTTGCGAGTTACTTTGTCGCGGCATACTCCGCGAATTTCGCGCGGCGATGGGCGCCGCTGGTCTCGACCAGTTCCAGGTGACATGATTCAAGAACGCCAAATCGTCGAGATTCGCTCTCACGCGAAACCAGTCGCGCATCGCCCTCGCGCTGGTATTGTGCTTTCGCAAAAAGTCGTCGATCGCTTTGGCATTGTTTAAGACTATGTTCAAGTCATCCGTGTTCAAGTTGCCTGATCTATCGGATTCATCCTCGAGCCGGTCAAGAGTGTTCTCAAACGTCGCGACGACCTTATTCATGAAGTCCTCGTACACCGTATCATCGAGGCGGCTACGGTCAAGCGACCCTTCAAAGCTGTCGCGAAAATCGTTCGCGGCCTCCTCCAGGCGGTCGATCACCTGTCGCGTCGACGCTCTGTTCATCGCCGTATCAGTAGATGGTACCCATACCCAGGCGATCGAGTACGCGCGGGCCAGTTGCTCGAGATTCGTCTTTACGTGATTCCAGTTTGTCTGCGCGGCAGGCGTGAGCTTGTGACTCTTCATAAACATGTCCAGTTGCAGACCGCGGCGAAGCACCTCTCTCACGTCCGACGCGATAGTGAAGTCGTCATCCATCCGGTCCTTGAGTCGATCGGCCGCTAACTCAAATTCATCTACCAGCGCATTGAACTGGTCTTCCAAATTGCTGTCGTCAAGCCGGCCTCGATCCAGCGCCGCGTCCACGCTGGTGCTAAATCGATCCGTATTCGTTTCCAGGCTGCTGATTAACTGCTTCGTTGCAGCCGTCGTCCTCAGCTGTTGACCATCCGCCGCGGGCACCTGGAGGACGGCGAGCAATATAACGAAGGTTAAAAGTGCAAACAATCTCATTTCCTCTCGTCTCCTTTCTTGGTTGGCTCACAATAGTTGAGCATTCGTCAAAAACAACAAAACTTACAAAACGCCAGAAAGCTTTCGTTCAGTCGTCGAGAAGAGATGATCGGGATCGTGTAACGGTTACAATCGCAGGTTGTATCGTTTCCAGCCCGAATGCGAACAGTTATCTGCTCTCTCGTCTCGATCATGCGGAAAGACCTGGCTAGTTGATTAATAGACACAAGTATAATGCCCCGGTAACTACAGTTCTTGCGCTATTCGTGAAGAAGTTTGGAAGTTATTGTTGCTTCAAAGTTCGTGCTGTTCGACACCGATCACAACCTGGACCACACACGATAGGACGTGAGTAAAATCACTTCTTGTGCAGGTGTAATCACCTACGTTGTGTTCACTGCAACGGCTTTGCCCGAAGAGTTTGATTTCTCTGTGCAACCTCTGTGTCCTCTGTGTCTCTGTGGTGGTTTTTACGAATCATCTCCAATTAGGAGAAGAACTCTCGCGCAAAGGCGCAAAGCGCTACCGCGTTTCCAGGGGGTTTTCTTTGCGCCTTTGCGTGAGAAAAATGTTTCGCACAGAGGTCTCCAAATGTGAGCGCTTTCGGTTTATCACCCCGGCTCGTCCTTAGCCCGCTGGGCAATAAGAGACACAGTCTTCCCACTTTCAAGCGCGCGCCCCGCCTCGATATCGGAGATCCGCACCACGAACTGTTCGTCGTCGCTCACTCGCCCGAGCAACTTCACCAGCGTTTCGCCGTCGAGTCTTGATGTGTCGACGCCGCTCGACCGCAGCTCCTCGCGCAGTTTCTCCGCCGTGTTCGTGCCGCGGTCGTAAACATCCGGGTAGAGATGTAGTACGCCTGCCTCAATGACTGCAGTGTCGTAGTTAATGTCGACGGGCAGCGATTCGTCGAGGGTTAAGACGATGCGTTCGGTGCTGCTCCTCGCCCGCTCGATCTTCTTGCGGGCATCGGAGAGCCGCCGTGCCGACGCGATCTTTTTCGTCAAGTCGAAGATGTCGTCCGTGAGCATGCGTATGCAGCCGTGCGAGACGAGATTACCGATGTCGGAGGGTTTGGCCGCTTCGTGGATCAGGTACGCGTCGCCGAGTGGAATCTTTATCTTACCGATCGGATTTCTTGGATCGTTCGCGGGGATACGTTCGTAAGGCTCGACCGATGACTGCCGGACCCACGCGCTGTTGGGCGGAATCCAGGCTGGATTCAGAATGATTCTGTTGGCCGCGCGCTCACCTATAGGGACTGGAAAAGCTTTGCGGCCGATGCCTACCGGATAAGTTTTGACCTCTTTGCCGTCTTGCCAGAGCGTCAGCAGAAACGCGGGCACGTTGAGGCTGATGCTGATGTTCCCCTGTCCTCCTTTCAGCGATGTCCGCACAATACGCCCGCCGGTCAACTCATCCGAACGTACCGATTCATCAATGCCGATTGCGTCATTAGTCGACGTCATCTGCCCTGACGTAACGGGTGGACCAACTGCTGTCTGCGTTGTTAAAGCAATCGGTTCCGTCCGCCTGGTTTCATCGGCGTAAGTGATCTGCGCCCAGACTTCGCCGGCGAAATCCTCAGGAGTTTCAATTTGAGTTTGGAACGTGCCGCTGCCCTGTTCGGTAGGTTGGGGAATCGTCTTGAGTTCGACGAAACGATCATCGTCGGCGATGATCGGGCGGTACAAGAGCCTGGCGTCTCTTGCGCCCGGCGCGCGGACGGTGAACGTCACCTCTTCAGCCGTAGCAATCTTCCAGTCTCCTGCGCCCTCGTCGACGGGCGACACTTCAAGCAGCGGCTGTCTGGCGGCAGCATCGGCCGGGCGCTCGCCTGCGCCAGCACTGGATGCCGTCCCCGTATTATCAACAACCTCTCGGCAAGCTCCTGCCAGAGTGGTGAGCACTATCACCACAACGAGTACGGCGCAATTCTTACTAACCGTCAAACTCAACTTTACCCTCCTCCTTTGACGATCTGCTTCGGACAGCAGCGCGCCGAAATCAAATATGTTCTAAGTTAACTTTGGGCGACGATGCCGGCATCGGTCGGACCACCTAAGACGCGTGAGTGATTTCAGCCAGGCGCAAACATTTTGAAATCAATCGGACATGGTTCAGACAGAGATCGCAGCGGTGCTTTGCCTCGAAAGTCTGATGATAAGGTGATCGTGCAAAGCCTGATAAGGGTATTGAGGGCGGCGACCGGCGCAACTGTAGGGGCGGCTACGGAGTGCCGCCCCTACAGTTGCGCCCTTGAAGTTCTGACTCTTGAGCAAAGCCCGCTACTCAGCGCCGATCTCTAATGTAGGTGTTACCACTTAACTCTTGAGTGAAAGTTCGGACGAACGTGTTCTTTGACGTTGTTATGCTCGTTCAAGGGGGGAACAATGAGAGGAAAAATTGTTGCGGCACTGATCTCGGGAATCGTGCTTATGAGTTTTATGGCGGGCTGTGATCGTGAAGACCCAAAGTTCGTGTAACGGGAACAGTCCGCGCAGTGGCTCTCGTCGATCTCGAGCGTGAGATAGGCTGGGATCTCGATCCGCAAATCGAGGCTGAACTTGAAGACGTTAAAGCGGTGATCGTTGCTTCGTCTGTACAGCGATTGCAGTAACCGGCTTTGCCCGAAAAGTCCTGATCGGACTTCTTCTCTGTGCAATCTCTGTGTCCTCTGTGCCTTTGTGTTAAGGATCATTCGTAAAAACAACCACAGAGACACAGGCGTTGATTTCGGCTGCCTGCTCGACCCGCCTGAATTTCTTATCCCTCAAGCTGTTGGCCCACCGGCGATCTTTCGGCCGAAACCGTTCCGGATACACATCCGGTTCGGACAGGCGTTTTAGCGCAAATAGTATGGCGAGTCTATGGAACATGGGTGGGCTGACATTGAGAGAATTGGCCGGGCGCGTCTGGGGTGAACTCAGTGAAGATTCCATCCTTGGCTGGTCGGCGCAGCTCTCCTTTTATTTCCTGCTCTCCATGTTCCCGACACTCTTCTTTCTGTTGGTCCTCTTTGGCTTTTCCGTCGGCCAGGGAACTGAGATACGCGAGGCCCTGATCGGTTACTTCGGCGCACTTGCACCCGAATCGGCCACCCGATTGGTCGATCGGATCATCCGCCAGATTACTGAAGGAGCCAGCGGAAGCGGACTTCTCTGGAGCCTGCTCGTAGCGGTCTGGGCGGGATCGAGTGGTATGACGGCAATAATCAGCGCGCTCAACCGCGCCTACGAAGTTGAAGAGACACGTCCCTGGTGGAAGGCGCGCTTGGTTGCTATCGCTCTGATGCTTGCGCTCGTCCTGCTAATGAGCTCTGCGCTTGTCTTACTGCTTTACGGCGCCAAGCTCGCGGAGCTGGTCGCGTCCCACTTCGGTCTCGGGAGCGGCTTCTCGATTATCTGGTCCATCCTGCGTTGGCCAGTCGTGCTTGCCTTCGTCCTGCTGGCGTTTAACCTGCTCTACCTTTACGCACCCAACCTAAAGCATTGGGACTGGCAGTGGCTGATGCCCGGCACAGTTGTAGGGGTTGGTCTATGGTTGCTGGTGTCGGTCGGGTTCGACTTCTACCTCTCTTACTTCAACACGTATGACATGACGTATGGCTCGCTCGGGACGGTGGTTGTGCTGTTACTCTGGTTCTACCTGACAGGAATAGCCATCCTCGTCGGAGGTGAGGTCAACTCCGAGATCGAGCGAGCTTCCGACAAAGTGGGGGACGCGGAACCGTAAATCCAATGGCTTTACACAAGAGAGACAATGGCTCGCTTCTCGCAGCCTCAATTGTTTTGATCGATTTGCGTGAGAAAAATGTTTCGCACAGAGGTCTCCAAAGATGATTTGAGTACTTTCGGGCAAAGCCTATCGGATTATTGGAGCATGTCATACCGCGGTACGATCCCGTACAGATGACAGACACGCGATATGGTACTTAGGGCAATTTCGATGTCCCACCGGACGCGCCAATTCCTGCTTGTTTACTTGTTGCCGTTACTCACAGTTCCGGCGGCCACCGGGCTTACGATTGCGCTTATTCACCTGACTAATGAGAATCGAACTCTTTCTCTTTTGTTCTTTGCCGCCATCATGGTGAGCACGTGGTGTGGCGGTAAAATTTCCGGTCTGATCGCTACAGCATTCTCGCTCGTCAGTCTCGCGTTCTTATTAAGAGAGCCTTTCACTAGTTACAGCGTGCTCGAGTCTGACATGCCGCTGCTCTTAGTTTTTTCGCTGCTGGCAATCGTCATGATCTATCTGGCTGATTTCCGTCACCGTTCGGAAATGCAGCTACGCCGCACCAATGAAGAATTGGAGCGACGTGTTGCCGAACGCACGGCCGAACTCGCAGAAGCCAACGCCGTGAAAGACGAGTTCCTCGGAATGGTGTCTCACGATCTCCGCACCCCGTTAACTTCAATCCTCGGATGGCTCGAGATAGCGGAGCGAGGTGGTGTCGCAAATGAGTCAACCGCAAAGGCGCTGTCAGTAATTAAAAGAAATGCCGTGATGCAATCGGAGTTAATTAACAATCTGCTCGATGTCACTGCAATGACTGACGGCAAGCTAAAGCTGGATCTGAAGGCTGTGGATGTAAGCAGCCTCATCGAATCGGGCAGCCAGCGCTTTTACCCAACCATTGCAGAGAAAAGAATAAAGCTCGAGCGCGAAATCAAAGATGACATTCCCACTGTATATGCCGACCAGGACCGTCTCGCTCAAGTAATCGATAATCTTCTGGCTAATGCGATCAAATTCACTCCGCCCGAGGGACGCATCCGGGTAGGGTTGGAGAAGATTGATTCAAGCGTCCGGCTGACTGTCGCCGATACAGGTGAGGGGATTGATTCGGAGTTGTTGCCGTATGTCTTCAATCGGTTCCGTCAAGGTCTAGCGCATCGGGCTCCCCATAGCGTCGGACTTGGTCTATCGATCGTAAAGCAGGTAATCGAAGCTCACGGCGGCACCGTCGAAGCCAGCAGCAATGGCCGGGGAAAAGGGGCCACTTTTATAGTCACGCTGCCTTACCAGCAGGCTACTACCAGGACTCCAAAATATTTCAAGGTAGCGCAGATGAAGAATTAGGTTGCGGCTGGGAAGTGGCGGCCACGAACAAACACAATGATCAGCCGGCAATCCACTTGCCGATTACGCCGAAAGCACTTAAGAGACCAAGGATCGTTAGGCCGGCGATCGCGGCAAGCGCACTCGCAACCCACCACCCTCGCCGCGGCGAATTGCTCAAGGCTCCGGCCCAACCGATGGCAGCCCACAGCAGTCCTTCGATCAAAAACCAAGGCTCGTTGAAGAAAAGCGCTTGCAAGTCGGCTTGGCGCCGGTCGATCGTCTTCCAGAAGGGATATGGAATCGTAAGTTGACCGGTAAGGCTCGCGATCCGCTGGATAATTCCGATCAGCGCGTGTGATACACATGCGACTGCGATGAACCAGCAGAGGGCGAGTAGAACAGGATGTGCGCTGGAACGTCGCCAGGCATTTCTCAACACGAGAGGTAGTGCCGCCGCTACAAACAACAGCACGCCGGCGATGGCGTTAATTCGTCGAAACTGCTCGATAGACACTGGCGTGCCCAGCATTCCGAAAGTACCACCGGCGGCGTAGTACGATCGATAGAGCCCGTAACAGAAAGCCCAAAAGGCCGCAAGCCAACTCGCCTGGCTCAGCAATCGCGCGCGTGACTGAGAGACGGACTGCATAAATCCTTATTCAACGACTCCGGACCTGGTTGCGCGAAAGAAGTGAACTACACGGTTGCGCTTCGATTTGGAACGAGATCGCTGATTACACTGGCGCGGGGTCTGACCAGATGCGGTAGCCGAGATATCCGAGGCCAATCATCAAAAGCACTATTCCCATGTTCGACAGCAGGTTGATAACCAAATTTGACGCAGGACCGGTCGGAGCGAGAACGACGTTTCCGACAATCGCCCAGACTGCTGAGACAAGCAGCAAGTAGCCTAACCATGCCGGCTGGGCCCGGCGGCGAATGAACGGGAGCGCGACCAACACGGCTCCGAGGAGCCATGCAAGCAGTCCAGCGAAAAAGGCGACAACGAACGCGAGCGGAGGCGGCGAAGAGGCGCCAACCAGCGATGGCGCTTTGGCAGCCAACCACGGTAGTACGAGCACGGCATAGAGACTTAAGAACAAACCGAAGAACATCCAGGCTGCCGCGAGCAGTGTTACTCCGATATCTGTCATGGATGGAGAGCCAGTAATTCGACCATAGAGCACCGGCATCCCCAGGACCACCAGTACAGCACCTATCACACCAGTAACATTAATCAGTATCCAGAGCCACTCGCGGGCAGAGGTGGCGGGGTCGGCGCCGGCCGTGATGACCGACCGTAGCACCGTGTGAACAATAAAGGCGATAGCACCGATCACCAGGGCCAATCCACCGGCTCGGCGGAGCTGCCTGTTCGTCATCTGTTGGTACCTTTCGAATCCGAGTCTCGTGCTGCCGACTTCTGCCTTCATTAGTTCTGACCGGGGCTGCACTCAGCAATATGCATGGTACCAACCGCTCCGAAGAAGGTCAGCGCGGCAACGTACATCAGCAAGGTTCAATACGCAGTTTACCCTCTGTGCAACCTCAGTGTTCTCTGTGCCTCCGTGGTTAGTATTTCCCAGTAACAACCACAGCGACACAGAGAGCACTGAGTTTGCACTGAGAAGAAGTCCACCAAGAGACTTTTCGGGCAAAGCCTGTTGGATCAGGTCAGTACCGTAACGCGTAGCGTCGGGTTAATGTCGAAAA
>JAICGZ010000014.1 GCA_025922875.1 Pyrinomonadaceae bacterium
GCTTTGGTCTCGATCGGACCTGATCGAGGTGAAAGCGGGGCCAGGCCGCCGCACTCCAAAAAGACGCTAAGTTGGGAGGGAATTAATTCTTGCGGGCAATTCTCAACTTACGATCCGCGCCTTCCCCGATCGACTCAGTGAAAAGATCCGGACTGTCTGCCAGGGTCAGGTGAATAATTCTTCGCTCGTTGGCGCTCATCGGCTCAAATGTAAAAGCCGTTCCGGTCTGTCGCACGCGATTCGCCGCAAGATTCGCCATCGCTTGCAGTTCGGCTTCGCGAGTTGCGCGAAACCCGTGCACGTCACAAACAAGTCGCGCGCCCCCGGTCAGGCTTCGACCAAAAACTTGATTGATCAGGTGCTGCAAGGCTTCGAGCAACTCGCCTGTTTGCGCTTGCAGTAACTCCGCGTCTTTGCCTTCGATATCCAGCACTTCGCCGGCAATACCCTGCTTCACTCCAACACGTAGGTGAAGACCCGTCATATCAAAGACGTTCTCGAGAAACTCCGCTGCTTGTTGCGAAACCTCTGTCATCGAATCAATCCTTCACTAACTGGACGCGGTTGCATCAACCTTTTTTTTTCGTCCTGGCGGCCCTTTCGCCGGCGGCGCCGCAACCTCCTCATCGTCTGACTTGGTCCAGTGGTTTATCATAAATTGTTGGGTGAACCCGACGATATTACCAACCAGCCAATATAAAACTAAGCCTGAAGGCGCGCTCCACAGAATATAAAGCATGAAGATCGGCATGCCGATCGCCATCATCTTTCTCTGCAGCGGATCCGCGGAGGGAGCAGGCGTCACTAGTTGCAGGATGACCATAGTGCCTGTCATCAAAATAGGCAAGATGTGTATCAGGTACGGCTCGGCCGCTGAAAGATCAGGTATCCAAAGAAAACTAGCTTGCCGGAAATCTAGTGAGATCGTGATAGCTCGATAAAGCGCAAACAGGAACGGCATCTGAATCAGCAACGGCAAGCAACCGCCCAGCGGATTGCCCTCCTTCATCAGCCGTAGCTGGTCCATTTGCAATTCTTTCAGCCGCGGGTCGTTCTGCTTCAGCCCTTTGATCTTCTCTTGCAACTCCTTCATTTTCGGCGCCAGCTTCTGCGCCTTCTTCATGGCTTTGGACGATCGCCACTTCAACGGAAAGAACAGCGAGTAGATGACGATGGTGAAGAGAATGATCGCGACACCATAACTACCGGTTACCTTGTATAGATACGTGATCGCCTGAAGTATCGGCACTGCGAGCGGCCGCGATAGCCAACCGAGAAAACCGTAATCGATCAGTCCCTCGAGATCGATCGGACGTTGGACCACCGCGCTTATCTCCTCGCTGCCTTCGGTGAGCAGGTAATGATCTTTTGGCCCCGCATAGATGACCGTCCGTGAACCGTCTGACAGGACAGGCACAAACGCTGTAATCAAATATCTCTTTTCCGGAGCGTCTCCGTCGTGCTTATGCTCGTATGCGACAGTCCTGTATTCGAGTCCCTCCGTTGTTCTGGTGGGCACCGCCACCATCGCAAAATACGTGTCTGCCACTCCCGCCCAATTAACCGGACCATTCAAAACGAGACGATCGGGACTACCGGTATTGCCATTAATTGCAGCCGCGAGATGGCGTTCAAGGTTTTGACCAACGACAGCCACTGCCTCCGGCGCTACTGAATAAAACGTGTGATAATCGATGCCCTGGTCGCCGATACTCGGGCCGATCGCGACTTTTACCTGCGGTATCGTTTCGTCGCCACGCTTTAACAGAACCGAGAGATTGGTATCGTAACGCTCAGCATCGAAGACAAACCTTTTTCTCACCTGCAGCCGGTTGGCGTCCTCGAGCACAAACGTGATTTCCTTCTTCTCACCCGGGCCAAGATTGAGATCGACGTCTCCACTTGAAGCGTCGACGCCCTCGATCCTGTAGGTTGAAGAACTGAGCATCGTATCGAAAGCACTGTCGCCGGTCTGCAATTGCAGTGGAACCATGCGAGGCTGTCGCTTCAATCCTTCGGGCGAGATCAGTTCGAGCGGAATTTTGTCTCGCTTGTGCCCGGCAACAGAGTAGATTTCGGCCTGGCTGTTTTTGTTCTTCTTGATGATCCAACTAATCGGCTCGGCGCCCAGCGTATCGAACTTCACGTCGTACAGTGGGGTTCTTATCGTCAATGTTCGCTGCGGCGCGGCATTTACGATTGGTGTTTGAACAGTAGCGGCCGGCGCCGGTGTACTTGAAGTCGCCGCTTGCGACGCTGTCGGACTTGCCGTTGGCGAAGGTGTCGCACCCGCGTTTTGATCCGGAAGAGGAGGTGGAGGGAAAAAATAGCTCCACAAAAACAGAATTACCGAGGAGAGTATTAAGGCGAGTAGAAGTCGTTTTTGTTGCATCGTGATAGAGGTTAGTTAATCAACCTCCGCATATAACAAACCTATTTAACCGGATCATATCCTCCCGGATTGAACGGATGGCAACGGAGCAATCGACGTAGCGCCATTCCGCTTCCGCGCAAAGCACCGTAGCGGGAGATCGCGTCAACAGCGTATTCCGAGCAAGTGGGAATGAATCTGCACGAAGGGGGTAGAAGCGGTGAAATCGCCAATTTATAAACTTTGAGTAATGAGATCAGAACACTCTTCACAATCGCTTACTTAAGGGGATCGCGCGTTTCCAACCTTCCAACCTTTTCAATTATTCCCTTCAACTCCTGCGAAGGCGCATTGACCTTTTGAGTCAAGACCGCGGCTTTCGCATTCAGGACCCAATCGTAATTTCGTCCGAGCTCGCGCAATAACAACTCGTTCGATCGGAATGACTCGCGAAGTAATCGCTTCGCGCGATTCCGTTGCACCGCCTTGCCCAGCGCCTTCTTCGAAGCCGTCACTCCCAGGCGATGGTGCAGTTCCTGATTTTCAATAACGAATGCGGTGATGAATACGCCTTCATACCGCTTGCCGTTCCGGTAGACGTGCTGGAATTCTGCAGTATCCCGCAAATACTTCCGCATGCAGCAGAGAAATAGCCATCTCAATCTCAATAATGAGCAGGCGTCAGGCGCTTTCTTCCCTTCGCACGGCGTCTCTTCAGCACCAAGCGACCATTCTTGCTGGCCATTCGCGCGCGGAAGCCATGCGTCTTTGCGCGTCGTCTGTTGTTTGGTTGGAAGGTCCGCTTGGACATAGAAATGAATTCTCCTTTAAACGAAAACCCTAAGACTAATCGCGGCCTGTGTTTATGTCAAGAAACGGAATTCCTTCACAGCGCTCGCCGCGAAAAGTCAGTTTCACAGGATTGACAAGATTTATAAGGACTAACATGTAAACCATGTCTATCTTGTAATCCTGTCAACGATAACTTTTCATGCGGGCTCTTATTCCGGCGTTTAACAATGTGGTGTACCCGAAGCGTTCGGTTCAAAAATGCGGCTGAGAGGCGATCATTGGGTGTTGTTTTATTCGATGACATACCTTGATCGATCCGAAAGTTCTGTGTTAGTCTCCGCTCGCTTTGACAGTCGCCGCCCTGTAAACAGTTGATACTACAAGACTTTAAAGCAACACTTTAACACTCCGAGGTTTTTCCACTAGCTGTGGAAATCATTGTGGAAAACCTCGGACGGATCGATTTTGAATAACTTTAGTAAGGAATAGCGGGATAGGATTGGGTTAGGGTTCTGCGTGGAAACCTGCTGACAGCAGCGTACGGTTATACTGCGAAGCCTTTGGTCAAATTGACGCCTTCCCGATGGGTTTTCGATGAGCACTTCTGTTGAGACGAATGTTTGGGGCAGGATACTTCACTCTCTCAAGGGCCGATTAAATCAACAAACACTGGACACGTGGTTTAGCCCGATTCAGTTTGAGAGTCTCGACAGTTCTCAACACGTCATTCACCTCCGCGCGCCAAACCAGGACGTAAAAGATTGGGTCGTCAGTAACTATGGCCAGGACCTGGCCGAATCGTTGAACGAACTACGCTTGTCTGGCTATTCGGTCGGCTGGGTTGTCGGCAAAGTTTCGGATTGGGTTCCTGAACAGATTACGACGTTGACTCAATCCGACACTCTGATTGGTAATAATTTAGATTTCAAAACGACTCCCTCATCGACTGCTGCGGTAACCGTCAGCGAGCCTTCTGCTTCGCCGCAGTCAGAACCTTCGCTGAGCTCCAAATACACGTACGAGAGTTTTGTGGTGGGCTCGTGCAATCAGTTTGCTCACGCGGCATCGCTGGCGGTCGCTGAAGCACCGGGAAGAACATACAACCCGCTTTACTTGTATGGCGGTGTCGGACTCGGCAAGACTCACTTGATGCACGCCTGTGGCCACGCAATCAAAACTCACAACCGGCATCTCAAACTCTGCTACATTTCGTCTGAGCGATTCATGAACGATCTTATCAATGCCATTCGCTATGATAAGACGCAGAGCTTTCGCGAGAAGTATCGATCGGTTGATGTGTTGCTGATTGACGACGTGCAGTTCATGGCCGGCAAGGAACGCACTCAGGAAGAATTTTTCCACACCTTCAATGCTCTCTACGATCAACAGAAACAGATTGTGATCAGTTCCGATTGTCCGCCGCGAGAAATACCGACACTCGAAGAACGTCTACACTCTCGTTTCGAATGGGGATTGATTGCCGACATCGAACCGCCTGATCTCGAAACAAAGATCGCGATCCTGAAGAGAAAAGCCGACTTGATTGGTGTGTCGATCCCTGATGACGTTGCGATGCTCATCGCTGGAAGAGTGAAGAGCAATATCCGGGAGTTGGAAGGCTCGCTGATTCGGTTGATTGCGATCGCGTCGCTTCGAGGCGAGCCGATCACAAAGACCCTGGCTCAAGACGCAATCAGAAATATCTCCAAAGAAGAAGAATCAGGTGTTGTTACTATTCAGCAGATTCAAAAGTTAGTGGCCACAACTTATAAACTAACGAGCGAAGAATTGATTTCCAAAAACAATGCCCGGCAAATCTCACATCCTCGACAGGTTGCAATGTATCTCTGCAAGCACTTAACCAAGCATAGTTACCCGGAGATTGGTCGCGCGTTCGGCGGAAAACATCACACCACCGTGATTCACTCAGTGGAAAAAATTGAGGCGCTTGTCGCGACCGATGAAACCCTGCAACGACTCATCAGCGAACTCTCTGAGTCGCTTCAAAAATAGGTCGCTTCAAAAATAGTCTGACCTGATTTGCCCGAAAAGTCAGATAGTGCACTTCTTCTCTGTGCAACGTTTGTGTTCTCTGTGTCTCCGTGGTTCATTTATTGCTCGGAAAAAAAACAACCACAGAGAACACAGGGGTTGCACAGAGAAGACTGCGCACGTCCACTTTCGGACAAAGCCATCTGACGATTCGAGTTTTTTTCACAGTCCACCGAGAACGTTTTGTGGAAATGTGCTAATGTTCACGTCTTCTGATTTTTTCCGCAGTTGCAAGTGGAACTTTGAACAGGTTTCCACAGGGCGTTGAGCGTCTTAAATGTTTGACTTACAGGGTTTACGAATTTATTCACAGATCCACAGGCACCTACTACTACTACTAGATCTTTACTAAAGGTTTTAATTCTGGAAGTAGAAGAATCGCGCGGCGTCGTTGTGGATTGCTTGAAGGAGTGATAGCGATGCAATTTGTTGTGAGTAAGCAGAACCTGCAAAAAGAGCTGGGCTTCGTTCAAGGTGTCGTTGAAAAGAAAAATACGATACCCGTGCTTTCAAACATACTCATCGAATCAGTCGGCGAAAGTACGATAAGAATTACCGGCACCGATCTCGACGTGACCATTCGCTGTGATATGGATGCTGAAGAGATCACAACGCCAGGGTCTATGTGCGTCCAGGCGCGGAAGCTGTTCGAGATAGCACGATTGCTTCCGGATGCTCCAGTTAGTTTCAAGAAGGAAGACAACGAATGGGTAACGGTGAAATGCGATCGCGCGCGATTCAAGATGGTGGGAGTTGCTCGAGACGCGTTTCCGGAAGTTCCTTCGTTTAAGTCAGCGCCCACAAAGCTCCCCGCGAGTGTAATCAAGACGTTTATCGATCGCACCATCTTCGCTATCACTCAGGAAGAATCACGTTACACGCTCTCGGGTGCGAAATTCGTTTTGGACGATTCGGGCGCCAGGATGGTTACGACTGATGGTCATCGCCTCGCCTTCGTTGAAAAGAAAAACATCGTTCGGAACGGAGCGAAAGAAAGTATCGACACTCTGATTCCGAAAAAGACTTTGGCAGAGTTGACCAAACTGACCGCGGGCTTCGACGAAGAGATCAGTTTGGGAATGGATGAGAATCACATCTATTTCCAGGTTGGACCAAGACTTTTGATTTCGCGAATGCTCTACGGGCAGTTTCCAAACTATGAAATGGTAATGCCGAAGAACAACGACAAGTCAGTCGAGTTCAATAGCAGTTTGCTGAACCTTGCGATCAGGCGCGTTGCCTTGATGGCTGATGAACGATCGCATGCGATTCGCTTTCATCTCGAGCCGAACCAGTTGGTGATCAGCTCTCAAAACGCTGAAGAAGGTGAAGCCAACGAAACCATCCAAACAGACTACGCCGGCGACGTAACGGACATCGGTTTCAACGCGCAATATCTACAGGAATTTCTAAACGTCGTTGGCGACGCGAAAGTAGCGTTCGAATTCAAAGACGGCAACTCACAAGCGCAGCTGCATCCTTCGGAAAATGGCGATTACGATTACAAGTACGTCGTAATGCCGATGCGAATCTGAGAAATCAATAAAATTAAGTTTCTCTTGAAATCCATCCACAGATTACGCAGATCTGTGGATGGATTTGCGTTAATATCGACGGATGCTGCTCGCGGCTATTGAAGCGACGAATTTTAGAAACCTCAGTGGGAGAATCGAGTGGGGCCCGCGGCTGAATATTATTTATGGAAACAATGGACAGGGTAAGACGAATTGGCTCGAAGCTATTTATCTCCTCGCCAGGACCAAATCCTTCCGCACACAACGTCTTCAGGAAGCAATTAAGTTTGGAGAAGAGTTAGCCGTAATCAGGGGAACGGTTACGGCCGGCTCAGATATCGAAAGGGAGTTACAGGTTACCCTTCACGATAACTCGAAAACCATCTTCGTCAACGCAAAACGAGAAACTCTCGCAAGATACTTAACCCAACTTCAGGTCTTCTCATTCACAGCCACCGATCTCGAAGTCGTACGCGGCGCGCCTGAAGCTCGCAGGCGCTTTTTGGACCGCGGTATAGCCTCGCTCAAACCCGCGTACCTGAAGACCATCGCTGACTACGCGAAAGTCATTAAACAGAAAAACAGGGTACTGCAATTAGCCAACGAAAATGAGATCGGTCTAGCGCAGGTTGAGGATCTGCTCGCGCCCTGGAACGAGCAGTTGATTAAGTTGGGAGTTTCAATTCATCACGCTCGCGAAGAATACGTCACGAGTTTAAATGCGGCGCTTGAGCGACAGTTGTTCGAACGGCGTGATGTAACTACCCGCTATGTTTCATCACTCGAGAACAAGGGAGATTTAAGTGATTACGAGTCGCTGCTGCGCTCTAGAATTGCGCTTCGCCTGGCGGCCGAGGTTGGTGCCGGGCATGCGCTGATCGGTCCGCACCGGGACGATTTGGAGATTCATCTTGACGGTCGCGAAATCCGGGTTTACGGCAGCTCCGGACAGCAACGTAGCGCATTGTTATTATTAGACTTAGCGGCAATTTCGTTGTATAATTCGACGGCGAATCACCATCCGGTTTTTATCATCGATGATGTCGACGCGGAACTGGATGAGGGAAGGATAAGACACCTTCTTGAATACCTTGAAAATCGTACGCAAACCTTCATCACTACCTCAAAGCGGAATCATGTCGAAGGGTTCTTTTCAAGGGCGAACGTATACGAAATCGAGGATGGAAAAGTCAGAAGCAGTCAGGCTCAAAATGACTCCGCTTCGGCCAACTCGATCCTCGCCTGAAAGCGTCAATCAAAGCAGTATAGGAGAATAGATTGTCAACAGTAGGACCAACAATTAAAAAAGGACAAGCGTACGACTCGTCTTCAATTACCGTGCTCGAGGGTCGAGATGCCGTACGCAAACGACCTGCGATGTATATCGGATCGACGGGCGAGATAGGCCTCCATCATATCGTTTACGAAGTGGTAGATAATTCAATTGACGAAGCATTGGCAGGTTACTGCGACACGGTAGACGTAACTATTCATCTCGACAATTCAATTACAGTTATCGATAACGGACGTGGCATTCCGGTCGACGAAATCAAGAAGGAAAAAAGGTCGGCCGCGGAAGTCGTGATGACCAAGCTTCACGCCGGCGGCAAGTTTGATTCAAACGCTTACAAAGTTTCGGGCGGGTTGCATGGTGTTGGTGTCTCGTGCGTCAACTTCCTTTCGGAGAAATTACATCTCGAGATCTGGCGCGACGGAAAAACTTACGAGCAGGAGTATGCGCGTGGGATACCCGTTGCACCGCTGAAGCAGACTGGTAAGACACGGAAACGCGGAACGAAAATTACCTTTAAGCCGGATGCGCAAATCTTCACTGAAACATCTTTCAGTTTCGACAAGCTTTCCGAGCGACTTCGCGAAAAGGCGTTTCTTAATAAGGGCATTCGAATCACGATCAAAGATGAACGTGAAGAGCCCGAGCGGTCGCACGAGTTTTATTACAAGGGCGGCATCGCTGAATTCGTTAAGCACCTCAACAAGAATAAGTCGACGTTGCACGACAAAGCGATCTACTTCGATAAGGAGGGCGATAACCTCTCGATCGAAGTCGCCATTCAATACAACGACGGCTACGACGAGAAGGTCTATTCGTTTGCCAACAACATCAACACGGTAGACGGTGGTACGCACCTGTCAGGTTTCCGATCGGCGTTTACCAGAACGATTAATGCCTACGCGCAGTCATCCGGTTTGGCAAAGAACTTCAAGGGCTCACTTACCGGTGACGACGTGCGTGAGGGACTGGTCGCGGTGATCTCGGTGAAACTGCCGCAACCGCAGTTTGAAGGCCAAACAAAGGGAAAACTCAATTCGGACGTAAAGGGCGCCGTAGAGTCGTTCCTGAACGATCGGCTGACTGAGTTTTTTGAGCAGAATCCGCCCGTGGCGAGAAAGATTGTGGGGAAGGCACTGGATGCCGCCCGTGCGCGCGAAGCAGCTCGCAAGGCCCGGGAAATCGTGCGTAAAGGCGCAATGGGATCCACCATGCTGCCCGGTAAGCTCGCTGATTGCCAGGAACGCGATCCGGCGTTATCCGAGATTTACATTGTCGAGGGTGATTCGGCCGGGGGTTCAGCAAAGCAGGGCCGCGATCGGAAGAACCAGGCCATCCTGCCGCTCAAAGGCAAGATTCTCAACGTGGAGAAGGCGCGCTTTGACAAGATGCTCGGCCACAGCGAAATCAAATCGCTGATTACGGCACTCGGCACCGGCATCGGTAAAGACGACTTCGACATCGGCAAGCTGCGTTATCACAAGATCATCCTGATGACCGACGCCGACGTAGACGGTTCGCACATCCGAACACTGCTCCTAACCTTCTTCTACAGGCAGATGCCGGCACTTGTTGAAGGCGGCCACGTCTTCATCGCGCAACCCCCGTTGTTCAAAGTAAAGCGCGGTAAGAAAGAGGAGTACATAAAAGATGAGAGTTCGATGATTCGCTACCTCATGCGCCAGGCGACGAGCGATATGAGTGTGAAAACAGCCGGAGCCACGCAGGCGGTTGAAGGGCGTGAATTAGCAAAATCGCTAGAGAAGATGGTCGATTTTAAACGTTACTGTGAGCGGGCGGCCAGACGCTTGGGTGGCGACCCGCAACTGCTGAATATCCTTCTCGAATCGTTGGGTGGGCGCAAAGGCGTCCTGCGACAAGAAGGATCGAACCTTCGCAAAGTCTTTCAGGATGGCGACCTGATGGCCAAAATCGAAGGAGCTTTGCACAAAGCGGGCTACAAAACAGAGCTAACTACCGACGAAGAGCACGGGCTCTGGGAGATTGAGACGGTTTCGATTTCCGGCGTAAACCTCGTCATCGACTGGAACCTGGCCAGCTATGTTGAATTCCAGAAGGCGGTGGAGCTTTTCAAAACGTTGGAAGACGACCTCGCGGCGCCGTTTATCTCGGGCGAAAACGGAAACAGCGAAGAAGTGCCGACGCGTGAGGCGCTGTTGGAAAAAGTGTTGCTCGCGGCCAAGAAAGATCTATCGATTCAGCGGTACAAAGGTCTCGGTGAAATGAACCCGGAGCAGCTTTGGGAAACGACAATGAATCCCGAGAAGCGCACGCTGTTGGAAGTAAGGATCGATGACGCCGTGGAAACTGATGAGATCTTTACTGTGTTAATGGGTGATGCGGTAGAGCCGCGACGGAAGTTCATCGAGGATAACGCGCTTGACGTGAGAAACCTCGACGTTTAGTTACAGGATTTACAAAGTTTTTCAGGACTAACATGTAAAACCTGATCTAACCTTGTAAATCCTGTTCCCGAAATCGTTCGACCTTAAAACGCCACAGCCTGATTGGTTCGCCATGAGCGATACCGGCTTTCCGCGCCGCAATTTCAACCTGCTGTTTGGCGTCCTGAATACCAGGAATGTCGGGAAGTAGCAGTCCTCGACGCGAGCCGCTCTCGTCTTCGACAATCACACCGAAGATACATGGATCCAACTCCTCCATAGACGTCGGTTCAGACGGAAAGAGCACGTCGACCGAGTAGCGCAGATTCGTTAACTCGTCTTCACTTACAGGCTCAAAGCGCGGATCGTTGTTCGCGGCACTGATCGCATTAGCAACTATTTCTTCAGCGAGAGTGTCTTTTGCGGGCTCGATCGTTCCGATGCAGCCACGCAGTTCTCCGCTCAATGTTTTAAGTGAAACAAAGCAAGGCGCGCGTTCTCCGAGCAGGCCTTGTGTCTCTCCATGAGGATCAAGAATGTCTCCGGAACGAACAAACGTTTCGACGGCCCGGCGGGCCAATACCGGCAAGTCAATCTCAACGTTCTCGGAACGCCCGGGCAGATTAGTTAATTGGGCCACCAGGTAACCCACGCCAAAAGGCGCTTCGTAGTTCAACACTTCGCACGACCAGGGCAAATCAGAAATGGCGCCGATTGCCACTAACATCGATCGATAGCCACACTCGCCGGCGAGCCTGCGCAAGTTGTGATCGATCCCAACAATCCTCTGCGGAGAGTTTGCACGAAGTGCCTCAACAACCTCTTCGTCAAACACATGCGCGTCAGGATTGTAACCAGCAGGCGCCTGCGGCTTGAGTCGATGACTGAGGTCGCCGCTCGCAATGAAAGCTACTCGCCGGCCGACCTGATCGACTGCGCTTTTAATACACGATCCGAAACGCAGGTGATCGTCATTCGAAAGAAAGCTATAGCCAAGTGTCACAACTCTTCCTTGCCAGCCATTCTGAAGCAGAAAGTAAAGGGGGACGGCTGTACCGTGATCCAAATCATGTTCCGGCAAGATGGACACGTCATAGTCTTTGTCAGCCGCGGCTCGTTTGATCGCCGACAATAATTCCTCATCAACTCTGACAGCGAAACGCGTTTGAGGTGCATTGAAGTTGGAGAAATCTCCATAGACTTCCGGTCCTTCGTACGCGACGAACGAGTCCGCTTCCAACGGCGCGTGTGGCGAGATCAAGACAACAGTCTCCGAACCACTGTCGATGAGGCGTTTAGTTAGTTCCGCCATGGCGTCAATCGAGTGCATTACGCCGGCGATGGATTCGCGGCCAACTTCCGGCACCATGATCGGCGGATGTGGTGCAATACCGGAAAAGACTAGACTGCTTGGGTTAGTCATCGCGCCTTCGTACTTTGGAGGGAACGGCTGTTATTCTAGCTCCGCGAGAACGAGGCTACAACTTCGTGGTGAGCTGTGAGCTATGACGCAATTTAATGTGTTGATCGTTGGGGCGGGACCCGCGGGCTCCTTTGCAGCCGAACTGCTCGCCAGGGGCGGTGCGAAGGTCGCGCTCTTTGATGGCCGCCCGGAGGGAGAACCGAAGCCTTGTGGTGGTGGTGTGACTGCCAAAGCTCTGAAAGCATGGCCACAATTGCTGAACGCTGTCGGCCGAACGATCACCGAGCTCGATTTGTACTCTCCCTCGAGCAAACGACTCCACCTTCAGCTCGAAGAGCCGTTTGCGATCTATTCGCGCATCGCCTTTGATGGTTACTTGCGCGACCGTGCTCGTGACGCCGGTGCACACGTCATCTCACAGAAGATCTCAGCAAGAAAAATAAAAAGAACTGACTCCGGTTGGCGATTAAAAAGCGATAGCAGCGCGGAGTGGAGCGGAGCTTTCCTCATAGGCGCTGACGGCGCAAACAGCGGAATTGCAAAGATGCTCGCCGGGCCTCTGCCACCGTCAGACATGGAAGTGGCTTTTGGTTATCGCGCGCCGTTGCCGGCAAATAACGCCGCACCGACGGTCGTAGCCTTCCTGCCTGGCTGGGTTGGTTACGCGTGGGCATTTCCTCGTCCCGATCACATGTCATTTGGGATCGCCACCACGCAAGACGCCTTCGCACATGAGCCACTCGACGATCTTCTCTGGCGCTTCATGATCGGTTACTACCAGCAGTGCGAAGGCGAAAAGGTTAAGTTCTGGCAGGTGAACTCGGATGGAACACGCATTCACGAACATTTGCGAGCAACTTCCGAACGCTACGCAGCGCGAATTCCAGGACTGGCAGCGACGACGTGGGACAGCAGAAAGGTTTGTGGTGACGCTTGGGCGTTGCTTGGCGACGCCGCGGGCTTTGCCGATCCCGTCACTGGCGAAGGGATCTATTACGCGCTACGTTCCGCTGAGCTATTTGGGAAAGCATATTTAACGGGAGCACCATCGTCATACGAACAGCGTTGGCGCGAAGACTTTGGTGCAGACCTACTTCGCGCTGCACAAATGCGTCGCCGCTTTTACGGAAACTTCTGGGGCGCGCCCTTCACGGAACGCATGATCGAATTTGCACGCGGGCATCGCGGCGTGAAGCGAGTGTTGGGAGATCTCGTCGCCGGTGAGCAAGGTTATGTCGACTTGAAGAAGAAGCTCCTGAAGAGCGCGTTGCGTCCTGTCTGAAAAAACTGAATGCTGAAACTAACTATTTGCATGCTGATCGCGTTGGCGACCAGATAGGCGACTACGCGGTAATTCGCGAGGGCCGCCAAATGAGGTTAATCGGGATCCGTTTCTTCTCACGCCTCTTCTGAGCCACAAAAAGACACAGAAAGATTACCCACAAAAAGGCACAAAAAGCCCAAAAAGATACAGCTTAACTATTTTTGTGCCTTCTGTGCCTTTTTGCGGCTGATCTTTTTGTGGCTAAGGAGCGAGGCGGCTGATGGCCCACGAGGCATCGGGCTGTCGCTCATACAAGATCCGATCGTGCAGACGTCCCACGCGGCTTTTCCAAAACTCAATTCGCTCAGGCAGCAAACGGTAACCGCCCCAGTGCTCGGGACAATCGATGTCGCGATCGCAGTACAACGTCTCTAACTCCCGGGCGCGTTGCTCGAGCACATCGCGACCGGATATCACATCACTTTGCGACGAAGCCCACGCGCCAATCTGACTTTCACGCGGGCGGGTCTGAAAATAATCGCGCGACTCTTGCTCAGAAGTTCTGGTAACACTGCCCTCGACACGCACCTGCCGATCGAGTTCTGCCCAGTAAAAAACCAACGCCGCGTAGGGGTTCGCATCCAGCTGGCGGGCCTTGGCGCTGCGATAGTTGGTAAAAAACACAAAACCATCGTGGTCCACCTGCTTGAGTAAAACCATTCGCGCGGATGGCCTACCGTCAGGCGTCGCTGTCGCCAGCGTCATAGCTTCCGGCAACGGCAGTTTCGCTTCGACCGCATCCGCAAGCCAACTTTGGAACAGCTTAATCGGATCTCGATCGATCACTTTTTCATCGAGGCCTGCAAGCTGAGGGTTATCGGAAAGAGCGCTCATTTGTGTTCTTCGTTTGCGGTGTACGGCGCTAACTTCTCCCGTAGCTCTGAAGGGATCGGAACAGTTTCGAAGGTGCTCTGGTTGACGGCGGCCAGAACAAAATGCGCGGTCGCGATCAACTCTTCACTTCCCTGCCGGCGCACTTCAAAATTCAGTCTCATCGATTTGGTGCCGAAGCGCCCGACGTAAACACTCACCTCCAAAAGATCATCCAGCCGCGCAGCCCGATGAAAGTCACACTCGAGATGCACACGCGGCAACCAGATCTTCAGTTCGTCGAACATCACTCCATAATGAAGACCAACTTCACGAAAGAGTTCCGTCTCGGCAAACTCGAAGAAGTGAATGTAAGCGCCGTAGAAAATAATGCGCGCCGCATCGACATCGCCCCAGCGCACGCGCTCTTCAATAGTGAACTTTTTGTGGCTGGACATCAGACGGAGCTTTCCAAAAAATCCAGCAACGCTTTGTTGAATTGTTCAGTTCGTTCCAGGTTGGAAACATGCCCGGCATTTTCCAGCACTACTAAACGCGATCCTGCTATGCCCGCGTGCATTTTCTCACTGTCCGCAACAGGCGTGATCGCGTCTTCGGCGCCAACGAGAATCAACGTGGGTGAAGAAATCTGCGAAAGAAACGACGTCAGATCGTCACGTTCCGCCATGCCATGCAAGGCGGCAGCAGCGCCTTCGGGTTTCGTTTTCAACATCATGTCGCGAACACGCTTCACGATGTCCGGGTGTTTGCTGACGGTTTCCGGTGTCAGCAACTTTGGCAACATGGCATCGGCGATGCCGGCCATGCCTTCGGAGAGAGCTTTTTCTGCGTGTTGGGCCCGGGTCTGTTTTGCTTCTGCCGTATCGGCCTGCGCGCGCGTGTCAGCCAGAATCAATGCGCGCACGCGCGAGGCGAATTGTTTGTAGAACGCCAGGGCCACGTAGCCGCCCATCGACAAGCCGCCGATCACCGCGCGCGGAATTTCAAGGTGGTCCATTAATTCGGCGACGTCCTGCGCCATGCGGTTCATCGTTGCAGATCCCTGGGAAGAGTCAGTTTCACCAAAGCCACGCAGGTCCGGAGCGATCACACGGTAACTGCTACTCAGCGCTTCAACCTGTTCGTTCCACAATGAACGGTTGAACGGATAGCCGTGAATGAGCACGACCGGGTGGCCGATACCAGTGTCGGTGTAGGCCATCTGAATATCGTCAATACGCGTAAACGTCATGTTTTAATAAAAATTTTTCCCGCAAAGGCGCAAAGAGCGCAAAGAAAAACCCTAGAAATCACGGCGCGCAGCTCGCGCAACTACGGCAATCAATTCAGTCAGTTCAACCGGTTTCGCCAGGTAGATCTGGAACCCGGACGATAGCGCCCGCGTGCGATCTTCTTCTTTAGCATAAGCGGTGATTGCAACCGCAGGGATAGTTTCTGTCTCCCCGTTCTCCAGCGATCGCACCTTTTCAATCAAACCGTAACCATCTTCGTCAGGCATCGCAATGTCTGACACTAACACGTCGGGCCGCCTTTGTGTGATCGCCTCGATCGCCTCACCCGCAGAAGACACGGCCGTGACGTTGGCCTCTCTTCTTGTCAATGCTGTCGCCATCAGCGTCAAGGTATCAGAATCGTCGTCGACGAGCAGCACGTTAAGTCCTGACAATAACTGCGGTGCCCGGACCGTTTTCCGTTGACTCGTGTCGATAAAATCGGCAGCCCCGGCTGTTGCTTCAAGTAACGGCAACCTAATCGTGAACGTCGCGCCTCGACCAGCACCCCGGCTCTCAGCTTTGATTGTCCCTCCATGAATTTCAACGAGGTGCCGAGCGATAGCCAGGCCGAGTCCGAGACCACCGTGCTGGCGAGTCGTCGTACTGTCGGCCTGACGAAAGCGATCAAACACGAACGGCAAAAACTCTTTGCTGATTCCCTGGCCGGTGTCTGAAACCTTGATCTCGATCGTAGTGCCGACTTGCAACACCTTGACGCACACGCGCCCGCCGCTGTCAGTAAACTTCACGGCGTTCGATAACAAATTCCAAACCACTTGCTGCAATCTGTTTGTATCGCCCGAGATTTGCGCCCTCGGGGCGTCGAAGTAAGTTTCTATTTTGATGCCCTTCGCGTCGGCCGTGGGACGCACGACGTTGATCGCATTCTCCACCACTGGAACCACTTCCAGCGGATGCAGATCGATGTAGAGATTTCCGGTGATGATGCGTGAAACGTCGAGAATGTCGTCGACGATTTGCGCCTGCGCCTTTGCGTTGCGTCCGATCGTCTCAACCGCCTGTTGAGTGACTGAATGGTCCAGCGTGCCGCCTTCGAGCAACCTGGACCAACCTAAGATCGCCGTCAGCGGCGTGCGCAACTCGTGTGAAACTGTCGCAAGAAACTCATCTTTCAAACGGTTCGATTCTTCAGCGGCTTCACGTGCAGTACGCTCCAGTTTCAACAGCCGAACATTCTCGATTGCGACGGCAGTCAGATTTGCGGCCATGCTCATCGCGGTTGCATGTTCGGGGCGGTAAACATCCTTCAAATAACTTTGAACCTCGATCGTGCCGATGATCCGGCCCATCACCGCCATCGGCACCGCCATCGACGAATCCGGTCTCATCCCATTATCCGGACCGACAATGACGCCCGGATTAGCGCTCGTCGCGCGCATGTAATCGTTTGTGATGATCACCTCGCCCGTGCGCACGGCGCGACTGTTTGGGCCCGTTTCCGTCACCTTCATCGGAGGCAGTTCAGAGACGTTCAATTCCTCACCGTCAGCCCATCCATAGCAGGCGGTGCGCACGTCACGAACGGGATCGTAGAGTGAAACGAAGAAGCCGTTGCAGGGAACAGACACGGTTGTGAACTCGCGAAGCCCTCGATAAATCGCATTCAACTCGCGCGCGGCGCCTAGTGTTTGCGCCAATGCCTTGATTCGTTCGAGCAGATGTTCGTATTCCAAAAGCGCGCGCTGATCGGCTTTGCGTAATGCTTGTGTAGTTTTTCCCAGGGCTTCTTCGGCCTGCTCGCGCTCACCGAGAGTTTTTCTAATCGTTGCCTCTGACTGTCTGACTTCCTCGGCTGCGCGTTCCGCGCGCCCACGAGCGCTTATTTCCGCGCGAGTTACGGCAGCAAACAGCAGGCTGAGGAGCGCGCCGATGATGAGTGTGTATTTAAGAAGATAACGATTCGATCCCTTTTCAAACGAAGGCTTGGTCGCGTAAAGCACTGTCCATGTTCGACCAGCAACAGCTTGCGTGCTCGACTGCTTGAACAGAGGGTCACTGGCTGCCTCATCCGGCGTCGAGGCAAGCAATTTGTCAGACTGGATTTCCGTGCCGTCATAGACTTGAAACGCCACGTCGTAATGCTTTTCCGTGGTGACTGGCGCGAGAAAATCGTTGACACGATACGGACTATAAACGAATCCCAAAAGCGCGTTACGTCGCTCAGATTCAGTCGCGGTTGATCTATTCTTCCGATAGACCGGCGCATAGATGAGAAAGCCGGCCTGTTTCTGTTCGAGTCCTTGTTCCTGGATCAGCACTACCCGTCCTGAAGCAGTCGGCATTCCTGTGTCGCGCGCTCTTTCCATCGCCTGCCGGCGCATTGTCTCACTAAACATGTCGAAGCCGATGGCCAGCTTGTTGGGAGGGGTTGCAGGTTGCAGGTAGACAATCACACTGTATTCGGGACGCGGAGGATACTCGGGCCAAACGTAGAAATCGTTCACACCCCGGCGTCGCATGTCCGCCACGACCTTCGCCTTGTCTTCAGCACGAAAACTCAACGAGTAACCGATGCCCTGAATGCCGGGATAATTTTTCTCCAGTTCGATTTGCTCCACAAAGCGACCAAACTCTCCGGCGTTAACAGCATCGCTGGCGGCGAACAGTCCGGTGCCGGCGCGCAGCAACGCGATCGAGGTCGCAATTCTGAGGCGTAGCTGATCTTCAATCTCCTGGCGCGAACTTTCGAAACGGATTTGGTCCTGCTCGTAAGTGAGTTTTGAAAAGTAATGATAGGTGAGCAGAGTGAAACAGAACCCCAGCAAGAGGATCAGGTATGGCAAAAAAACGCGGCTGCCGCGTGATGATGGATTCGACTCGTGCATGGGAACGGCTTCTCTTGCCACGGATCTTCACGGATGAACACGGATGAGGCTGATCCGTGTCCATCCGTGAAGATCCGTGGCAATTATCTGACTCGTCGGGTCCTTCTGCGAAGAAAATCTATCAGCACAAACTGCGACAGATTTCCAGGGTTGGCGAAATAGGCCTTGCCATTGGTCATGGCAGACATCTGTTTTACAAAGTCGACCAGATAATAGTCGCTGGCCAGCATGAAGGTGTTGATCATTATACCTGCTTTGCGACAGGCCTGTACTTCCTTGAACGTCTCCGCCATGACCAGTGGATCGCCGCCCATGGAGTTCTTATAAAGGCGCCGAGTGGAATTCGCATTCTTACTTGCCTGGCGTTGCGAAGTCTGTACGAAACACGCCGTAGGCTTGCCATCGGTGACCATGACGATCTGCTTCATCTCTTTGCGTTGCGCCTGAAGCAGGCGACGCGAGAGGCGCAGACCTTCGGCAGTGTTGGTGTGATAAGGACCAACCTGAGTGGTCGCCAGCCTGGCGAGCGGCAGTTCTTCGGCCCCATCGTGAAACAGGACGACTTTGAGAGAGTCGCCCGGATATTGCGTGCGAATCAAGTGAGACATCGCCAGCGCCACCTTCTTCGCCGGCGTGAATCGATCCTCACCATAAAGAATCATCGAGTGGGAACAATCGAGCATGACGACGGTCGCGCACGACGATTGGTAATCACACTGATGGACGTGCAGGTCGTTGTACTCGAGGTTGAGCGGAACACTCAATCCCTCGCGTTGAATCGCGGAGAGCAGCGTGGTGTTGACGTCGAGATTGATCGTGTCGCCAAACTCGTAACGTTTACTGGCGGCGGCTGCTTCTACGCCAGTGGAGAGATAGACAGTGTCGTGGCGTCCGGCGGCGCTCTTGCCAAAACTTCCGAGCAGGTTGCGCAGCGTTTTGTAACCCAGGAAGTCGAGACCTTTTTCAGTGACTTCGAAGCGCACATCTCGCGGTAACGGATCCGAGACTTCACCTGGTCCATTGGCCCGGCGTTGCCGCTCCTGTGGCTGCGGTTGATCCTGGTGGAGAGTTAAATAACCTTCTTCAACGAGGCGCTCGATCAGTTGATTAAGTAACTCTTCGAGCAGTGACCCTCTAAACTTCCCCTCGTTTTGCGCAAGCATCTCGCGGATCTGTTGCTCGCTTACGAGGCCTTTGTCGAGAAGCGCCTCCAACAATGCCTGGCGTAAAGCATCGAGTGAGTTGTCAGTGGGCTTTCGTTGGCGAGTCCAGTAGTAATCGTCGTCGTAGCCGGAATCGAGTAGAGCATTAGACATGCTATCCATCAACTCGCCCAGGTTGATGGAAGAGACGTCGAACCCCTGGAACTTGGAATAACGGTACTTCATTGCAGATTGCCAATTGCTGATGCCAATTTGTTCAAGTCCAAAATCGGCAATCGGCAATTGGAAATTGGAATCAGCTGTACTTCCCGGTCTCGGTTAAATCATCGTAGATCATTCCGCGACGATCTTTCCGCGCCTTGGTTACCGCGGCGTAACCACCTTCTTCGTTGCGAGTAATCTTGTTTTCAGCGTACAAGCCTTCGAGCACGAGCTCGCACGCGGAGACGAGTTGAGCGGTGTCGGAACGTTGAAAATCAAACGGGATCAAGGCCGTCTCCAGCAGCTCGGGAACGGCTTCGATCAGGTTTCTGCATTCTGACGCGGCGGCAGTATCGGCAAGTAATAGCTTGTTTCCTTCGTCAAACCATTGCACGGTCCGCGAAAAGTCGATACCCACGAAATAGCCTTCAAAGATTTCGCCGGCTGCACGCTTGATTAGATCCCGAGCGATGCGATTAGCCCCGAGCTGCTCGCCTTCGTACTCGAGTTCCATCTTGCCGGTCATCGACGGAATTGCCGCATAGATGTCAGCGATGCGAGGCACGATCAACTCGTCTTTCGTGAGCAGTGCGCGTCGTTCAGCATTTGAAACTACTGACTCCATCACGGTGATGGACATGCGTTGCGAAACCCCCGAATGCTTATCCACGTGATTGTCTTCGCGAGCTTCGAATGCAATCTGCTCGACCACCTCGCGAATGAACTCCGGAACCACGAGGCGGCCCTGAATGTCCAACCGATCGGTCCACGCTTCCTGGCGAGTGATTTCAATCGCCGCGGGCAGGTCTTTGGGATAGTGTGTTGTGATCTCAGCGCCGATGCGATCTTTCAGCGGCGTGATGATCTTGCCGCGCGCGGTGTAGTCCTCCGGGTTTGCGGAGAACATCAGCATCACGTCGAGCGGTAAGCGCACGGGATAACCCTTAATCTGCACGTCGCCTTCCTGCATGATGTTGAAAAGACCGACCTGAATCTTCCCTGCTAAATCGGGCAGCTCGTTAATCGCAAAAATCCCACGGTTTGCGCGCGGCAGGAGTCCGTAGTGAATCGTCAACTCATCGCTTAGCAGGTGACCACCTTTTGCGGCTTTGATCGGATCCACGTCGCCGATGATGTCTGCAACAGTGACGTCGGGAGTCGCGAGCTTCTCGACGAACCGCGAATCGCGATCGATCCAATCGATCGGAGTCGCGTCGCCGTGCTGCACTAACATCTGCCGCCCATAAGCCGAGATCGGTCGAAAGGGATCGTCATTGACTTCGGAGCCGGCGATGATTGGGATTCGCTCATCGAGTAGTTCGGTGAGCAGGCGAATTATGCGGCTCTTTGCCTGACCGCGAAGGCCGAGCAGGATGATGTTATGCCGCGAGAGTATCGCATTGATGAGTTGCGGAATGACCGTATCGTCGTAGCCGACGATACCCGGAAAAAGCTTCTCGCCCGCGCGCAGTTTTCTGATTAGATTCAGACGCAGTTCGTCTTTGACGGAGAGGGATTGATACCTGGCCGCCCTTAGATCGCGAAGAGTACGTGGGTTTTCCATATTTGGGTGCCAGAGATTCTAACCCGCAATCGTGGAAATCCCGTAATCATGTCAAAGCTGCCCGTCATCACGCAGCTTTTCGAGGTGTGCGAGCACCGCTCGTTCAGCCATGGCGTGCGCCTTCGGCGAAACGTCAGTGTAAACCTGTGCGACGATCTCTTTCGGCGTGGCGGCGCCGGCGCGTACCGCTTGCAGAATATTTCGTTCGCGCTCGAGCCGGTGTGAGATGTATTCGTCGATCTTCCGGTAAGGAGTGGCGATGGCTGGACCATGACCACCGAAAAGCACGGTGAGGTTTGGCAGTGAACGCATGCGTTCGAGTGAATCAAGGTAAGTGCGCATGTTGCCTTGCGGCGGATCGATGAGCACCGATCCCACGCCCACTATGTTGTCGCCCGTCAGCAACACACCGCGTTCCGCGTCGTGAAAACAAAGGTGCCCGAGAGCGTGCCCGGGAGTGTGCAAGGCATGCAAACTGATTCGCGGCTCTCCTGCAAGAGTGATCATTTCGTTGTCTTCGATCAGACGATCCACATGAACGTCGCTCAGCGCTTCAGCCGTTTGCGCGTGCGCCGCAACTGGAACTGCGCCGCCTAAGTGCGCCTTGAGAGTATTGACACCGCCGACGTGGTCCGGGTGCAAGTGCGTCAGGATTATTTCGCGCACCTGGCGACCCTCGACGATCATTTCGTCAACGCATGCAGCCAGCTCCTGTTGCTCATCTTCGTACGGCGATCCGGGATCGAAGATCAACATCTCTTTTGTGTTGTGAACGATGTAGCAGCAGGTATGAGTCGCCGGCGGGCGAGTTGGAGTGCGAACTGGAAAACAGATGTAATTGGGCCGGAAAGTGATCCGGCGTGTGGGTTCTCCATGCGCCTGCGGAATCGATAGGAAGCGGTCTACGAGATCCGAAGTGATGCCTCGCGCCAGTGTTCTTAACGCATGAAGTGTTGGCGGCACCGCGACGATTTGATCGCTGAGCCAACGATCGTACGCATCATGCGCAGACAGCCATTCACCGCTGGCGAGCTCTCCGGCGATCACGTTTGGTTCCTGCTTCGCGGGGCAGTTGACTAAAAAGAACCACGTGTCAAAACGTCGTGCGTTGAAAGGCGGCGTGACCCACCGCCCGACATAAGTAAAATCGCGAGCATCGAGGTGCAACTCGTAGTGATTCAACAGAGCGGGCCACGACATCCGTCCCGCTTCCAAATCGTCGAGCAATGAAACTCGTTGACCCCTTGTTAGTGTTTCACCGCCGCGAACGACGAGAACACCTAACTCCTCAAAGAGCTCACGCGCGCCACCGCTAATCATCGCTGCGGTCTGCGGGTCCGGCGCATTGCGGACATCGACCTCGGCGTCGCAGGCGTCGATTTGTCCACCTGGAAAAGCGTGAAAGCCTCCCAGGAACGCGAGCGCATCGCTACGTTTGACCCAGAAGACCTCGGGATTCGCGGGATCAGTATTCTGCCGCAGAAGAATTATCGCTGCCGCATCTCTTACTAACGATTCAGACATTTTCCTCAAAAACTGTTAGCCACCAAAAGGCACAAAATCGATTTAGGTAATTGAATTAGGTAATTGTTGTGCTGGTCTTTTATGGCCTGCCTTTTTTGTGCCTTTTTGTGGCCCCGTTCTTCTTGTGCCTTTTTGTTGCTCACCAACGGAAGCGTTCGCCGTCGCCGGGACCCCACGGCACGCCACGCATGTGGTACCCACCTTCTTCCCAATATCCGGCTTGATCGTGCTCAAGGAAGCGCACGCCTTTGACCCACTTTGCCGATTTCCACGCGTAGAGTTGCGGAATGATTAAACGAACCGGGCCTCCGTGTTCGGGTGCGATCGGTTGGCCATCGTGAGCCCAAGCGAAAAGGGAGTCTTCCTTGAGAAAGTATTCGATGGGAACATTTGTGGTCCAACCGTAATCGTAAGCCAGTGCCAAAACAAACTTCGCTTCGGGTTTCACACCCACGAGTCGCGCGACTTCCCTCGTCGAGACGCCGCTCCAGATGTTGTCGAGACGAGACCAACGCGTCACGCAATGGAAGTCGGCGTAGACACGCGCCGCCTCGAGTTGCATGAAGTCATCGAGCGACCACTTCTGCGGATGTTCGACCAGACCGTCAACTTCAAATGACCAGGTCGCGGGGTCCACCTCCGGCGTTCCGTGCGCATCGAGCACCGGCCACTTCTTAGTGCGTGATTGTCCCGGCGGCATCCGGTTCGCACGCCGTGTGTCAGGACTAATGATGATCTCGGGATCGTCGATCTCTTCCGGCTTACGCGGGTCAGTGGTTTGATAGTTTGGATCCTGGAATAATTTGTCGAGAAAACTCATATCAAATAATCAAGTGCGAATCTTGTCAGCCTTTGGACAGGATTTCAGGATTTACAAGACGTGCAGGATTACTTCTTCCCTTTTCTTTCCGCGAGCGCAAGCAACTCTTCCGGCATCCATTTCCCCACGCCCTTCGCCACCGCTTCATCAATGCCGACATTCCGATCGTGCCAGTCGTCGCGGCTGCCTTCAGGGCCTCGAGCTCGCTCGTAGTTTTCTGTTTGCTCCAGGCAGATGATTATTCCAGCCGCGACTTCATTCCAGTCTTCGTATTGAATGCCGCGCCGGACGATCGGCAGTCCCGCCGTCCAATCTTCTTCGGGAGCGCGCGCATCCTGTTCGGGAATTGTCAGGTTGTAGAGTGGCGGAAATGCTCCTCCTGAAAACTCCTTTACCAGCGCATCCTGGACCTGCTTGTAAGACCAATCGGAATGGTCCTGTCGCAAGGCCTGCGCCCGGCGAAAAATGTCCGCGACCGTTGATTGCTGCTGCTGAACCATCTCACCCACCTTTCATCCACAGATTACACAGATTTTTCTGATCTGTGTAACCGGTGGGCTAGAAGCACCGCTATTAGCAAACAAAATGTAATCGCGGCCGAGAACAAACAGAACTGGCAAAACGCACCAATGACGAAAGCCTGCAAGTAGATCAACCAGAGGCTTACGAGAAACATTGCGATGATGAGCGGGGTCAGCAGAGTGCCGGCAATGCGATACCCAAACGCCGCCAGTAACGCGAGGCTAAAGACGCTGAAGTACGCAGCCGCGCCAATCATCGCCAGAGGAATACCTGCAACAACTGCGTATGAACTGCTCAGCACTTCCGAGCAGCCGGCGATTATGGTGCATTGGACGCTTTGACCAGTGACGTGTTCAACGGTGAGGTAGAGGGCGTCAGCAAGTCCAAGCAGCGCGAGCAGCGCGGCAGCCGCGTAGACCCAAGTCCGCTTCATTTCTGCTTTGCGGCACTGTCGATCTCCCGTTGAATCAAGACACGCAGTTGTTCAGCCGCCATCAGGGATTGGAACGGCACCTCGCGGCCGTTTAGAAAGACTGTTGGCGTGCCCTGCACGCCCAGTGAGTGTCCGCGTTTGCCGTCCAGGAAGATTCGTTGCGATACAGTGTCGCTGGCGCGGTCGCGTTTGAAACGCTCAACGTCGATGCCAATCTGTTGGGCGTAACCTTCAAAAATCGGGCGCACGTCAAACTGTGTCTTCCATTCTTTCTGATGTTCGTAAAGCAGAGCGTGCATTTCCCAGAACTTGCCTTGCATTCCGGCAGCTTCAGCGGCGGACGCCGCGGCGAGTGCGTGTTTGTGAGTGGGAACGAGGGGAAACTCGCGAAACGTGATTCGCAATCGATCGCCAAATTCCTTATGCATCTGTTCGAGTATCGGATGAAACATTCCGCACGGCGGACACTCGAAATCACCAAACTCTTCGATATGCGCGGGCGCTGTTGCTGGTCCAAGCACGTGTGCGGGTTCTGCACCGGGCACGCCACGATTTGCTACGGGCTGAGGAGTTGGCGCTTGTGCACCTGATGATCGTGAACCTGAAGTGGGCGATGATGACGCCGGCGGCGCAGGCTGCTGGCTTCCGACCGCAGTGCTGGAGGAAGGGATGGGGCGTGTTAAGTACCACGCGCTGCCCAGCGTGACGCCGAGAACGGCAAGGATAATGATGAACGGTAGTATTCGTTTCATAAGAGTTTCAAGCTGCGGCAGCCAAAGTGGCAGCCAGTGAGCGAAAGATGTCGCGACCATCACTCGATCCGAGGAGGTCCTCGCAAGCACGTTCCGGATGCGGCATCAAGCCGAGCACGTTACGTTCGCGATTGCAAATGCCGGCGATGTTATCACGCGAGCCATTCGGGTTCGCGGCTTCCGTAACGTTTCCATCTTTGTCGCAGTAGCGAAACACGATGCGGTTCTCACGCTGGAGTTCCGCCAGGGTGTTATCGTCGCAGATGTAGTTTCCTTCCGCGTGCGCGATCGGAATGCGGAGCACAGTGCCCGACTGGAGTTCATTCGTAAATGGGCTGTCAGACGTTTCCACGCGGACATAAACATGTTCGCAAATGAAGTGCAGATCGCGATTGCGAATAAGCGCACCCGGCAGCAGTCCCGCTTCGCAGAGAATCTGAAAGCCGTTACAAATTCCAAGGACGAAGCGACCGCTTTCCGCAAACTTCTTCACCGAATTCATCACCGGTGAAAAACGCGCGAGTGCGCCTGCGCGCAGATAGTCGCCGTAAGAAAAGCCTCCCGGAAGAATCAACGCGTCGTAGGTCGACAAGTCTGTGTCGCGGTGCCAGATGAAATCGACTGGCTGACCCACATGCTTGGAGATCACGTGATAAGCATCGTGATCGCAATTCGAACCGGGAAAAACAATAACTCCAAATTTCACGTTTCAATCTCCACGCGGTAGTCTTCGATTATCGGATTAGATAAAACTTCCCGCGCCATCTTCTCGACTGATTCCAGCGCGCGCTGATTATCCATCGAGCCGTCCAGCGAAATCTCGAAATACTTCCCCTGCCGCACGTCGGAAATGCCGGAAAAGCCGAGCAGTTCGACTGAATGCTGAATGGCTTTTCCCTGGGGATCCAGTACTCCGGATTTCAGGTTTACATAAACTTTGGCTTTCATCTCGCTCCTGCCGCTGAATCAGGTGGTCACTAAGGCTCGCATTCTCTGTGCAATCTCTGTGTCCTCTGTGTCTTGTGGTAAAAGTTGCCTAAAACCACCACAGAGACACAGAGGACACAGAGGGCGCACAGTGAGAGAACTCAAATCGGGTTCCTACGAAAATCAACAAAACATTGCCTACAAAGCACTTGTTAGAATAATATCTCCGGTTCGTAACGTCTGCCCAAACGCATCCGAACAGGAGAAACTTATAATGCAAAACCCGCCGCCCGTCCAAGTGAGCAACCAGCCGCCAGTTCCCGTCGGCAAATCCAGTACAGGGCTCGATGAAAACGTTGCCGCATTGCTGTCGTACGTTTTTGGATGGATTTCCGGGCTGATTTTCTTCCTGATCGAAAAAGACAGTCGCCTGGTCCGGTTTCACGCGATGCAATCGTTGCTGTTCAATGTCCTGGTGGCCGTCGTTAGCATCGTGCTCTGGGTTTTTATGGTTATTCTGCTGCTGATTGGCAGTCAGATTTCTGGGGTTATCAGCACGTTGGTAAGTCTGATCGCTACCTTGGTTTGGATTGCGCTCGTCGCCGGGATCCTGATTGCATGGATCATGTGTCTGATCAAAGCTTTTCAAGGCCAATATTTCAAACTACCCATCATTGGGCAATTTGCTGAAAAGTTTTCGCAGAAGTAAACAGATCAGTTCTTAGTTATAGAAGACTCTTTCAAAGATCGAATCGATATTGCGCAGGTAATGATCGAGCGAAAAGATTCGATCCACTTCCTCTACGGACAAGTGTGATTTGATATCTTCGTCAGCCTTCACCAGCTCGCGAAAATCTCGATCCTCATCCCAAACTCTCATCGCGTTGCGCTGCACTAAGTCGTAAGCAGTCTCGCGCGCGAGTCCTTTGTTTGTTAGGGCCAGCAGCAGTTGCCCACTAAAAATCAGGCCCTTCATCGCGTTGAGGTTCTCCAGCATCCGCTCCGGGTAAACGACCAGTCCGTCAATCAGGCCGATCGCTTTTTGCAGGATGTAGTCAAGCGCGGTGCTCGAATCGGGCAGGACCACTCTTTCGGCTGATGAGTGAGAGATATCGCGCTCGTGCCACAGCGCCACATTCTCCAGACCAACGATGCTATTTGCTCTGATCACCCTGGCTATTCCACAGATGCGTTCCGAAATGATCGGATTGCGCTTGTGCGGCATCGCGCTGGAACCTTTTTGTCCTTTCGTAAAACGTTCCTGCGCCTCGCGGACCTCGGTGCGCTGCCAGTGCCGAACGTTGAGAGCAAACTTTTCCAACGATGAGGCGATGATCGCGAGTGTGGTTAAGTACTCCGCGTAAATATCTCTTTGAATTACCTGGGTGGAAACCGGCGCCGCTTTCAATCCGAGCCGCGCGCAAACACTCTCTTCGACCGACGGATCGAGATGCGCGAACGCTCCGACAGCGCCACTGATCTTTCCTACCGCGACTGCTTCTCGAGCCCGCATCAGGCGTTCGCGATTGCGCCGCATTTCGTCAAACCAGAGTGCAAAAGTCAGACCGAAGGAAGTCGGTTCGGCGTGAATACCGTGCGTACGTCCGACTTGCGGCGTGTGCTTGAATTCAAGTGCGCGCCGCTTGAGCGTCTCTATTAATGAGTCAACCTTTTTTAGCAGGATGTCGACGGAGTCGCGCAGCAACAGCGCGTTCGCAGTATCGACTACGTCTGACGAGGTCAGGCCATAGTGAACAAAACGACTCGCTTCGCCGATCGACTCGGCCAGGTTGGTCGTAAACGCGATGACGTCGTGGTTGGTGGTCTTTTCGATCTCGTTGATGCGTTCTACAGAAAACTGAGCGCGCGCTTTGATCTGTTCCAGCGCATCGCGCGGAATCGTGCCCATCTCGGCGTGGACCTCGCAGACCGCGATTTCCACGTCGAGCCATTTCTGAAACTTGTTCTGCTCCGACCAGAGCGCACCCATCTCGGGCAATGTGTAGCGAGGAATCATAGACGAAGATTTTCAGGATTTTGCAGGACTAACATAATTCATCTTGTAAAATCATGTAAATCCTGTCCATGGTGTTTCATTTCAGCGCGGTAGAGTTCACGAAATAACGCGCCAGCTTCCAGCTTCCATTCTCTTCTATCAGCGTAAAAGTCTCCATCCCTTCGCCGCGTTCGAACCGCGTTTGATAACTCAGTATGAAGACGTGCCCTTTCAAAACGCCGCTCGCATTTTGCTGCTCAGTTGCGGAATGAAGCGCACGAGTTTCAATCTTCCCGAGCTTGGTCCGCAAAGTCTTGAAGACTTCATTTGACTGCTCAAGCGTAACGTCTTCTCGCCAACGTTCCGACGACTCGTTGTAGATCTGCTCATAACGCTCATTAGCGATGTTGTCGCCGACGTGCGTCACCACTTCCAGCACCTCACTCGGAACACGACCGCGCCCGTCTTGCCGGCAAGCCGAAACAGTCAATATTGATAGGCAGGGGATCAGTACTGCAAAGGCGAGAAGTTCGCGCTGCTTGCTCATACCTCGATCCAGGGCGTGGGCTCCTTTGGATAGGACAAACTGATCTCGGTGAAGCCCAATCCATAGAAGAGCGGTGCTCTCTCTTGGAGGGCGACTTCTGCATTGATCTTGGCAAGATAAGGATTGTTAGCTCGCTGTGAAAGGTGGGCCAGCACGATGTATTTGGCGCACCCGTCGAAACCACTGCGTATCCAGTCCGCCAGATCTTCGTTTGACAGGTGGCCAAGACGAGAAAGGATTCGTTGCTTGAGATCCCAGGGGTAGTTGTCGCACGCCTTGAGCATGTCGCGGCTGTGATTCGACTCAATGACGATCGCAGCGCAACCGCGCAAGCGTTCAGTGACGAGCGTCGTGATGTGCCCAAAGTCCATCACAGTAGCGATCTTGACACCAGCGTGAGTCGCAGTGAAACCAAAATTGTCGACAGCATCGTGAGGGATCGTGAAGGGGTGAAAATCGATCTCGCCGATCTTGAAGTCTTTGCTGGATTCAATCTGCTCGACTCGATCGCCGAGGGCTTTCGCGCGGCGGCGAGGTTCTTCGGTGTTGACGTTGAATCGCTCGCTGACGTAAGCGTCGAGTGTCTTGGCCGAAATGTAAACGGGACAATCGACGGAGTTCAGCAACACGCGCAAGCCGCCCGCGTGATCGCCATGTTCATGAGTGACGAGCACGCCATCGAGACGTTGCGCATCTTCACCAACCATTGCGAGCCGGCGCGCAAGTTCTTTAGCGCTTAATCCCGCATCGACAAGCACGCGAGTGTTGCCGGCAACGATCAGGACCGCATTTCCAGTTGAGCCGCTGCCCAGAACAGTGATTTTCATTTAGCCACAAAAAAGCACAAAAGGCACAAGATAGATGGTGAACCAAAAAGTTGAACCACTATATCAGAGGCGTTGTGATTTTTGTGAATTAGATACGCGAATTAGATACACAAGCGCGAACGATCTACCTTGAAGCCATTGAGATCTCCCAGCACGCCGAGCGCGAGCGTTTCCGATTTGAAGTAAGTGCGCGCGACTTCCTGAAGTTCGTCGACTGTTATGCAGCGAATCTTTTCGATGACCTCGTCTGGTGAAATGCGACGTCCATGAATAATTTCCTGCCGTGCGAGCGTTCCGGCGCGCGCGCTTGACGATTCAAGTCCGAGCAGGATGCACGAGATCGCCTGGTCCTTGGCGATTCGTAGTTCTTCATCTGAAACATTGTTACGAACAACTTCTCGCAACTCAGCAAGTGAAACGTCCAAAACCTGATCGAGATACTCAGGCGATGTGCCGGCGTAGATATTGAAAACGCCGACGTCGGAGAAAGCGCTTCCAGCCGCGCCCACTGAATAAGCAAGACCTCGTTCTTCGCGAATCTTCTGCCACAGACGGCTCGAAGTTCCGCCACCAATTACAGACGCCAGCAGGCTTGCGGCGTACCGATCATCACTAAGCGCGTGCGGCCAGGGCGTCGCGAGTACGAGATGAGCTTGCTCCAACTCACCCTTCTGTTCAATGACTATGGGAGCAGCGGGTCGTGGTTTGCCGGAGTCGAGCGCTTGCGGGCGCACGCCGGCACCGCTCTCGCAGCCATCGAAGGCAACGCCAACAAGTTCGACGAGCCGCGCATGATCGACATTTCCCGCCGCGGCCACGACGAAATTGCTGTACGAAAACTCGCGCGCGTGATAGCCGACCGTGGTTTTGTGATCGAAACTCGTTACGGTTTCGGGTGTACCTTCGATCGGGCGACCGAGAGGATGATTGGGAAAGTAAGCGGCGTTGAAAAGTTCGCCTAGTAGCTCGTCAGGCGTGTCCTCGACCATTTTCATCTCTTCGAGGATCACTTTTTGTTCGCGTTCAAGGTCTTCCTGTTCAAAACGCGGGTGCGAAACGATGTCCGCAAGTAAATCTATGGCTTGTCCAAGCTGGTGGTCCGCAACCTTTGTAGTGAAGCCCGTCATCTCATGGGTCGTATAAGCATCCAGGTTCCCCCCGAGGCGGTCAGTCTCAACGGCAATTTCCCGAGCGCTGCGATTCCGGGTGCCTTTGAAAACAGAATGCTCGATAAAATGGCACATTCCGTTAAGTTCGGGGGTTTCGTGACGTGATCCCCGGCGGACCCAGATGCCAGCCGTTACCGACCGCAGGCCGGGCATGTGTTCTGTCAGGACGGCGATGCCGTTGGGGAGTTTTGTGGATTTAACCTCGTCTATCATGACCGTTTTGGAGACCCTGAATGTCGAATTTCACCCGTGGTTGAAGAGGGGGATGTGAATCCTAGCACGGCCCAAAATCGGCGGCAAATGGCCCCAATTTTGCCCGCATTTACTTGACAGCCAGTATCGCGTAGAAGACAATGATTGGCTGTTTTTGGCGGTTTCGGTAAGTCTCCTCGCCTGAACCAGTTTGGCCTTTGATTGCTTCCAAAGGGACTTTGGTCGCGGAGGTCTTTTCGCATGAGAAGAGCATTTGGTTTTGGATTGTCTCTGCTCGCGCTGGTGTCGTTTGTCGCAAACGATGCGTTCGCCGCAAGCTCCAAGAAGAAGTCACTCGCTACAATTACAGGAACTGTTCTCGATAACCGGGGGAACCCACTCGCCGGCGCTCTTGTGTCGCTGGTGCGAGAAGGTGTGAAGACGGTCCAGGAGGCAAGGACTGATCGGCAGGGCAACTTCATCGCGAAGGTTCTACCGGGGCGATACGGAATAAAAGCGATCGCAACCGGATTCAGCGAGGTAGTCTTCACCTCAGTTGATGTGAAGGCCCAGCAGGAATTGGTTTACCGTTTCAATCTCGAGCCTGTAGGTTACGGTAATACCTTGCCTGAGCGCCGGCCTGATCGCGATGACGTGAAATGGATTTTGCGATCCGCGCAAACCAAACGATCAGTTTTCCAGGTACAGGAAGGCGAAGACTCCATCATCCAGGCAGTGACTGGCGCTGAGGCACAGACCGCAGAAGCGTCGCCAATGGAAACCGCTCCTGAAAGTCCTGCCGAAGCAAATTCAGATTCCAGATCTAAAACTCGCGGTGTTCTGGAAACCTATTTCGCAAATAATGGCTTTGCTGCCCCGTACGTCGGAGTCAACTTCGCCGTCGCAACTCCAGTTTCAGATGACGTGGAACTCATCTTCTCGGGACAAACTGGTGTTGGTGATGCAACGGAGCGCATAGAGGCAACTACTCGATTCCGTGTTGGCGATCGTCATCGCGTTGGCGTGACTGCTGCAGGCGTCCGTTTTGCTACGCCAGTTTGGACGAACAAGCTAAGCGATCAAGCTAACCTTCACGGTCAAATTTCATTACGTGCAGTTGACGAGTGGATCGTGCGCGATGGAATCGTGATCGTGATGGGACTCGACTATTCACGCTTCATCGGCGCGGGTGGTGCTCATGCTTTCAGTCCGCGATTCGGTGTTCAATACGATGCGAACGCGCGCACACGCGTGAAAGCCGCCTTTGCTTCAGGCGGAGAAGAAGACGGCATTCAGGGCGTGGCGACTTTCGAAGACGAGCAAGTCGTTTTCCGCAGCCAGGCGCTGCGTCCGGTCGCATTCATCGATGGTCAGGCTGTGCTCGAACGCAGTCACCGGCTCGAGTTCGGAGTTGAAAGAGTTCTCGACAATACTTCGAACGTCGAAGCGACCGCGTTCTTCGATACAACGAGCGGTCGTGGTGTTGGGTTGTTGAGTGGACCAGCCAGCGCGTTTTCGGGCAGGGCAGGCGACACGTTTATCGACGTCGCAAACCAGCAGGGATCTTCGCGCGGGATACGTGTGGTTTATACGAAGCGTTTGAATCGCGTATGGACCGCATCGGCCGGTTATGCTTTCGGACGAGGTCAACAGTTATCAGCGGACGGTTTCTCAACCCCCGCCGAACTTTTCGAAAGTGGATATTTTCAAACCGCGGCTTTGCAGTTGGGCGCAGGCTTTAGCACGGGCACGCAAGTGCGCACCATCCTGCGTTTCTCTCCTGAGGCGACCGTCTTCGCTATCGATCCGTTTGCGGGGCGATTAGGTGTTTACGATCCCTCGTTGAGTATTCAAGTCACGCAGGATCTGCCGAGTTTTGGATTGCCGGTGCAAGCCGAAGCGATACTCGACGCGCGCAATTTGTTGGACGCGCAAACGAGCTCTGAAAACGGAGAAATCCTGACGTTCTTCGGCAATGGGCGCCGGTCTGTTCGTGGTGGTATCTCGGTCAGGTTTTAAGGCGCGAGATGAAGTGAGCAGATCGGTAAGTCTCCCTCTCATCGACCTGTTCTGCTCACTTCGCTTCCAATCCTCGGGTCTTCCAAATTCTTGGAAATTCCGAAAAGTTGGATCGATCTCTAAAGGGATAGTTGACTCACAGCTCTTGCTTCTCTGGGCCGCCTCTATGTTCTCTGTGTCTCTGTGGTGGTTTTTGCGATAAGTCTAACCACAGAGGCACAGAGAACACAGAGGTTGCACAGAGAAGGCGTACTCGGAACATTCCTTGCCTAAAGAAACGAGATCTGCCAATTCGAAAGAGTTGGAGGCTTCGTTGAGGTAGCAGTGAAGGGATCAGTAATCACAACCAGGACCTGGTTTCTGCTAATCGGTGCAGCGCTACTGATCAGTGCTGGCCTCCTCAACTTCCTGCAGCGCGCCAACCACGAAACACCTCCCTGGGACGGTGTGGAGTGGGTCGATACCAACGAGGGGATCATCGCCAGAAGTATTGAGCGAGGCTCAGCGGCAGAACGCGCCTGGTTGCTGCCCGGCGACCAGTTAATAGGCATCAGCCTCGACGGCAAAAGCAGACCGGAACAGATCACATCCGCCCGCGACGTGCAGATCTATCTCGATCAGGCACAGGTGGGTGGCCAGGTTCACTATCTGATGAAGCGCCCCTCCTATTCTGCGGAAGTGGGGGCCTACTGGGCCGACCTAGATCATCTCGGCGCCATTCATAAATGGACGCCGCGAGTCATTTACATCAATCTCATCGGCCTGGTTTACCTGTTTGTCGGTTTCTTTGTGCTCTTCAAGCAGGGCGGGCGGGCGCCGTTTGCCCTCCACTTTGCGACCTTCTGTCTGGCCGCGTTTGTCTTTCATTTTTACACTCCAGCCGGCAGTTATCGCGACCTGGACCTGGCGGTCGCTTTCCTCGATAACGCAGCCTTCATCCTCTTTGCGCCGCTGTTTCTCCACTTCTGTGCGCTTTACCCGTCGCGGCAACAGCTTTTTCCAAATCGTCGCTGGAACGCAGTCTGGTTGTACATTCCGGCGTTGCTGCTGCTCGCCTTCTCGGTTGTCATTTTCCTGCGTGATGAAATGGCGAAGGCCGTTTCGGGTATTGAGCAGATCCCGATCTCCGAACAGCTCATCGGACTGTTTTACTGGCTGAGCGTGTTGCATCTTGCTGTGGCGCTTGTTGCCAGCGCCGCACTGTTGGCGCGAACTTTCGCCAAAGCAAAAAGCGCGATTGTTCGTCAGCAGGTGAAGTGGGTGTTGTGGGGTACGTTCCTCGCCGTTACTCCTTTCACACTCCTCTACGCGGTGGTCTATTTGTTTGGCGCGCCGACCGACCGCTGGCTCACTGACGTCGCGCTCCTGCCGTTGGCGATAATTCCGTTTGCCTTCGGTTATTCAGTGCTGCGTTATCGGTTAATGGACGTCGAGCTGGTCGTGCGCCGTGTTTTTGTTTACGCACTGACCACTCTCGCAATCGCGCTGCTCATCGGTATGGTCGTCTACACCGGTGGTCTATATGCCTTCGGCTCGAGTCAGGAATTCTCTTCGGGTGAGATCACATTGCGTGTGGTCATCGCTGTGTTGGCGATGGCGGCGATCGTGATGGTCGCGGCGCCGGTTAAAAATTTCCTTCAGGAGCAGGTCGATCGAGTGTTCTACGGTGAACGTTACGATCTGCGAAACAGCCTACAGGATTTTGGCCGAACACTTTCCGCCACTACTGCGCTCGAACCTTTGCTCGATTCGTTGGTCAGCCGTCTTCAGGAAGTGATGAACGTCGAGCGCGTGGCGATCTTTATTGAGTCGAGGGGCTCCAGATCGGGCTACGTTGTTGCGCGAGCCGAAGGTTTGCCGGCTCCGATAATCGTGCCTCCTGATTTTCGCGAGATGATACGCGTGCGGTCCGCCGAATCGGGCGTCGTTCGCGCCGATGATCTGGATCTGAATACTGACTCCGTAATGTCAGTGCGACGAGCGCTTCACTATTTCGTTCCCTGTGTCGTTCGTGGACGCATGGTCGCGGTGATTGGCCTCGGCCGTTCTGTCGATGGCGCGCTGCTTTCGTCGGAAGACGTCGAGATTCTGCGCACTGTTTCGGACTACGTGGCAGTCGCAATCGAAAATAGTTTGCTCTACAAAGATCAGCAGGAACGCGCCGGCGAGTTGAAGCTCTTGAAAGAGTTCAACGAGTCGATCATCGAATCGATCAACGTCGGGCTCCTGGCGGTGGATCTTGATGGACGTGTCACACGACTAAACTCCGCACTCGAGCACATTCTCGATCTGCGTCGCGACGCGGCTGTGGGTAAATATGTTGAAGAGCTCTTCTCGGAAGATTTCGCTGATACGCTCAAGCAGGTGCTGGGTAAAGAGGGGTGGCGTCTTAAGGAGATCCGCAACATCTACAAACTCCACACCGCCACGCGCGCTAACCGCGGGCTGGTTCTGAATATCGCGCTCGCTCCTTTGCAGGACGGTCAAGGTCAAACCGGTGCACTGGTCGTGCTCGAAGATGTTACGGCGCGAATCTCTCTCGAAGAGCAGTTACAACAACGCGAGAAGCTCTCGTCGATTGGTCTGCTCGCTGCCGGTGTCGCTCACGAGGTGAACACACCTCTGACGGGTGTTTCTTCCTACACCCAGATGCTGCTCGGCATGTTGAACGAGAACGATCCGAAGCATGCGTTGTTGCAGAAGGTACGCACACAAGCGGAGCGTGCGACGAACATCGTCAATAACCTGCTGAATTTCTCACGTACCGGCAGCGCGACGGAGTTTTGCGAAGTCGACGTTGCTCGGGTGTTCGACGACACGTTGCAATTACTCGAGCCGCAGTTGAGACGTAGTCAAATCGAGATTGTTCGCCGTTATGACGAAGATGCGCCTGAAGCTTACGGCAACGCCGGCAAGTTACAACAGGTCTTCACGAACCTGATACTTAACGCGCGCGATGCGATTCCTGATGGCGGAAGAATCGTCGTAGCGACAGACACGGCTGAAGACGGTTCAGTCGTTGCCGAGATCTCCGACACGGGCATCGGTATTGCTCCGGAGAACGTGGCGAAGATTTACGATCCGTTCTACACCACGAAAGGTGTGGGCCAGGGAACGGGACTCGGTTTAGCTGTCTCGTATGGAATCATCCAGGAGCATGCCGGGCGAATCAGTGTTGAGAGCGAACCAGGGCTTGGCACTACCTTCCGCATCACCTTACCGAGCGCACGCGTCCGCGCCCGTCTCCAGGCCGTCGGCGATTAGTTGTCCTGGGAAGTAAAGTTTTCGCGCAAAAGACGCAAAGGAGGCAAAGGTGCAAAGTTTTCTTCTTTGCGTCTTTGCCTCCTTTGCGTCTTTGCGGGAGACTGCTTTGTTTTACGATGTGAAGTCGCTAAACTAACCCGTCTTTATGAGAACCGAAAAGCGCAACTCCCGAAGAGGATCAGTCCTTGTCGTTGACGACGAGGAGATCATGCGCGAAGTACTCGAAACGCTCCTCACCGCCGAAGGCTATCGCGTTGATCTCGCCAAGACCGGCGAGGAAGGTCTCGAAGCTTATGGCCGCCGCGCGTTCGACGTCGTGCTGCTCGACGTGTCGATGCCGGGCATCGGCGGGCTGCGTGCGCTCGAAGAGTTTCTGAAGATGGATTCGGATGCGGTCATCGTAATGATCACCGCTTACGCAACTTTCGACACTGCCATCGCTGCCTGGGAACGCGGCGCTTTTGGCTGTATCAGAAAGCCGTTCCAAAACGAACAGATCACCGCAACCATCGCCGCCGGTATCAAGCGACGGCGCAAAGAAGAAGAACGACGCACGCTGCGCCGGGCGATGAGTAAAGCCGTCGATCGTGGCGAGATCGTCGGCCGCTCCGATCTGATGCAGGAAGTTTTTCGGCTGGTCGAACAAGTGGCTCCGGCTAGATCGACAGTTTTGATCACCGGCGAAAGCGGAACTGGTAAGGAGTTGATCGCGAAAGCAATTCACGAAGCCAGCACGCGCGCCGGACGTCCATTCGTTACCGTCAACAGCTCAAACATCCCATCGGAGCTGCTCGAATCAGAACTATTCGGCCATACTCGCGGCGCGTTCACCGGCGCAGTCGCGGCGAAGAAAGGTTTGTTCGAAGTCGCTGATGGTGGCTCAATCTTTCTCGATGAGATCGGCGACATCCCACCCGAAACGCAAGTGCGACTGTTGCGCGTGATTCAGGAACGCGAGTTCACTCCGCTGGGCGACACGGCCCCGAGAAGAGTTGACGTTCGCATCATCGCCGCGACAAACATCGATCTGAAAGAAGCAGTCCGGCAGGGAAGCTTTCGAGAGGATCTTTATTATCGTCTCGCTGTGGTGCCGATTGAGTTGCCACCGTTGCGAGATCGGCTCCAGGATATCTTGCCTCTGGCCCAGCACTTCATTCAAAAGTACAACGAAGAGAATGGGCGCAACGTGTCGGAGCAGCTCGCGCCCGAAGTTCTCGCGCTGCTCGAGTCATACTCGTGGCCCGGTAATGTGCGTGAGTTGGAGAACACGATCGAACGTGCCGTGGTGATTGCACCCGGCGACGAGATTACAAAAGAATGTCTACGTACTGAGATCAGCGATCCGAAATCAGTTGTTTCCGGCCACCACGACGGCGCCAGCAACGCTGCCGTAGGAGACATCGGACGAGGCATAAACTTCTACGAGGAAGTCCGGCGCTTTGAGATCGACTTGATCAGGCGAGCGCTGGAGCAGACCGGCGGTCACCAGTCACGCGCCGCGCGTTTGCTTGGAATGAACGCCACAACTCTCAATTCCAAAATCAAGACCTACAACATCAATCTGAGACCATAGACTCGAGATGAAACGACGCGAACTCGACGGCTGTCCAATCACCGGAGCATTGCAAATGCTTGGTGACAAGTGGACGATGCTGGTCGTCAGGGAGTTGCTCGCCGGTCCGAAGCGGACGATGGAGTTGCTGAATAATCTTTTTCCGATCAGCAGTCGCACGCTCGTCGGACGCTTGCGCGACATGGAAAAAGATCGCCTGGTTGAGCGCACGGACTTTGGCGGCAATCCGCCGCACATTGAATACGCGTTGACTGAGCGCGGGATGTTGTTGTTGCCGCTGCTGGAATCTTTACGTCAACTCGGTTTGGCGTTGAAATGTAACGACTGTGAGGATCGCAGAAGACGCGTCGGAGTTTATTGCGAGCCTTGTCCGTTGAATGAGAATGCGATTGAGATCCCGGCCTCTCACCACCGCCGTCAGAAAGATGATTCGATCGTCTTATTGTAGGGAACAAAAAGCCTTTTACAGGATTTACAAGATTAGACGTGATTTACATGTAAATCCTGTCAACTGAGCTTCGTTATATTTCTACCTGTGGCTCCTGGTTTGGAATCATGTGGCCATCCGGCGTGATGATGGCTTTGTGATCCGCCGTGACGTGTTCGCCTTCATCTGTGATTTCCTCGCCACTCGGCATAGCTACCGGCAAGTGATCCAGGAAGCGCTCAGCATCGATCGCCGCCATGCATCCGGTTCCCGCGGCAGTAATCGCTTGCCTGTAAACTGAATCCTGCACGTCGCCGGCGGCGAAGACGCCGGGAACGTCTGTGGCAGTCGAGTGGCCGGACGTTTTTAGATAGCCAACCTCGTCCATGTCCAGTTGGCCTTTAAACAAATCGGTGTTTGGCTTGTGACCTATGGCCACAAATACTCCCGAACACGGAAAGATCTGTTCGTCTCCTGTTTGCAGATTGCGTAGACGAACTGCGGTGACACCTTCTTCCTGACTGCCGAGAATCTCCTGCACTGCTGTGTTCCAGATAAACTCGATCTTCTCGTTCCGAAACGCCTTCTCCTGCATGATCTTTGAAGCCCGTAACTTGTCGCGCCGGTGAACGACATAAACTTTGGCAGCGTAGCGCGTCAGAAACGTCGCTTCTTCCATCGCAGTGTCGCCACCACCGACAACGACGAGGGTTCGATTCCGAAATGCAGGCAAAGGACCGTCGCACGTCGCACACGCCGAGACTCCATTGCCCCCAAACCCGTTGGGCACCTTGGCTTCACCTGGAATGCCGAGCCACTTCGCGGACGCTCCGGAAGCGATGATCAAGGTTTCCGTGGAGATTGTTTGCGACTCCGTGTAGAGCTGAAATGGACGCTCGGACAGGTCAACTTCTGTAATCCATGTTTCCATGAATTCGGTTCCGAAACGCTCAGCCTGGCGGCGAAACTCTTCCATCAACTCCGGGCCCTGAATGCCTTTTGAGAAGCCCGGGTAGTTTTCAACATCCGTCGTGATCATCAGTTGTCCACCGGGAGTGGTCTGCTTATGAGCATCGGCAGGTGCATCGATCAGCAGCGGTTTCAGGCTCGCGCGCGCGGTATAAATCGCTGCGGTGAGTCCTGCGGGTCCGGATCCGATGATGACAACGTCTCTTTTTATGGTTTCATTGGCCATTCTTTGAGGTCCGTTTCTCCTATGTGCCAGGCCGGTTTAATAGCGTCGAAAGCACGAGAGTATAGCCTTTTCGGTTGAGCGTATAGTATAACTACGTCTATTGGGGTAGTCGAACTGTGTGGTCTCTAGCGACCAACGACGCTTTTGGCCCGGTTCTCCGCAAGATGAGCAGCCCAGGTAGCGGTTCGGAAAAGATTGAAACCATTGCCGTGATTGGCGCCGGCACCATGGGCCATGGAATCGCGCAAGTGGCCGCGGCATCGGGATTTCGAGTTCTACTCAGCGACGTTGATCGTGAGTCGCTTGCTCGGGGAGTCCGGGCGATCGAAGGTAATCTTGCCAGGGGAATTGAGCGGGGCAAGTTGACTGAAGAGGATCGCGACCGCACCTTGCAGCTGATTCACGGAACAACAAACCTGGCAGAGTGTGCCACAGGAGATTTGATCATCGAGGCGACGCCGGAGAAGTTGGAATTGAAGAAAGAAGTTCTCCGGCAACTCGAATTTGCATCCGACCGCCCTTTCATTTTTGCCAGTAATACTTCGTCGCTGTCCATCACAGAGATAGCCGGTTCTTCCAAACGCCCCGAAGCTGTCATTGGTATGCACTTTTTCAACCCGGTCCACATTATGCGACTGGTTGAGATCGTGGTAGGAGAAAAGACCAGCGCCGAGACTGTAGAAACAGTCAAGAGTGTCGGCCGGAAAATGCGAAAAGAGCCGATTGTCGTGAAAGACGTTCCCGGCTTTGCTTCAAGTCGTTTGGGTGTGGCTCTTGGACTCGAAGCGATGAGGATGTTTGAGCAGGGCGTGGCGAGTGCGCACGACATCGACACCGCGATGGAACTCGGCTATAACCACCCGATGGGTCCATTGAAGTTAACAGATCTGGTTGGGCTGGACGTCCGCTTGAACATCGCTGAGTATCTGCATCGTGAGCTTGGCTCAGAGACGTTTCGACCGCCGGAAATTTTGCGACGGATGGTGAGTGAAGGAAAATTAGGGAAGAAAAGTGGTGAGGGGTTTTACGATTGGAGCAAGGAGAATGAGGACGCGCGTCGCGCCCAGTCCTCTTGAGCGCTCCAGACGCGCTGTTGCTTAACGATGAGTACGCCTTACAACAACGAAGAGAGACGGTTTGCATTGCGGATGTCGCTGCGACTTCCGATTGTGATTTCCGGTCGTGCGGAAGATGGCTCTGCCTGGAGTGAGCCAACGGAGACCGACGACATTTCCACTTCAGGCGCGCTCTTTCATTTGAACCAGAAGGTGAATCGCGGTGAGCGCTTGTACGTTCGCGCGCACCGTCCGGACGGCACGCCGATCGAAGCGACGGCGATGGTGGTTCGAGTTGCGCCGGCGATTTATGGGACTGCGCGAGTGGGGGTGCAGATAGCGGAACCCACCGAAAACTGGCTGCGACTTTTCGTATCGTGGGTCGCCGACGAGCAACCGGCGACCACCGATCCCGAAGCCTCTTCCTCCGAGTAAAATTCTATTCATCAGACAAACTGGAGTTGTAAATGCCGGAAACGTACGAGACTTTGCTGCTCGAAAAACGCGAGCGCGTCGCTATTATCACGATCAATCGACCTGACAAGAGAAACGCGCTCAACATCAAGACTCGTGAAGAAGGCGCGGCGTTACTGGAAGAACTTCGCGCGGACAATTCAGTTGGAGTAGTTGTTTTCACTGGCGCAGGCGATAAGGCTTTCATTGCCGGAGCGGACATCGGAGAGTTTGCCGGACGCACGTCGATAACACAGCGCGACGTAATGACGGGACGATCGTTGTTTACGGCGATCGATACGTTTCCCAAACCGGTGATTGCGATGATCAACGGGTACTGTCTCGGTGGTGGTTGTGAACTGGCGCTGGCGTGCGACATTCGCATTGCGAGCGAGACGGCGTCGTTTGGTCAACCTGAAATCAATCTGGGAATTATTCCCGGTGGTGGCGGCACGCAACGTCTGACACGTCTGGTTGGTGAAGGAAAAGCGATGGAGATGATCCTCACGGGCGAGATCATCGACGCGCACACTGCTTTTTCAATCGGACTCGTAAACTACGTTGTTCCTGCCGACCAACTCGAAGCGAAAACGATGGAGATCGCGAAACGCATATCCGAGAAGAGTCCGATTGCGTTGCAGCTTGCGAAAGAAGCGGTGAAGCTCGCGTCGCGTTCAAACTTGGACGAAGGCCTGCGACGCGAAGTTGATCTCTTTGCGTTGTGCTTTTCGACGGAAGATAAGGATGAAGGCGTCAGTGCATTTCTCGAGAAGCGCAAAGCGGCGTTTAAGGGCCGGTAAGCTTACTTTGTAGGGGTGGTCCTCCGTGGCCACCCGCTGTGTGATAATAAAATCGACGGGTGGCCACGGAGGGCCACTCCTACAAAAGGTGAAAACTCTCCTCCTCATCGTCGGCATTTTAGTAGCTACTGCCGGTGGCGTGATCACTTACCGCGCCCTGTACGTTGAACCTAAAACAGCAGTTGTCATAACTGAAACCGGCATACGCCAGCTTCCTAACCAGGCACGCGTAGTCGGTGGCGCCTTATTATTCGTCGGCGGCTCCGCTCTCGCCCTCTACGCCGCCACGCGCAAAGTCAGATAAGTGTCGTTAACCTCCTGAAGTTCGATCCCAGGTGTTTTGCAAAATCTTATCCTTACAGGAGTCAATGTATGAAACATTGGTCTCGTCAC
>JAICGZ010000015.1 GCA_025922875.1 Pyrinomonadaceae bacterium
AAATCTCATCTCAAAAGTGGGATTCGGAAGTCCCGCAAGCGAAACGTTTGTTGGGTCTTCAGGAACTCGCATTCGAGCCTCGCCGCTGTGTGAAACCCCACAATTCCTTGGATTTTTCGAGTTAAAGCCTTAAACTTCTCCCCAAACCTACTGCTGGCACGGGCTTTGAAAGAACGGTCGTGGAGAACTGTATGGTTGTGCGTGAAGTTTGGTAACTAGCTCGATCCTAATTCACTCTTCGCGCGCTTTATCGCCGCTCTCTCAAAAAGGCTAGTACAGCTCTCCAATAAATTTTTTTTGAAGTAAAAAGCTATGGACATCAAGCGACCCCCAAAATCGAAGATCAAGAAGAAAATTCGCAATGCGGTCATGATCATTGTCGGTCTGGCCACAATCGGTGGCATCACCTATGGCCTCACGAAATTGAAGCCCGCCGCCCCGACACTCGATCGCTCGACGGCTGTAATCGAGACAGTCAAGCGTGGGGAGATGGTGCGTGATGTTCGTGGTAATGGAACGCTGGTACCCGACGTAACGCGCTGGGTGCCTGCTCCTGCTGACGGGCGCGTCGAGAGAATTCTTCTCAAGGCAGGCGTTGAAGTCGATTCATCTACTGTGATCGTCGAGCTTTCAAACCCCCAACTTGAACAGCAAGCCACCGACACTGAGTTTCAGGTCAAAGCCGCGGAAGCTGATCAAGAGAACCTGAAAGTGCGACTCGAAAGCGAGACGATGACGCAGAAGGCGCAGATCGCCACCATCAACTCGCAGTACAGCCAGGCGAAGTTGCAACTCGACGCCGATGAGGTACTGGCGAAACAAGGTTTGGTGGCCGACCTCGTGTTGAAGATCTCTCGTGTGGCTGTTCAGGATCTCGCCAACCGGCTCAAGGTCGAGCAGGAAAGATTGGCGGTCAGTTCGAAATCCACCAGGGCGCAATTGAATGCGGCGGCTTCACGTCTCCAACAGTTACGTGCGCTTGCCACACTGAGGCGCCAGGAAGTGGAAGCATTGAAAGTGCGAGCTGGCACGGGCGGCGTTCTCCAGCAAGTGCTGGTGACCGAAGGCCAGCAGGTGACACCCGGATTCAACATCGCACGCGTCGCCGATCCGACCTCGTTGAAAGCTGTTTTGCGAGTGGCGGAAACACAGATTAAAGACGTTCGCGTCGGTCAGCCGGTCGTCGTCGACACGCGCAACGGTCTGATCCAGGGAACAGTTTCGCGCATCGATCCGGCTGCTCGCGAAGGCACGTTCGAAATCGATGCTTCGTTGATTGGTCCACTGCCGGCGAGTGCGCGTCCCGATTTGAGCGTGGATGGAACAATCGAGCTCGAGAGACTGAAAGATGTCTTGAAAGTCGGCCGGCCGGCGTTTGGGCAGGCACAACAAACTATTGGAATGTTTGTGCTGACGCCTGACGGAACCGAAGCCGAGCGGAGAAGCGTCAAACTTGGACGCAACTCCGTCAGTACTGTCGAGATTCTCGAAGGTCTGAAAGAAGGCGACCAGGTCATAATTTCCGATACATCGGCTTTGGATAGTTACAACCGGATCCGGATTCGCTAGCCGCCAATCGTAAAACTCCACGGGACAAGCCCGTGGCATCTGGAGGCGATTGCCATACAAGTCCGGTTCGCGGTGTTCAGTTAGTGAGATCGTGTACACAAATTTGGTAAGGAGCTAATGATGAGTTCTTCCGAGCCCCTGATTCACCTCTCTGACGTCAAGAAAGTGTTTTACACAGACGAGGTTGAAACCCATGCGCTTTCAGGTATCCACCTCGATATCAAACAAGGTGAATACGTCTCCATCGCCGGACCTTCGGGGTGCGGCAAATCCACTCTCTTGTCGATTCTCGGTCTGCTGGATACACCGACCGACGGCAAGTACATCCTCAACGGCCACCCGGTGGAGAATCTTTCTCTTTCGGAGCGCGCGAGGATCAGAAACCGCGAGGTTGGCTTTATTTTCCAGAGCTTCAACCTGATCGGCGATCTCACGGTTTATGAAAACGTTGAACTTCCGTTGACCTATCGCGGGATGAGTTCCAGCGAGCGCAAGAAGCGCACGACCGAAGCACTCGAACGCGTCGGCATGGCGCATCGTGCGAAGCACCTGCCCAGCCAGTTGTCCGGCGGTCAACAGCAACGCGTCGCGGTTGCGCGCGCAGTTGGTGGACAGCCGAGCATCCTGCTTGCTGACGAGCCGACGGGTAACCTCGACTCAACCAATGGCGAAGCTGTGATGGAGCTCATGCGCGAATTGCACCGCGGCGGCGCAACCATCTGCATGGTTACGCACGACCCGCGCTATGCCCAGCATGCCGATCGCATCGTTCACTTATTCGACGGATTGATCGTCGAAGAAGAAGCAGGCGCAGACCGGCGCGAGATTCAGGAAGCCAAGCGCGAATTGGCGGAGAGCGGTTTTGGAGCCATCTCATGATCAGTTTGCGCGGCGTTGAGAAAGCTTTTCCACACGGTCCGACGAAGACTTACGTGCTGCGCCGGATCGATCTGGATATCAGGCCAGGCGAGTTTGTATCGATCATGGGCCCCTCGGGTGCCGGCAAGTCAACGCTGCTGCACATCCTGGGGATGCACGATCAGTCGTGGACCGGTGAGTACTACTTCGACGATATTCCGGTCCATAAGCTCGAGGGAAAAAAACGCGCGGCGCTGCGTAATCAGAACATTGGATTTGTTTTTCAAAGCTATCACCTGCTCGACGACCAGACAGTCTTTGAAAACCTCGAGTTGCCGCTTTCTTACCGCGACGTAAGCAAAAAAGACCGGCAGTCGATCGTCTGCGACACGCTCGATCGTTTTCAGATGGTTGGCAAAAAGGATCTCTTCCCGACTCAGCTTTCAGGCGGCCAGCAACAACTCGTTGGCATAGCTCGTGCAGTCGTTGCAAATCCGCGGATCATCCTTGCCGACGAGCCGACTGGAAATCTTCATTCGGCGCAAGGTAAGGAAATCATGGACATGTTCAAGCGCTTGAACGAAGAAGGCACGACGATCGTGCAGGTGACGCACTCGGAGACGAATGCGGCATACGGGAATCGGATCGTGCGGCTTGAAGATGGTTGGATTGTTAATCCGGAGCAGCAGCAGAAATCAGGCGTGGCCCGTTAGCCCCTGATGCCTGCTCCTGCTGGTAAAGCAGAGAGCCCGGCTTAGGTTTAATTCCCTGTAGTTGCTCAATAGTTAGTTGACCGAACGTCGATCGTGTATGCGATCAACGTTGACGTCACCAGTGTGCCCGGAGGGAAGTCGTGAATACAGTAACAGTGCAGACTCCTCGAACTCTTATCGCCGACGATCAGCCCGACGTGCTCGCCGCTCTACGTCTCCTGCTCAAAGGCGCGGGTTATCAAACCGAAGCGGCTGATTCCCCCAAAGCCGTCCTCGAGGCTATCAAGCAGCAGAAATTCGATCTGGTGCTGATGGACCTCAACTATGCACGCGACACAACTTCCGGAAAGGAAGGTCTGGATCTCATTTCAAGTATTCAGGCAGTCGATCACGATTTACCCATCGTAGTGATGACGGCCTGGGCCACTGTCGATCTCGCAGTGGAGTCGATGCGGCTTGGCGTGCGCGACTTCGTGCAGAAGCCCTGGGAGAACTCCCGGCTGCTGAAAAAGTTGAGAACTCAGATCGAAGCCGGCCGTGAACGGAGACTTCAGCAGCATCGCGAAGCTGAGGCACGACTCGAGCTCGATGAAGCTCGCGAGATCCAACGAGGCTTGATGCCGCGTCGAATGCCGAACCTTCGCGGCTTCAGTCTCGCGAGTGCGTGGCAGCCGGCGCATGCAGTCAGCGGCGATTACCTCGGTGCTTTTAAGTTGAGTGAGTCGCATGCGGCTCTGTGTGTTGCGGACGTGGCGGGCAAAGGGTTTCCCGCGGCGTTGTTGATGTCAAACATGCAGGCCGCGCTCAAGTCTCTGACTTCGGAAACGATCGCGCCGAGTGGTTTGTGTGTGAAGCTCAATCAATTGATGTGTAGCAACACTCCTCTGCGCAAGTTTGTCAGTTGCTTCTACAGCGAACTCGACGTTGACAAACGAACACTGACTTTCACGAACGCGGGTCACAATCCACCATTCCTGATACGCCGCAACGGTGAATGTATCCGGCTCGATGAGGGTGGTCCAGTGATTGGCGCGTTCTGTGACTCGAAGTACACGCAAAGAGAAATTCAATTCCACGAAGGCGACAAGCTGTTGCTCTTTACCGACGGCGTGACGGAAGCGCGCAACGCCGCGGGAGAAGAATTCGGTGAGGAGCGCCTGGAGCAGTGCCTGCGCTCTTACCGCGGACACAACGCTGCCGAATTGCGCACGATCATTTTGAATGAGGTCACGCAGTTTTGCGCCGGCGACTTCGACGACGACGCCGCGCTCATGGTGATCATTGCTGATTAATAGAAACGGCGGGGCATAGCCACGCCTCACATCCGGCGGCGGAGCCGAAACCCCAGACCGGCGGCGGAGCCGAAACCCAGACCGGCGGCGGAGTTGAAACCCCAGACCGGCGGCGGAGTTGAAACCCAGACCGGCGGCGGAGTTGAAACCCAGACCGGCGGCGGAGCCGAAACGAGGAGGCTTATGGAGAATCTTCGCGGCGATATACGGTACGCATTCAGGAATCTCTTAAAGCGGCCCGGGTTCACGGTAATCGCCGTCGTCACGCTTGCTCTCGGAATCGGCGCTAACACCGCCATCTTCAGCGCCATCCATGCACTCCTCCTGAAACCACTGCCATTCCCCGAACTCGATCGCGTGGTTGCGATCTGGGACAAACTGCCGAGCCGTGGCCTCATGCACAACGAAGTCGCGATGGCCAACTACCTCGACTGGCAGGCGCAGAACCAATCGTTCGAACAACTCGCTGTCTATCGCTGGTGGAGCGCGAACCTCACCGGTGTCGATACCCCTGAACGCATCCAGGGTTTTTTAGTCTCCGCGAATTATCTCGACGTTCTCGGCATGAAGCCGATCATGGGCCGCAACTTCACTCCCGAAGAAAATCAGCCCGGCAAGGACGCGGTCGCGATCATCACTCACAGTCTCTGGCAACGACGTTTCGGCGGCGATCCGAACATCATCAATAAGACGGTCACTATCAACAGCATCGTGCGCACAGTCGTCGGTGTCACGCCGGAGCGTTTCAACTTTCCGAAGGGGGCCGAAATTTATGCGCCGCTGCCGATGACGCCCGAGGTAATGAGCAGCCGCGGCAATCATAGTTACTACGTCTTCGGACGGCTGAAGCCCGGTGTTTCAATCGAAAGCGCGCAAGCCGATACAGACAACATCACCGCGCGACTCGCGCAGCAGTATCCGGAAACAAACACCGGTTGGGGCGCGACTGTTTTCCCAATCGTCGCCGACACAGTGCGACTTTACGACACCCCACTCTGGGTGCTGATGGGCGCTGTTGGATTTGTGCTGTTGATTGCGTGTGCAAACGTTGCCAACCTGATGCTCGCGCGCGCCAGTGGACGTCGAAAAGAGATCGCGTTGCGTGCGGCGCTGGGTGCAAGCCGCTGGCGCATCATTCGCCAACTGCTGACTGAGAGCGTGATCGTCGCGTTGATCGGCGGTGCGCTGGGTGTCCTGATCGGTCTTTGGGGTATCGACGCATTGCGTGCGGGCAATCCTGGCGACGCGGCAAAGTTTGCGCCGGGCTGGGATCGACTCGGCATCAACACCCCAACGCTCCTATTTACACTCGGACTGTCTTTGTTGAGCAGCATCGTATTTGGCCTCGCTCCCGCGTTGCAGGTCTCGAAACCTGATCTCAACGTTGCGTTGAAAGAGGGAAACTGGCAAATGTCCGGAAGCTCGCATCGCCTGCGCAGCTCGCTCGTAGTTTTTGAAGTTGCACTGTCTTTGATGTTGCTCATCGGTGCGGGACTGTTGGCTCGCAGTTTCCTGTCACTGTTAAAAACCAATCCTGGTTTCAATCCTGACAACGTGCTCACGCTGAACCTCGTATTGCCGGGTGCGAAGTACAGGGAACAACCACAACGCGCGACGTTCTACGACGACCTGGTCCAACGCGTAAAAGCATACCCGGGAGTCGAATCAGCGGCGGCCGTCAACTATCTACCGCTCGGCGGTGCGAACTCATCCGACTCTTATCTGGTTGAAGGCGAACCGGAACCCGCGGCGGGCGATGAGTATGATGGACGTTATCGCGTCTGTACGCCTGACTATTTCCGCACGATGGGCATTCCGCTGCTCAAAGGCCGCGGCTTTACGGACCAGGACAAAGCAGGCGCCACACCAGTAATCATCGTTAACGAAACACTCGCGCGCAAACACTGGCCTAACCAGGACGCGATCGGCAAGCGCATTCGTTTCTATGGGCCATCGGAAAGGGCGCGGTGGATGGAGATTGTCGGCGTCGTCGCAGACGTGAAGCATGAACTGAATCTGCCGGTCACGCCCGAATACTACTTGCCGCATGCGCAGGATCCGTGGAGCGCGATGGTGCTGGTCGCGAGGACAAGCGTTGAACCTGGCTCCCTCTCATCAGCGCTCAGGCAACAGGTATGGGCCATCGACAAGGACCAACCGGTGTTCGACATACGCACGATGCAGGAAGTGCGATCGATGTCAGTCGCGCTGTATTCGTTTTCATCAGTGATGCTGGCGATCTTCGCAGGCGTGGCGTTACTGCTGGCATCAGGTGGGATTTACGGTGTGATGGCGTTTGCAGTCACGCAGCGCACACAGGAGATCGGCATTCGCATGGCGCTCGGCGCGCGTGCGCTCGACGTGTTGAACCTGGTGGTACGACACGGAATGAAGCTCGCGCTGTTGGGAATAGTGATCGGACTCGCAGGCTCCTGGGCGCTGACGCGTTTCATGGAGAAGTTGTTAGTGGACGTGCAGCCAACTGATTTGCTGACGTTCAGTGTGGTTTCAGCGTTTCTGCTGGCGGCTGCGTTTGTTGCGTGCTATCTGCCCGCTCGTCGCGCCACCAAGGTCGATCCGCTGCAAGCGCTTAGATATGAATAGATCATATAGGTCCTATTTAGGACCTATTTAGAGGAATCATGGAAACATTATTTAAGGATCTCCGTTACGGCATCAGAGGCCTCCTGAAACGCAAAGGGTTTGCGGCGATCGCAGTGCTCACGCTCGCACTCGGCATTGGCGCGAACACCGCCATCTTCACACTCGTGAACGCAGTGATGCTGAAGTCGCTTCCCGTCGAGAAGCCCGAAGAGTTGGTGCTCTTCAGCGACGCAACCGGCGAGGGAACATCGGTAGTAGACACCCCATCAACAGGTGAGTGGCAACTCTTTTCATACGCGTCTTACGAATACTTTCGCAGTCACAACCAATCATTCCAGGACATCACCGCGCTCCGCAGTGGAGCCAGTCGCCTCAGTGTTCGCCAGGCTGATTCGCAAGCCGGAGCAGTGCGAGCGTCGGGCCAGCTCGTGTCCGGCAATTATTTCTCGGTTCTCGGTGTGCGTGCGATGCGTGGTCGCGTGCTCACGCCCGACGACGATAAACCTGCCGCCACACCGGCGGCAGTGATCAGTCATCGCTACTGGGAGAAGGAGTTGAACAGCGACTCCGCAACTGTGGGCAAGAACTTCATTATCAACGGCACAAACTTCACAATCGTCGGGATCACTCCGCCCGAATTTTTTGGCGAGCGAGTGCGGCGTCCACCCGACTTCTGGGTGCCACTCTCATTCCAACCTCAAATCGAATTACGCGAATCGTACCTGGCCGATAATCAGGTTTACTTTCTCATGATTATGGGCCGCCTCAAGCCCGGTGTGAGCCTGGACCAGGCACAGGCGACCACAAATCTGGCGCTGCGCCAGTTCTTGACTGAACAAGCCGGCAGCCAACTCAGCGAAGAGCGACAGAAAGGCATTCAAAACACTTACGCCACACTCGTCGAAGGCAAGGGTGGTATCTCAGGGCTTCGACGCAACTACTCAAAGCCATTGCAAATGCTGCTGGCGATTGTCGGCATGATCCTGCTGATCGCGTGCGCGAATGTTGGCAGCCTGCTGTTATCACGCGCTGCTGCTCGCAAAGCCGAGATCTCTCTGCGCATGGCCCTCGGTGCAAACCGTTGGCGCATCATTCGCCAGTTACTTACCGAAAGCATGTTGTTGGCCGGGCTCGGCGGCATTGTTGGCGTGCTGCTGGCCCAGTGGGCCGTCATCGTACTCGTCCGCCTGGTCGCGAGGGAGGCTCCGCTGGATACGCGAGTGGATCTTGGAGTGCTGGCATTTACTGTCGGCGTCTCGATCCTCGCTGGGCTTTTGTTTGGCTTGATTCCCGCAATTCAGGCCAGCCGTACAAATCTTTCCTCCGCGATGAAAGAGAAGACTCGAACCAGAGGCGGCTTTCTGAAATTCAGCTTGTCGTCGCTAATGGTGGTAATGCAGGTAGGACTATCGATGGTCCTACTCACCGGCGCGGGATTGTTCGGCCGCAGCCTCGTGAAGCTTCAGAGCGAAGACGTCGGCTTCGAGCGAGACAATCTTTTGCTTCTGGGTATTGATCCACGTCTCGCGGATTACAAAACGACCCAGCTCGCGACGCTTTACCAGCAGTTGATCGATCGTGTGGGTTCGCTGCCGCAGGTGAAATCCGTATCGCTGGCGACCTACGCACCGATGACGGGCACACGCCGCAGTAGCAGTATCAGAGTACCCGGACATACGCCCGAGCCCAATGAAAGTCAGGACGTGCAGGACATTCTGGCGGGACCCCGGTACGCCGAAACACTCGGTATGCCGGTGTTGCGGGGACGTGAGATTGAACTGCGTGACACGCCGGCCTCGCCCCAAATTGCCGTGGTTAATGAGACTTTCGTCCAGCGTTACTTCAAAGATCAAAATCCGATAGGCCGTTCATTCACGTTTGACGACGATACGGATAGGGGGGCGCCGATTGAAATAGTCGGAGTAGTTGGCGACATCAAGTCAGACCGCGACACCCGCGAGAAGCCCCAGGCCACTGTCTATCGCCCCATTCTTCAGATTCAGGACGGGTCAGCTTATTCCGCTACTCTTCACGTTCGCACACTGTCGGACCCGACGCCGCTCACGTCGCAAGTGCGGCAGATGATCAACCAGATCGATCCCAAGCTGCCGATCTTTGGTGTGACGACGATGAGCGAACAACTACGCGAGAACCTGAACCAGGAACGCTTGATCGCGCAACTCGTCAGTTTCTTTGGCGCGCTGGCGTTGATACTTGCGTGCATCGGTTTGTATGGCGTGATGGCCCATGGTGTCGCGCGTCGTACGAATGAGATTGGCATACGCATGGCGCTCGGTGCTCGCGGCGGGAACATCGCGTGGATGATCTTGCGAGAGACGCTGTATCTCGTGTTGGCGGGATTAGTGATAGGCGTGCCGGCGGCGCTGCTGGGAGCGCGTTTGATTTCGTCGCAACTGTTTGGAGTGAGCCCGGCAGAGCCGGTGACGCTGATCGGAGCTGCGGCTGTGTTGACGATCGTTGCGCTGCTCGCGGGTTATTTACCTGCGCGCCGTGCATCGCGTGTGAATCCTTTGAATGCGTTACGTTACGAATAGATCCTATAGGACTTAGAGGACCTATTGAGAGGACCTAAAACTTGTGGACTCCTTAATCAAAGACCTACGTTACGGCATTCGGAGTTTGTTGAAGCGGCCAGCGGTTACCGCCATCGCTCTTATCGCGCTGGCTCTCGGAATTGGAGCGAACACGGCCATCTTCAGTCTGGTCAATGCTGTTGTGCTCCAGTCTCTTCCGTATCCGGATTCCGATCGACTCGTCTGGGCATGGGGAACCGTTCGTAACAGGATAAGTCGTGCTAGTGTTGCGCCGCCCGATTACCTCGACTTTCGCGCTCAGAACAAAACATTCGAACATTTCGGCGCCTCAACCACGCTTCCAGGTTCAGCGAATCTCACGGGCCTTGGCGATCCGGAACGCCTCACCGCATCGCGTGTGACCGGAAACTATTTCGACGTGTTTGGAGTAGCGCCCGCGCTCGGTCGCGGATTCTCACTCGATAACGAAAAGACTGGTAACGATCAGGTCACTCTACTCAGCTACGCGTTATGGCAGAAACGGTTTGGTGGTGATCCCCAGATCGTTAACAAGACGATCATTCTTGATAGCAAACCGTATCAGGTGATCGGCGTGATGCCGGCCCATTTTAAGGTGCCGCAGATGGCTGAGTTGTGGCTGCCCATTAACTTCGATGCGGATCCGGAAATGAAGATGCGCCAGGCGCACTTTTTCCGGCCCGTCGGCAGATTGAAAGCCGGTGTCAGCCTGGTGCAGGCGCAATCCGACATTGATTCAATCGCAGCTAGACTGGAGGAACAGTTTCCCGACACAAACACCGGGTGGGGTCTTGGTCTGGTTTCGTTGCGTGAACAACTAATCGGCACCAGTCGCAGTTTCGTCTTTATTCTTTTCGGTGCTGTCGGGTTGGTATTGCTCATTGCTTGCGCGAACGTGGCGAACCTGTTGCTGGTGCGCGCGGCTGCGAGGCAAAAGGAGATTGCCTTACGGACCGCACTAGGCGCGAGTCGACCGCGAATTATTCGCCAGATGATCACTGAGAGTCTGTTGCTTGCGATCGTGGGCGGTGCGCTCGGTGCACTGCTGGCGGTTTGGGGCGTTGAACTGTTGGTAGCGTTGAGCGCGGACAGCCTGCCCCCAACCGTGACTGTAAAGATCGATTCGACGGTACTCGCGTTTACGCTCCTTATCTCAATCGTAACCGGAGTTTTATTTGGCCTGGCACCAGCCTTCCGCACGTTAAAAGTGAACCTCATAGATACGTTGAAAGACGGAGCGCGGGGTGCTGAAGGCACGCTACGAAATCGAACGCGTAGTTTCCTCGTAGTTTTCGAAAGCGCCGTCGCTGTGATGTTGCTGATCGGCGCGGGATTGCTGGTGCGAAGCTTGATTGAACTGCAACGGGTCGATCCGGGTTTCGACGCAAATAATATTTTGACGTTCCAAATCGTCTTGCCGCAGAAGAAATATGACTTCGAAGGAAAGCCGGCCAGTTTCTTCGAGCAACTCGAAACCCGCGTCGGTTCGTTACCCGGCGTTGAATCCGTAGGTCAAATTTCGGAGCTTCCATTCAGTGGCCAACTCAATGACGTCCCTTTTATTGTGGAAGGACGCCCAGCGGTTTCACCCGGCGACGGCTTTAACGCCGATTGGCGTCGCGTGAACCAAAACTACTTCAGCGCGCTCCGTATTCCTCTGCTGCGCGGTCGTAACTTCACTGAGCAAGAGGTGAGACAACGTGACAAGGTAGTGATCGTAAGTCAACAACTCGTCGCTATGGCTTTCCCGAATGAAGATCCGTTAGGCAAACGTCTCTTCTCAATTGGTGACAAGCCGTACGAGATCATTGGCGTCGTGGGCGACGTTCGTCATTCATCGCTCGCAAGCCAACCGTTTGCCACGATGTACTTCCCCACTCGCAATTCCGGCCGGATGAATCTGGTTATTCGTACGCAGGGAGATCCTTTAGCCATTGTCGGTGCGGTACGCAAAGAGGTGCATGCTATGGATCCTGACCAGCCAATAGCGGAGGTCAAGAGGCTGAGTGATTGGGTTGACTCGTCGGTTGCCGCGCCGCGTTATCGCACGACGTTGCTCGCGTTGTTTGCGGCGCTCGCGATGGTGCTTGCAGCGACAGGAATTTACGGCGTGATGTCGTATTCAGTGGCCCAGCGAACGCACGAGATCGGTGTGCGCATGGCATTGGGTGCGCGACAGCTTGACGTGCTGAAACTCGTCGTTCGCCAGGGAATGGTTCTCGCGCTGGTCGGCGTGATTTTGGGTTTAGGTGGCGCGTTTGCTCTGACGCGCGTGATGTCGACGTTGCTGTTCGGAGTTACAGCGAAGGATCCGATTACATTTGGCGTGGGGGCGGTCTTGTTGACAGCGGTAGCTTTCATCGCCTGTTTCGTCCCCGCGCGCCGTGCGACAAAAGTCGATCCATTAGTCGCGCTGAGATACGAGTAAAACGGACATTTGGAGACCTCTGTGCGAAACATTTTTTCTCACGCAAAGGCGCAAAGGCGCAAAGAAAACCCTGGAAACGCGGTAGCGCTTTGCGCCTTTGCGCGAGAGTTTCTTCGGATAAAGAAAGATGCTGCAAGATTTACGATTTGGTGTTCGGATGTTGCTGAAGAACCCCGGCTTCACGGCGGCGCGCCGCGCGTGGCGCTACGTTACGAATGAATCTCAATTGAAAATAAGATTATGGATTCGATCATTAAAGACATTCGCTACGGAATACGAGGGTTGTTGAAGCATCCGGGTTTCACGGCCATCGTGGTGATCACTCTCGCGTTGGGCATCGGCGCCAGCACTGCGATCTTCAGCGTCGTGAACAGTGTCTTGCTGCGCCGCCTGCCATTCAAAACTGCGGAGCGCATCGTCGCGATCCAGGAACTGAATCCTCAGGGCACACGCGTCCAGGTGACCGCGGCCAACTTTCTCGACTGGCGTGCGCAAAACACAGTCTTCGAACACCTCGCCGCCATCAGGACCGCCACCACAAACCTCGCTCTTTCCGATCGAGCCGAAAGACTGGAAATGGCTCAAACCTCCGCAAACTTCTTTGAGGTGTTCGGAGTTGGACCACAACACGGCCGGTTGTTTCTGCCACAAGATGAACAAGCCGGTCACGAACCAGTCGTTGTACTGAGCCATGCCCTGTGGGTGAGACGGTTCGGCAGCGATCCAGGAATGATTGGAAAGCCGATAACGCTGGATGGCGCTAACTACACGGTCATCGGTATTGCTCCACCGGGCTTTCAGTATCCGGACAAGACAGAACTCTGGTTGCCTCCGTTAAGAATCATTCCGGAGTTGTATGCGCAGGTGGATCCGACGCAGAACCGCGGCATGGGTTACCTCGCGGCAGTCGCACTGTTGAAGCCCGGCGTTACTGTAGCCGAGGCTGCGAGTGAAATGGAGACCATCACCACTCGTTTGCGCCAACAGTATCCCGAGACAAACAATCGTCGCTTCAATCGCGTTGTTTCTTTGCACGATCACCTCATCGGGAATAACAGCACGATGTTGTTGTTGCTCTTCGGCGCCGTGATGTTTGTGCTGCTAATCGCATGCGCGAATGTCGCCAACCTTTTGCTTGCCAGCGCTTCAGCGCGTCACAAAGAGATCGCGATTCGCGCAGCGTTGGGGGCATCGCGTAAACGAATCGTGCAGCAGTTGCTGACTGAGAGCGGGATGCTGGCGCTTGCCGGCGGCGCTTTAGGACTGCTGCTTTCGTTTTGGGCGGTGGCGCTCATAACGAGGTTGCTTCCTACAGACTTTCCGCGTCTCAACGAGATTCACATTGACTGGCGCGTGCTGGTTTTTACACTCGCGGCCTCTCTGCTGACGGGCTTTCTTTTCGGTCTTGCCCCGGCTTTAGGTCTCTCGAAAAGCGATGTTCAGGAAGCGATGAAAGAAAGCGGGCGAGGTACGGCCGGAGGCGTTAGAAGTAGTCGCCTGCGGCAGGCGCTGATCGTTACTGAAGTCGCGCTATCTGTCGTGTTGCTCGCGGGCGCCGGTTTGTTATTCCGAAGTTTTCTGCAACTTCAATCGGTCAACGCAGGGTTCACTCCGCAACAAGTATTGACTGCGAGGCTGACTCCTTCCGGAACTGACTTCAGGACTGATGCTGACTTCGTGACCTTTTACGACAACGTGTTACAGCGGCTTCGTGGGGTTCCCGGTGTTCAGTACACGGGTATGATCAATACCCTGCCGCTGAGTAAAGGCCCAACCACGGGATTCAGAGTTGAAGGCCGTCCCGTTCTTCCGCGCGACCAGTGGAGTCCAACAAACATGCGCGCTGTTAGCACCGACTATTTCCGCGCGATGGGTATTCCAGTAAAGCATGGACGCGCCTTTACTGATAACGACGGCGCTGGTGCACCGCTGGTGTTGCTTGTAAATCAAGCGCTTGCCGAGCGCGATTTTCCCGGTGAATCCGCGGTGGGAAAACGCGTCACCTTTGGCCGTACCGACAATAATCAGCAGCCTGTTTGGTTTGAGATCGTCGGCATAACAGCCAACGTGAGAAGTCTCGAGCTGCGCGAAGAGCCTCAGCCGGAGGTTTACTTCTCGGCTAAGCAAAATCCGTTTATCAACATGTCGGTTGTCATTCGCTCAACTGTTGAGCCGACCTCTTTGGCAGCCTCGGTGCGGCAGGTTGTGAGTGAAGTGAACAAATCTGTGCCCGTCGCAGACATCAGGACAATGGAGCACATCGTCAGCGAGTCAGTAACGCAGCCGCGCTTCAACTTGTTTCTACTCGGACTTTTCAGCTTCATCGCGCTGTTGTTGTCAGCAGCGGGTATTTACGGCGTCACTGCTTACACCGTCACGCAACGCACGCACGAACTCGGCATTCGTCTCGCGCTTGGCGCACAAGTCGGAGACGTGCTCAAGATGATCCTGGGCCAGGGACTGGCGGTGATTGGTGTTGGGCTGGTGCTTGGTTTGGTGTCGGCGTTTGCGTTGACGCGTTTGTTGAGAAGCTTGCTGTTCGGTGTTGGTGAAAACGATCCACTGACATTCGCGGCGATCACTCTGGTTCTGCTCCTTGTGGCGCTCGTCGCCTGTTACATCCCGGCGCGCAGCGCGACGAAGGTCGATCCGCTTGTAGCGCTGCGATACGAATAAAGAATTGATTGTAGGGGTGGCCCTCCGTGGCCACCCCTCCGCCGGAACTAATACAGGGGTGGCCACAGAGGGCCACCCCTACAATAAACACCCAAATCGATGATGGATTCAATAATCAAAGACATTCGCTACGCCCTTCGCAGTCTGGCAAAGCGACCTGCGTTCACCGCGATCGCTGTAATTACGTTGGCGCTCGGAATCGGAGCCAACTCCGCGATCTTCAGCGTCGTCAATGCGGTGCTGCTACGACCGCTGCCTTATGACGATCCGTCTCGATTGATCAGTTTCAGATCGAACCAGTCGGCGCCTGACCTTGCTGATGTCGAGTCGCAGAGCAAGACGTTCAGCAGCCTCGGCGGCATGGTTATGCAGCCGCTCGCTTACACCGCCGGCGCCGAACCAATTCAACTTCAGATCGGACAAGTTACCGGCAGGTTCTTTGAAACTCTCGGCGTCAAACCTGAGCGCGGACGTTTTATCAACGCCGAGGATGATCGCAACGGCGCTCCATTCGTCGTAGTGTTGGGCCACGACTTATGGGTGAAACAGTTCAATCGCGACGAGCAGATTCTCGGTAAAGCAATTCCTCTCAGCGGCAACATGTACACCGTCATTGGTGTCATGCCCGCTACGTTTGTCACACCTCGTGATAACACCGAAGCATGGACGGCAGTGCATGTGTCGAACCCGGTGGCAGCGAATCATCGTGGCGTTCATTTTCTACGAACGTACGGCAGGTTAGCGCCGGGCGTCTCTATCGAACAGGCGCGCGCCGAAATGCAGATCGTCGATCGCAACCTCGCCGCGCAGTACCCCGGTGAGAATAAGAATCGGAACACTATCCTGTTTGCATTGCATGAACGCATTGTCGGCGATACTCGGCAGTCGTTATTCATCTTGTTTGCGGCGGTAAGTTTTGTCCTCCTGATTGCCTGCGCCAACTTCGCGAATCTGCTGTTGGCGCGCGCCGCTGAGCGCCAACGCGAGTTTGTGATTCGCGGTGCGCTCGGTGCGGATCGCTGGCGTTTGATTCGGCAGTTGCTGACGGAAAGTCTGTTGTTATCACTTGCAGGCGGTGCTGTCGCGGTTGTGTTTGCGTTTTGGGGCACGAGTCTTTTGGTGGCGTTCAAGCCAGAGAACTTGCCGCGTTTATCCGAGGTCGGAGTTGATGCATGGGTGCTTGGTTTCACTCTCGGCATTTCGATTCTGACTGGACTCGTCTTTGGTCTCGCACCCGCATGGACCGCCTCGCGCGGAGGCGCAGGTGACGCATTAAAAGAAGGCGGCAGAAGCGCTACCGCAGGCAGTTCGCGCCAACGACTGCGGAGCGCATTCGTGGTTGCCGAACTTGCAGTCGCGCTGATTCTTCTCGTAGGCGCAGGCCTGCTCATCAAGACTTTCTGGAAACTGCGCTCGGTAGAGCCAGGATTCAATCCCGATAACATGATCACCATGCGGGTTGAGCTGCCTGAGACTCGTTACCAGGACGTTGCTTCACAAACGCGTTTTCGCAAACGGGTATTGGCCGGCATGAACTCACTGCCGCGCGTGCAGGCTGCGATGGTCAGTGAACTGCCACTGAGCGGCGATTCCCTCAATCACGATTTTCTCGTCGAGAACCGGCCGCCTCTCGCCGAAGGTGATGAACCGAGTGTGGAAACTCGCAGCGTGCTGGGTGACTACTTCAAGGTCATGCAGATTCCGCTTCAACGTGGCAGAGATTTTGGCTCGCAGGACTTCGACGAGAAAGCGCCACGCGTTGGTATCGCGAATGAAACCCTCGTGCGCCAGTATTTTCAGAATGAAGATCCACTTGGCAAGCGAGTCCGCTGGGCGCGCAATCCTCAGGTTGAGTGGATAACGATTGTTGGAGTGGTCGGAGATGTGAAGCACTTTGGTTTGGATCTGCCGGAGGAACCGGCGCTTTACACTCCGTACACCCAAATCAATCCGTGGAAAAGATGGATGTCGATCGCCGCCCGTACGCAAGGCGACTCGGCCGGCACTGCCCAGGCACTCAAACAGGAGATCTGGAAAGTTGATTCGCAGCTACCTGTAACGAAGGTAGAGACGATGAGCGAAGTCACTGCGAGTTCGTTTGCTGAACGCCGCTTCAACATGTCGCTGCTGTCTCTATTTGCCGGTCTGGCTTTGGTGCTGGCTGCGATCGGAATTTACGGCGTGATGTCGAATGCCGTAACGCAACGAACTCAGGAGATTGGTATTCGCCTGGCGCTGGGTGCGCGCACGGTTGATGTCCTCAAACTAATTATTCGAAATGGAATGGCATTGGTGGCCATCGGTGTGGCATTGGGCCTTGCCGGAGCTTTCGCGTTGACGCGTTTGATGACGACTTTGTTGTTTGGAGTAACACCGACAGATGCGCTGACCATCGGCGTTGTGTCGGCGGTTTTGATTGTTGTTGCGTTTTTAGCGTGCTTCATTCCTGCACGCCGCGCAACCAAAGTAGATCCATTAGTCGCGCTCCGATACGAGTGACGTTTTACAGGATTTACAAGATGTTTCAAGATTTGCGCCATAGCATTCGTAGTCTCTTACGGCATCCTGCCTTCACGGCGGTTGCGATTGTCACGCTGACGCTCGCCATCGGCGTCAACACCACGATCTTTAGCGTCGTGAACGCGGTGCTGCTGAAGGCTTTGCCTTTCCGCGATCCACAGCAACTCGTCTCCGTTCACAAAAATCCGGCGGCGGGTGACTTGCCCGGTATCGCTGCGTATCAGTACCTAGCCTGGAAAGAGCGGAGCACATCGTTCGAGGATCTCGCGGCGTTCAGCGACGACAACTTCAATCTCACCGGCAATGGTGAACCTGAACGCATCCCGTGCGCGCGAGTTACCGCCAGTCTCTTCACGACTCTCGGAGTGCAACCAGTACGCGGACGCTTCTTTCTGCCTGAAGAAGACAAGCCCCGCGCGAGTGGCGTCGCAATCGTCAGCGAAGGTTTCTGGCAACGCCGCTATGGACGCGACGAAGGAATTCTGCAAAGCACTCTGACGCTCAACAACAAACCTTACACGATCGTTGGCGTGATGCCTGCCGGTTTTCGTTTTCCAGGCGAGTTTGACGTCTGGCTTCCCTTAGCTCTCGACCCGATCAAAGAAACTCAAGGCGATATGTTTTCTTTGATTGAAGTCGTTGGTCGTCTCAAGCCGCCGGCAAACGCGCAAGCCGCGCAAACAGAGCTGAGCCTGATCGCTCGACAAGCTTCAGAGCAGGGCACCGAGGGAAAAGAGCCTCGGCCGCTCGCGACCGTTGAAGTTGCACCACTGCACCGGCAACTCGTTTCCGGCGTCCGCATGACGGTGTTTGTGTTGTGGGGTGCGGTCGGGCTCGTGATGCTCGTCGCGTGCGTCAACGTCGCTAGTCTGATGATTTCGCGCACGCTTGCACGACAGCGCGAGATGGCTGTGCGCGCCGCAGTCGGCGCGCGGCGCTGGCAACTGATTCGCCAACTACTCACCGAGAGCGTCGTCGTCGGTGTCGCAGGCGGCTTGTTGGGTCTGCTCATCGCGCTTTGGGGTACGCGCGCGATCGCGAGCCTCGTGCCGGAGGGTTTCACCACCTCAGTTTACGACTTGAATAACATCCGCATTGACTGGCGCGTGTTTGCATTCACTTTAGGACTATCAGTTCTCACCGGAATCGTGTTCGGACTAGCGCCCGCGCTAACCGCGTCGAAGCCCGATCTGATCAAGGCACTGCGAACCAGCCGCTCGTATGGACTGATGAGTTTTGGACTTCGCAGCTTTCGTGGCTGGCTGGTCGTCGCTGAACTCGCGCTCGCTGTAGTCCTGCTGCTGGGTGCGGGTCTGCTCGTCAGAAGCTTCAACAAACTAGTCGCCATCGATCTAGGATTCAATCGCGAGAATGTCTTAACTGCTCGCATCAATCTGCCGCGTTCAAACTATTCCACAGACCCTCAGACCACCGCCTTTCAACAACAGTTATTACAGCGCGTGAAGTCGTTGCCGGGCGTTGAGTCGGCTGGAACTATCAACCACACGCCGCTGACCGGCTTTGGCATCATCGTCTTCACCGGCATCGAAGGGCAGCCGCCATTCGACCGCAAAAAAGATGCGCCGATCGGAGTTGGCTCAGTCTCGCCCGAGTATTTCCTAACAATGAAGATACCGTTGCTGAGCGGGCGCCAGTATGACGAGCGGGATGGACCAGACACGCCGAAAGTTGCGATCGCAAATGAGGCCTTCGCGCGCCGGTATTTCCCCAACGGTAACGTGTTAGGCAAACGAGTGGGGTTTGGATGTACGGAAGCAGAGCGTCTTTGCAGGACCATTGTCGGCGTCGTGGGAAACATCCGGCAGGAGAGTCTGACAGATGAGGTGGCCCCCGAGCTTTACCTGCCGTTCTCGCAGATGCCGATGAACGGCGTGACGCTTCTGGTTCGCACTGCTTCAAATCCACTGAGCCTGGCGCCGGCGGTGCGCAATGAAGTTTTGGCGATCGATAGAAACCAACCAATCTTCGACGTGAAGACGTTGGACCAGCGCGTGAACGATGCGGTTGCTGTTTCGCGTTCGTTGATGCTGCTGTTGGGATCGTTCGCGCTGCTGGCGTTGGTGCTGGGCGCGGTCGGGATTTACGGCATTGTGTCTTACTCAGTGACGCAACGAACACACGAGATTGGAATTCGCATGGCGCTCGGCGCGCGCGCAGCCAACGTGCTGAGTTTGATCATGAAGAACGGGCTGACCCTCGTGCTCACTGGAATCGCGATCGGAATCGCGGGCGCGCTCGCGTTGACGCGTTTTTTGACGACGCTGCTTTTCGGAGTGACGGCGACCGATAGTGTGACGTTTGTCGTTGTCTCGGTGGTGTTCTTCGTGATTGCGATGATCGCGGCGTTGATTCCGGCGATAAGAGCGACGCGCGTAGATCCACTAATCGCGCTCAGATATGAATAGGGTCCTATTGGACCAATAGGACCTATAAAGAAAGAAATTATGAGTTCAATAATCAAAGACATTCGCTTCGCACTTCGTGGACTGTTTAAGCATCCCGGTTTTACGGCTATCGCCGTTGTTACGCTGGCGCTCGGCATTGGCGGCAGCACTTCGATCTTCACGGTCGTTGATGCCGCATTGCTGCGCGGGTTGCCATACAAATCACCCGATGGCCTCTATCACCTTTGGGAACAGGTGCCGCGACGGGAATACCCGAAACGAGAGTTCTCGTATCCTGACTACCAGGACTACCAACAGAACAACGTCTTCGAAGGGCTCGCGGCTTATACCGGTGGCGGTGCGCTCCTCAGTGGTTTGGGCGAAGCCGAAAGTATTGCGGCGCCAAGAGTAAGTGCGAACTTCTTTTCAGTGCTGGGTGTCGATCCGATCCTTGGACGAACATTTCAAACAGGTGAGGACCAGCCCGGTGGCGCGAGAGTCACAGTACTCACTTATGGCTTCTGGCAGCGACGATTCGGCGGGGACCCCGGCGTCCTCGGCAAAGCCGTGACCATCAACGGTGAAAGCTACACCGTGATCGGTGTGCTGCCCGCGAGTTTTCAGTTTGCACTCAGAAACAATGACCTCTGGCTGCCTTACCAACCCACGCAAAATCAACTGACTCGCCGCTACATGCACGGCACGAACCTAATCGGCCGGCTTAAACCACAAGTGGATGCCGCGGCAGCCCAGTCAGAGTTGAATCTCATCGCCAATCGCATCGAGCAGCAGCACAACGATTCGCATGCCGGAATAACCATGAAAATTGTTCCGCTGCAAGAGGAGATCGTCGGAAACGTCAGACCGATTCTGATGGTGTTGCTCGGCGCAGTCGGGTTTGTACTGCTCATCGCCTGTGCAAACGTCGCGAGCTTGTTATTGACGCGATCGCTCGCGCGCCAGAAAGAAGTTGCGATCCGTTCGGCGCTGGGAGCAAGTCGTTGGCGCGTGATCAGGCAACTGTTGACCGAGTCGCTGTTGCTTTCTCTCGCCGGCGGAGCGGCAGGCTTGTTTATCGCTTACTGGGGTGTGCCGGCGCTCGTTGCTGCGATACCGCAGAACCAGTTGATCTCGATGCCGTTCCTCAAAGGACTCAGTCTCGACGCCGGCATTCTCGGCTTTTCATTTGCGCTCTCATTGCTGACCGGCCTGGTGTTTGGCCTCGCGCCGGCGTTGCAATCTTCGCGGCTCGATCTGAATGAAGCGCTCAAAGAAGGTGGTCGTAATGCATCCGCGGGCGCAAGCCATCGTCTGCGTAGCGCGTTGGTAGTTACTGAGATCGCGTTGGCCGTCGTGTTGTTGATCGGCGCGGGACTGATGATGAAGAGCCTGCTGCGACTGCTCCAGACCGACGTGGGATTCACCACCGAGAACGTGTTGACCATGACGGTGATTTTACCGCCGACGAAGTACACGGACGCTAATCAACAGATTAGTTTCAACGAGCAACTTCGCGAACGAGTGAAGTCGTTACCCGGAGTCGTAGACGCAGGGACGGTGGACCGTCTGCCACTCAACGCCGGCAACACCACGCGGTTCTACGTCGACGGCGATCCTGTGCCAGCGCCCGGAAAGGAGATCGAGGCCAACATCCGCGTCGCCAGTGACGACTACTTCAAAGCTCTGGGAATTCCGTTGCTTGCCGGACGCACGTTTGACGCGAGTGACAGCGCCGGCACCCCTGTCAAGGTCATCATCAACAAAACTATCGCTGACCGCATGTTTGCAGGTCGCGATCCTATCGGGAAGCGTTTGCGCTATCCGTCGGTCCAGGTTGATCCGATTACGGTGGTGGGTGTTGTAGGCGATGTAAAGATCACCGGGCTCGATGAAGCTGTCAAACCGGTACTCTACTATTCGTTCCGTCAGAGCCCTTCAACCTTTGCCAACCTGGTCGCTCGCACACAGAGCGATCCAAATACTCTCGCGAGTTCGATTCGCAACGAGGTTCGCACGCTTGAATCTGACGCAGCGATTCTCAACGTCCGCACGATGGACGAGATGATTTCGCTAACACAGGCGTCGTTCATGCGACGGTTTCCGGCGTTGCTGATCAGCATCTTCGCGGGCATGGCGTTGTTGCTGGCGTCGATCGGAATTTACGGCGTCGTCTCTTATTCCGTCAGCCAGCAGACGCATTACATCGGCGTGCGCATGGCGCTTGGTGCGAGCCAGGCTGACATTCTGAAGATGGTGTTGAAGCAGGGATTGTTCCTGGCGCTTTTGGGCGTGGGGATTGGCGTGTTGGCGGCGCTTGGTCTGATGCGTTTGTTGAGCACGCTGCTTTACGAGGTGAGCGCGAACGACTTTGCGACATTTGCGTTGGTTACGGGCGCCTTGTTTGTGGTCGCGCTGGTGGCTTGTTATCTGCCGGCGAGAAGGGCGACGAAAGTCGATCCACTCGTGGCGCTTCGGTACGAGTAAGAATTAACCACGGATTACACGGATTTTGTACGGATCGGATCAGTTCATCCGTGTCATCCGTGTTCAGGTTAGGTATTGGATTCGATGCTCAAAGAAATTCAATTTGCTGTGCGGGGGTTGTTGAAGCGCCCCGGGTTCACCGCGATCGCCGTGCTTACGCTCGCGCTGGGGATTGGTGCGAACACAGCGATCTTCAGCGTGGTTAATGCAGTGTTGCTGCGCCCGTTGCCACTAAAAGAACCGGATCGCCTGATGACGTTCTGGCATTCGGCGCCGGCGAAAGGTTTGCGCCACCTCGATCTCAACGATGCTTTGTTTGCTTATCACCGCGATCGCACTCAGACGTTTGAAAGTCTCGCTGCTCACGAGACCGGTGAGTTTGCACTGACCGGCAACGGCGATCCGGAAGTCGTGCCGGGCGCCATCGTCACTTTCAACTACTTCAACGTACTCGGTCGCGAACCACTGCACGGCCGCACCTTCACCGCACAGGAAGACACTCCGGGCAACAACAACGTCGTCATTCTCAGTTACGGCTTGTGGCAACGACGCTTCGCCGGCAACACCAACATCATCGGACAGTCAATTAATCTCGACAGCATCGCGACGACAGTAGTCGGCATCATGCCTCCGGATTTCGACTTTCCCAATCCCGCCGAACGAGCCAGCAGCTCAGGTCACGTGCAACTCTGGGTGCCGAAGGGTCTGGATCCGCAGGATTCGAATTCGTGGAACCTTTTAGCAATTGGACGGCTACGACCGGGCGTGACACCAGACGATGCGCAAAAAGAGATCAGCGCTTTGTTCCAGGCGTTTACCGGCGAGTCCGGCGTGCGACCGGGAGCAGGCGCGTTGGGCCCGAGCGAGACGACGATAATGTTGCCTTTGCAACGTCACATTGTCGGCGAAGTGCGGCGACCGCTGCTCGTTCTGTTAGGCGCGATCGCTTTAGTGCTTTTGATTGCGTGCGCAAATTTGACGAACCTTCTGCTTGCACGCGCAGCAACGCGAAATCGCGAACTCGCTGTACGCCAGTGTCTCGGTGCGAGCGCGTGGCGCATTGCGCGACAAACATTGACAGAGAGTCTGTTGCTTTCGTTCGCCGGCACGCTCGTGGGAATACTGATCGCAGTGTGGATCGTTACCGGACTGAAGAGTTTGGCGGCGTCGCAGCTACCTCATGTCGAGTCTGCGCGGATCGATTCAAGTGTCTTGCTTTTCACGACGGCGATCATGCTGCTCACGGGTGTGTTGTGTGGTCTCGCTCCGGCACTGCGCGGCGCACGCGTGAATTTGCAGGATGCAATCAAGGAAGGCGCTCGTGGTTCATCAGGCGCAAATCGCCGGCTGAACAACGCATTTGTAGTTTCACAACTGGCCTTGTCGCTCGTGCTGTTAATCGGGGCGGCGTTGTTCCTCCAGAGTTTTCGAAATCTGTTGTCAGTCAATCCGGGTTTTCGCGCGGACAACGTGTTGATGGCGCGAGTCGCCCTACCTGAACAACGGTACAGCAAAGAGCAGGCGGAAAGCTTCTACCAGCAACTGCGCCAGGGTGTGAGCAGTGTTCCCGGCGTGGAGGCAGTTGAGCTGTGTCAGGTCGTGCCGTTCAGTGGCGATGGCCAGGGTGGAGCATTCACGGTTGAAGGCGTCGAGCAGGAACAGACAAAGGTCGCGTGGTTGCGAAGTTCGACGCCCGGATACTTCGCGGCGATGGGAATGCCGATCCTCAAAGGCCGCGGATTCGAATCTTCCGACACGGCAACATCTCTGCCCGTTGCGATCGTCGATGAAAGATTGGCCCAGATGTACTCGGTGGATGGCGATCTTGTCGGAAGACGGATTCGTACCGGCGATGGTCCATGGTTGACGATCGTGGGAGTTGTTCCGAACGTCAAGAACCGCAAACTCGACGAAGAGCGGTGGCCTTACATTTATCGACCTTTCAGCCAGTGGATCAGACGCGAGACGATGCTGGTGGTGCGAACGTCAGTGGATCCCACGACGATCGCGGGCAACGTGCGACAGGAAGTCGCGAAACTCGATTCCGAAATACCGCTCTCGAAAGTGAGCACGATCCAGCAGGCGATGGATCGTTCGCTCGTCACGACCAGATTGACGAATTCGTTGCTCGCGGGTTTCGCCGCAACGGCGTTGTTGCTGGCGCTGACTGGTATCTACGGAGTCATGTCGCTCAACGTTGCTAACCGGAAGAACGAGTTTGGGATTCGACTCGCTTTGGGTGCCCAAAGATCAAATGTACTGCGACTGATCCTTGGTCAGGGACTGCGGTTGGCAGTGGCCGGCGTTGGGTTAGGACTGCTGGCGGCGATCGGTTTTACACGACTGTTGCAGGGTTTGTTGTTTGGGATCAGCGCGAGCGATCCGTGGACGTTTGTGGTGATAGCGGCGTTGCTTGCCGGCGTCGCATTGCTCGCGTGCTGGATTCCCGCACGACGAGCAACGAAAGTCGATCCACTCGAGGCGCTGAGGTACGAATAGTCTTGTTGCTGATCGGAGCCGGACTGCTGATTCGCACACTGCGGAATCGTAATCGGGCTCGGCGCTGCTTACGTGTTGACGAAGTATGTGGAGACTTTGACCAGCATGTTGTTTGGCGTTGAGGCGCGCGACCCCTGGACGTTTGCAGTGACCACTGTGCTGCTCGCGGCGGTGGCGTTGATCGCGTGTTTGGTTCCGGCGCGGCGAGCGACGAAGGTCGATCCGAGATACGAATAGGTCATATAGGTCCTATCGGTCCTACAGGAAAGCAGAAAATGCACGCGTTACTTCAGGATCTAAGGCACGGGCTTAAAAATCTCTTGAGACGACCGGGCTTTACCGCGATCGTTTTGGTCGTGCTCGGTTTGGGCATCGGTTCGACGACCGCAATCTTCTCGATTGTCGATGCACTCCTCCTGCGCTCGCTGCCGTATCCCGAGAGTGAACGCCTGGTGATGCTGCGCGAAGTCGGCGAGAAGGGAAATTTGATGGCCGTCGCCGGGGCCAACTTCCTGGACGTGCAGGCGAGTAGTCAAAGCTTCGACGCCCTCGCGATATCAGCAGGTAGCTTCCCCCTCGTTGTGACCGGAGCGGTGGAACCGATGCGCGCGAATATCTCCTACGCGTCCGGAGCTTTTATAAAAGCGATGGGCGTGCAGCCTGTCGCCGGGCGGTCTTTCCTGCCGGAAGAAGAGAAGTATGGCGGACCGGTTGCCACAATGCTGAGTTATGACTTCTGGCAGCAACATCTCGGCGGGCGAACTGATTTCGACGCAGTGAAGCTGAACGTCGATGGTGTCGCATGCAACATCGTTGGAATTCTTCCCGCAGGTTTTGATTATCCGACCGACACTGACATCTGGATCACGCAAAACAGCGAACCCCCGAACCCGTCGCGCACCGCGCATAACTGGCCCGTGATCGGCCGGCTCCGATCCGGTACTTCGCTCGAACAAGCACAGGCGGAAGTGAGTCTGATCGCGAAGCAATTGCGTGCGACGTACGGTGACAAGATCGACGCGGTCGATTTCAGGCTTATCCCGCTGCAGACACACCTCACCAGAAACATTAGACAAGCTCTCTGGGTGCTGCTCGGCGCAGTCGGCTTATTGCTGCTCGTTACTTGCGCAAACTTTTCCAACCTGCTGCTGGCCCAGGTGACGTCACGCGAGCGCGAGTTCACGATCCGTTGCGCATTAGGTGCATCACGTTTTCACATCACGCGACAGTTGCTCGTCGAGAATCTTTTGCTGACGCTTCCGGCCGCGGCGCTGGGTGCGTGGCTGGCGAGTTTTGGTGTGCGCCTTTTGCTGCTTCTCGATAAAGGAACACTGCCGCGCATCAACACCATCGGCGTGGATAGTCGTGTACTGCTGTTCTCGTGCGCCTTAGGCATTCTGATCGGAGTGGTGTTGAGTTTCATTCCCGCTATTCGACTCTCGCGACAAGTGCACTTTGCGATCCAGGCGGCCGGACGAGGGCAAGTCTCAGCCGGTATTGGTAATCGCCTGCGCGCGGTGATGGTAGTCGGGCAGATCGGGTTGACCGTTGTACTGCTCGCTGCCGCAGGTCTCCTTGGTCGCAGTTTTCTGAATCTGCAGAAAGTCGATCCGGGTTTCAGCACTGAGAGCGCGGTGGCGATGACACTGTCTCTGCCAACCACGATCACGCCCGATGAAGATGAACGCTTGCGCCAGTTTTATGTGCAACTGCTGGAGCGAATCAGCCAGCTTCCCGGTGTGACGGCGGTAGGAGGAATCAATGTTTTACCGATTGCCGACCGCGGCGCGAACGGCACGTTTTTAATCGACAACGATCCGAACCAACGCGGTTACGCCGAGTATCGCGTTGCCAGCGCCGGATACTTCGCTGCGATGAAGATCCCGCTGCTTAAAGGCCGGATCTTTGACCGTTCAGATAATGTCAACTCACCCCACGTCGCGGTGATTAGCCAATCGTTGGCCCAACGTTATTGGTCCAATGAAAATCCGATCGGAAAGCGGATTCAATTCGGCAACATGGATACAGACAAACGGCTGTTACATGTTGTCGGTGTGGTCGGAGACGTGCGCACGGTGCTCGAACGCGAGGCACAGCCGACTGTCTACGGGTTTTCATTACAGAGACCGCAGTGGTGGCAGGTTGCTCGACTTGCGATCGTCGTAAGGGCGAATGCAGAGCCCGAAGCGTTGGCTCCCGCGCTACGAAGTACGGTCCAGTCATTGCGGTCTGATGCGCCGGCAAGCTTCCGGACTCTCGAACAGGTTTTTTCGTCGGCATTCGATGCGCGTCGCTTCAGCCTCGTGCTCTTCGGTGTGTTTGCCGGAGTTGCGTTGCTGATCACGGTCATTGGTCTGTACGGGATGCTGGCTTACCTGGTAGCCGAAAGAAGACAAGAGATTGGTATTCGCATGGCGCTCGGCGCACAGCCGGGAAACGTGTTGCGACTTGTGATTGGACAAGGACTGAAACTGGCGGTGATTGGTGTAGCCGTTGGATTGCTCGGTGCGTGGGGACTCACGCGTTTTATGCAAACGCTGCTGTTCGGTGTGAAGCCAACTGATCCGGGTACGTTTGCGACGATCGCACTGCTGTTGCTGCTCGTTGCGTTAATAGCGTGTTGGATTCCCGCGCGCCGCGCAACGAAAGTCGATCCCCTGGTGGCGCTGAGGTACGAATAGGTTCTATAGGACCAATAGGACCTATCAGGTGAAAGCTATGACTCAAGATATTCGTTATGGCATCAGAAGCTTGCGGAAGCGTCCGGGGGCGACGGTCGTTGCGCTTATCACCCTCGCGCTTGGCATCGGAGTCAACACCGCGATCTTCAGTGCCGTCGATTCCATTCTGTTGCGCCCACTGCCGCTGAAAGATCCCGACCGGATCGTTTCTATTTGGGAGCGCACTCTGCGAGTGGGCATAAACCAAAACGAGGTCGCACCCGCCAACTTCTTCGACCTACGGAATCAGAACCAGGTATTTGACGGCATCGGCGCCCACGGTCCACAGGATCTCAACCTGAGCGGCGGAGGCGAGCCGGAGCGTCTTACCGGGGAACTCGTCACTGCGAATGTCTTTTCACTTCTAGGTGTCGAACCCGCATTGGGCAGGACGTTTTTGCCGGACGAAGATCAACCGGGCCAGGAGCACGTCGTTGTGCTAAGCGACGCGCTCTGGCAGCGACGCTTCAATCGCGATCCCTCCATCCTGAATCGCAACATCGTGCTCAATGGAGAATCGTTTACCGTCGTTGGCGTGATGCCGCGTGGTTTCTTTTTCCCCGCGCGTGAGACCGAGTTATGGATTCCATGGGCCATGGAACCCGAACAAGCGAGTGGACGTGGCGACCACTACCTGCGACTCGTCGCGCGTCTCAAACCGGGAACAACTATCGAGCAAGCGAATGCCGACGTCGAATCCATCGCTCAACGTTTGTCTGCCGAATATCCCAGAACGAATGAAGGGCTTGGCTTCGTCGTTCATTCGTTGCACCAGGATTATGTCGGCAATCTTCGTCTGCCGATCCTCGTGCTGTTTGCCGCCGTCGGGTTGGTGCTGCTGATTGCCTGCGCCAACGTTGCCAATCTGCTGTTGGCCCAGGCCACTACGCGGCGCAGAGAGATCGCGATTCGGATTGCGCTGGGTGCACGGCGTTGGACCATCGTGCGACAACTGCTGGTCGAGAGCTTATTGCTTGCCTGTGCCGGCGGTTTGCTGGGTGTGCTCGGAGCGTTCTGGGGTGTGCAGGGCCTTTCAAAGTTACTGCCGGAGAATCTTTCAAAACTTCAGGACGTCAGTATCGATGCTCGAGTCTTTATGTTTACGCTCGGAGTCAGTTTACTCACTGCCATCGTCTTTGGCGGTGTACCTGCTTTACTTGCCGCGCGCGCCAAGCCCGGAGAAACATTGAGTGACGTCGCGAGAGATCCGGCGGGAGGATCTTCGGGCCGCCACGTGCGGCGCGTGCTCGTCGTTTCCGAAGTCGCACTCGCAGTTGTGCTTCTCGTCGGCGCCGGGCTCTTGATCCGAAGCTTTCAACTACTGCGGCAAGTCAATACCGGATTCACGACTGACAACGTGCTGACGATGCGGATGGTCCTGCCGGTGCCGAAGTATCGCCAGCCTGAGGCTCGCCGGGCGTTTTATGACGAAGTGTTGCTACGAATCGCCACCGTTCCCGGCGTTGAGTCCGCGGGAGTCATCACGTTTCTACCGCTGTCGTTCAATGGAATGAATTTCAGCTTCTCAGTCGAGGGACATCCCGCACCGGGGGATATGAAACTGCCGTTCGCGCTTTATCGCGTGGTGAGTCCCGACTATTTCCGTGCAATGGGTATCACACTTCAGCGTGGCCGCTTTTTCAACGCGCACGACACTGCTGAGTCCATGCCCGTGACTCTCGTGAGCCGTCGACTCGCCGCGCAATACTGGCCCGGCGAAGATCCCGTCGGAAAGCGGATCAAGATTGGACCACTCGATTCACCCAATACGTGGCTCACGGTCGCGGGAGTGGTCGATGACGTGCGCCAGGCGGGACTCTACGGCGATCCGAGAATGGATTTGTATGTGCCTTACGCGCAGGAGCGCCGCGGATTCGTAGCACCGCGAGATCTGGTACTGCGCACCAAGGGAGATGCAGCTTCCGTCGTTGCCGCCGTGCGACAGGCAGTCTGGTCGGTAGACAAGGACCAGCCAGTCTCAAACGTTCGCACGATGGACCAGGTGTTCGCCACCGCAATTGCAAGAGAACGTTTCCAGGCGTTGCTACTCGGTATGTTTGCAGCATTGGCGCTGGTGCTCGCGTGCGTCGGACTCTACGGAGTCATTTCGTATTCCGTCGCGCAGCGGACGCATGAGATAGGCGTGCGCGTGGCATTGGGCGCGCAGCCACGAGACGTGCTCCGGCTCGTGATTTGGCAGGGAATGATATTGACGCTGGCGGGTTTGGCGGCCGGCATCACAGTGGGGTTACTGGCGACGCGTGTGTTGTCAGACATGCTTTACGGAGTGACGACGACAGATCCGCTGACGTTCGTAGGCGTGCCGGCATTCTTATTGTTGGTTGCTTTTCTTGCTTGCTACATCCCGGCACGACGCGCGACGAGGATCGATCCCTTAGTAGCGTTGCGATACGAATAGGTCCTATTGGACCTATTAGGACCTATTAAGAACATGAACACCTTAATACAAGACCTGCGCTACGGCGTGCGAATTTTATTGAAGCAACCGGGCTTCACTTTCGTTGCGGTTATCACGCTGGCTCTCGGCATAGGTGCAAACACCGCGATCTTCAGTCTGGTGAACAGCATTCTGCTGCGCCCGCTGCCGTTTCGTGATCCCGATCGCGTGGTGCGCTTGATTCAGTCGAGTCCGAAGCTTGGTCTCTCGACGTGGGGTGTTTCGCAGGCCGGCTTTGCTGCTTATCGCGAACAGAATCGCTCGTTCGAATCAGTTGCTCTTTACACCGGTGCGGAAATCAATCTCACCGGCGATGGCGAGCCTGAACGCTTGCCGATGGCGAATGTTACCGCCGACTTTTTCAAAGTCTTCGGTGTCAATCCCTTGCTCGGGCGCACGTTTGTCGAAGGTGAGGATGCTGCCGGAAAGAACCAGGTTTGCGTGATCAGTTACGCGTTCTGGCAACGGCGCTTCGGTGGCGATCAAAACATCGTGGGCCGGATGCTGAACCTGAACAACACGCCCACACAAGTCGTCGGCGTCATGCCTGCCAGTTTCAAGTTTCCGCGTCTCGACAACGACTTGTGGGTTCCGCTCGCACTAAATACGACGCGCACCGCGCCCTACTTCTACATTGTCGTCGGCCGTTTGAAACCCGGAGTCCAGATCGCGCAGGCCCAAACCGACACCACCGAGATTCTGCAAAACTACGGACGCCAACATCCCAATCTCGGCGAAGCCGTCGGAATAGCTGAAGGTATTGGTCCACGGACCATCGTCCAACCAATCAAGGAAGTACTTCTCGGCCGGACGCAAAAGCCGCTGCTTGTTCTGCTCGCGGCTGTTGCTTTAGTGCTGCTAATTGCCTGCGCCAACGTCGCGAATCTTTTGCTGGCACGCGCAACGTCGCGCACGCGAGAGATCTCCGTCCGTATTTCACTCGGAGCAACTCCGCGACGCGTCGCACGCCAACTGCTGACTGAAAGCGTGCTGCTTTCATTCATCGGCGCGATCGTTGGCGTGGGACTCGCGTCGCTCGGCGTTCGCATGCTCGACAAGTTGCCGATCACCGGCATCGCCCGCATGGAAGAAGTGAGTTTGAGCGCCGGTGTGCTTGCTTTTACGTTGGGACTAACCGTGTTGACGGGTTTGTTGTTTGGGTTCATGCCTGCGCTGCGCGCCTATGCCATCGGGATTCCGGGTGGAATGCGCGAGGGTGCGCGCGGCAGCGCTTCTCACCGGCGCTTGAACAGCGCGCTGGTCGCGGTGCAGTTTGCGCTCTCGCTGGTCCTGCTCATCGGCGCGGGTTTGTTGTTGAAGAGTTTTCAGCGACTCGAGTCAGTGGACCTTGGATTCAATGCGGAAAACACACTCACGATGGTCGCCACTTTGTCGCAGGCAAAGTACGACAACGACGAGAAGGCGCTGCGCTTTTACGACAGCGCGATCGAGCGACTGCGTAACACGCCGGGCATCAAGTCTGTTGGTCTAACCAACAACTTGCCTTTCGCCGACGGTGGCAATGTCGATGGTTTTATTGTTGAAGGACAGGAGCCGCCTGCGGGTGGCAACGTTTCGCAAACGGAACAGGCCGAATTGCAGAGCGTGACACCGGGAACGTTTCAGGCGCTCGGAATTCCGCTTTTGCAGGGTCGCGATTTTCAACAGAGTGACAATAGTAACTCACCCCGCGTAGCGATTATCGATGAGCCTCTGGCGCGCCTTTACTGGCCGGCGAATAACGCTGTCGGCAGACGCATTCAGACAGCCGGCGACCGCCAGTGGTTGACCATCATCGGCGTTGCCGGCGGCATCAAGCACACGGATCTCGCCACAGAGAAACCGCCGCATATTTACTTTCCGATGGCGCAGTCTCCGGACCGGCGCGCTTCGTTTGTCGTGCGCACTGATGGTCCACCGGAGGCTGCGATTCCGACTTTCCGCGCTGCTGTTAAGCAGTTGGATCCTGATATGCCGTTGTACCTCGTGCGATCGATGTCGGAGATCATCGGTGACACCCTCGGCACGCAACGTTTGACCAACATGTTGCTGACGGCGTTTGCGATCATCGCACTGACGCTCGCCGCGGTCGGAATCTACAGCACGATGTCGGTTTACGTTGGGAGTCGCACGAAGGAGTTCGGTATCCGGCTCGCACTCGGCGCGCAGCCCGGCGCGTTGCGACGCGGCGTTATACGGCAGGGCATGTTGTTGACCGCTGCCGGCGTGATTGTGGGAGTGTTGGGTGCGTTGGCATTAACAAGGACGATCAAGAGTTTGCTGTTTGAAGTGAGTGCGACCGATCCGGTCGTCTTCATTGCTATTCCGTTGCTGCTCGTGGTGGTGTCGGTGATTGCGTGTTACACGCCCGCGCGCCGCGCAACGAAAGTCGATCCACTAGTGGCGTTACGAGAGGAGTAAAGCCACAAAGAGGCACAAAAGACATGTTCAGAGTTCTGAAGCAAAACATCAGCTATGCGATCCGCACCTTGTTAAAGAACAAGGGCTTTACGATCACGGCTGTGTTGACACTTGCCCTCGGTATCGGAGCGACGACCGCGATCTTCAGTGTGGTCTACGCAGTGTTCGAACCGATGCCGTATCCGAATCCAGATCAACTCGTGATGGTGTGGACCAAGCTGCCGGGCGGGAAAAACTCTGTGGCGAGTGGCGACTTTCTTGAATGGCAACGACGCAGCACCTCGTTCCAGGGCATGGGTGCGTGGACCGGCGCCTCATTCAATATCGCAACGAATGATAGACCAGAGCAGGTCACAGGCAGCCGTCGATCGCCAGGATTGTTCACGACGGAAGGACTGCCGCTGTTACTCGGACGCGATTTTCTTCCGGAAGAAGGCGAGCCTGGGAGGGACCATGTGGTGATTCTCAGTCACCGGCTTTGGAGTAAGCGCTTCGGCGCAAACCGGGATCTAATCGGCAAAGACATCCGGATGAACGGCGAGCCATACACAGTCGTCGGCATTCTCCCTCCCGGCGTGCACGATCGATTCAACTCGCAATTGTGGGTACCGCTGTCTTTCAGACCAGACCAGATCGCTCACAATGCAAATTTCATGCTCGTGATGGCGCGGTTGAAAGACGGCGTGACAATCGACCAGGCGCAGGCAGAGATGAACGTCATCGCCGCTCAATTGCAGAGCGAGCATCCGCAGTCAAATGCCAATCGCAACATAAGCGTCGAGCCGCTGCACCTCAACTTCGTCGCAGATTCCACACGCCGCAACCTTTGGCTGCTGTTAGGAGCCGTTGGGTTTCTGCTGTTGATTGGTTGCGTCAACGTCGCAAACCTGCTGCTCGCGCGCGGCACATCTCGTCAAAAAGAAGTTGCGGTAAGAGCGGCGTTGGGTGCATCCAGAAGCCGCTTGTTCGCCCAGTTTCTTACGGAGAGTTTGGTGTTGGCTGTTCTTGGTGGAGCGCTCGGAATTTTTCTGGCCAATGCGATCATAAATGCGATAACAGCAGTTATGCCGATCGGCAGGATGCTTCCGTCAGAAGCGAACATCAGAATCAGCATTCCGGTTTTGCTTTTCACGATCGCGGTAACGACGCTTGCGGGATTTTTGTTCGGAACAGCGCCGGCGTGGCAGGCAACAAAAGTCGATCTCAATGATGTTCTCAAATTAGGAGGACGCACCGGCACTGGGGGCGTGAGGCGTAAAGCTCTTCGCGCGCTTGTAGTCGCAGAGTTTTCGCTTGCACTCACGTTGTTGGCGACGGGTGGTCTTGCACTGCGAGGCTTCTGGAATCTGACGCGAATCGATCTCGGCATTCAAACAGAAAATGTGGTTACGTTCCGCTTGCCGGTTCCTGAGAAACGCCTCGATGGCCCGGATCAAATCAGATCGTATTACGGGCAAATGCTCGAAAAGATTAAGTCGCTGCCCGGTGTAAACAAGGCTGCTGTGACGACTGGCATTCCCGGTCTCGGCGCATCGTTTGGAGCGCGCTTCACGATTGTGGGCCAACCCGTCAATCCTTCTGAACGCCTTGGCACCGGCGTTCTGATGGTGACGCCGGAATACGTCGACACGCTCGGAATTCGCATGGCACGTGGCCGCAACCTTAACGAGTACGACACAGCCACGAGTGTCCGTGTCGCCACCGTCAACGAAGAGTTTGTGAAGCAGTATTTATCCGGAGCCGATCCACTCACGCAAAGAATCTCCTTTCCGGAAATTATTCCGGGCCAACCGCGAGGCAAACCAGTCGAATGGCAGATCGTCGGCGTGTATCACAACGTACGAGCTGCTGGATTTCGCGAAGAGCTTCCGCAGATCCACGTGCCTTTCGCGCAAAGTCCGTGGCCAGAGGCGTCGATGGCAATAAAGACTGAAAGCGATCCAAAACACGTGGTCAAGAGTATTGCTGCCGCGGTTAGTTCAGTCGATCCCGATCTGCCGCTCGCGGGTGTGGAGACGATTGACGAGATCGTAAGTGATGCGTTGGCGATCGATCGTTTTAGCGTCGTGTTGTTTGCGAGCTTTGGCGTGCTCGGTCTGATGCTGGCGGCGGTCGGGATTTACGGCGTGATGGCTTTTGCTGTAGCGCAGCGCACACATGAATTCGGTGTGCGCATGGCGCTCGGCGCGCAGCGATCGCGAGTCGTCAATATGGTGCTGAAAGAAGGAACGATTCTGGCGATAAGCGGCACGGTGATCGGACTCGCCGGAGCGTATCTCGTAGGTCGGGCGATGCAGTCGACGTTGTATGGAGTCGAGGCTTTTGACGTTCGTTCGTTTGCCGCGGTCTCGTTGTTGTTGCTCGTGGCGGCGTTGCTGGCGTGTTTAACCCCAGCGTTGCGAGCCAGCCGTGTCGAGCCGCTGGTGGCGCTGCGATATGAATAGGGCCACAACAAGGCACAAAGGGCACAGAAGAGGACCATGAATACACTGCTACAAGACTTACGCTATGGGTTTCGGATGCTGTTCAAGCAAAAGGGGCTGACGGCTGTCGCCCTGCTATCGCTTGCACTCGGCATTGGCGCCAACACCGCGTTGTTCAGCATCGTGGATGCGATGCTGCTGAAGATGTTGCCGGTCAAAGAGCCGGAGCGCCTGGTCCTATTTAAATCGGTTGCGCCGAAAGGTTTCAGTGCCGGCAGTTACAGCGGAAGTGGAAACACCGATCCGGTAACGGGCCAACGCACCATGACTTCGTTCGCGTTCCAGAGTTACCAGCGCATGCGCGAACAACAAGGACCGCTGTCTGACATCTTTGCATTTGGCAACGTGGGGCTGAACGTCAGCGCCGATGGAGAGGCCGACGTCGCCAACGGACAGGCCGTGTCCGGGAATTATTTCGTTGGCCTCGGTGTGCAGCCTGCCGCCGGTCGCCTGTTGACTGATGAAGACGACAAAGCTTCAGCGACACCCGTCGCGGTTCTCAGTCATCGCTACTGGCAGAAACGTTTCGGCGGCGATCACGCAGTTGTCGGCAAACAGATCAATCTCAACAACGTTCCGTTCACAGTAGTCGGTGTTTCGGCCAAAGGCTTTGATGGGACCATGAGCGTCGGAACAACCCAGGACGTAACGATTCCGCTCGCGATGGAGCCGCAGCTATACGTCGACAAGCAACGTTCGTACATGAGCGGCGCGGGTGTGTGGTGGTTGCGCATCATGGGCCGTTTGAAACCCGGCGCCACCGCGGAGCAGGCCCAGGCGCAATTAGAAAATGCTTTTCAGCAATCCGTCGTCGAGCATCGTACGGCGCGTCAGGCCGTGCTTAAAGCAAGCGGCGGAAATCAGATAAGCGATTTAGATCCGAAGCAATATCCGCGACTCTTTGCTGATCCGGGCGGGCAGGGTGAGATGTACCGCCGCAGATATTACGCGCCCTCGCTTTATCTATTGCTGGGTGTTGTCGGACTGGTGCTGCTGATCGCGTGCGCGAACGTTGCGAACTTGCTCTTGTCCCGCGCCGCGGGGCGGCAAAAAGAGATTGGTTTGCGTTTGGCGTTGGGCGCAAGTCGCTGGCGACTCATCCGACAACTGTTGACCGAGAGTGTGCTCCTTTCAGTTTTGGGTGGACTGTTCGGAATCATCTTCGCGGTGTGGATCAAGAATGGATTGTTGGCCGTTACGGAGTGGGGCGGCCGCGGGATGAGCGCACTCGATCCACGACTGGATTGGCGCGTGCTCGGTTTCACCATCGCGCTCTCACTGCTGACCGGAATTATTTTTGGACTCGCGCCCGCCTGGCGGTCGACGAGAGTTGATCTCACGCCGTCATTGAAAGACAGTGCGCGCGCATCGAGCGCCGTTCATCGCTCGCTGTTGAGTCGCGGGTTGGTGGTGGTCCAGGTGGCGTTGTCGTTGTTGCTGCTGGTTGGCGCGGGGTTGTTCGTCCGCACACTGATCAACCTGCAACGCGTCGATCCTGGTTTCAATACGAAGAACCTGTTGCTGTTTGAAGTTCAGCCGGCGCTGATTGGTTACAAGGACGAGAAGTTGCGGCAGGTTTTTCAACAGCTCAGCGAACGTGTCGAAGCAGTTCCGGGCGTGCAGGCGGTCACCTTTTCGCGCGTGCCTTTGCTGGGTCAGAGTTCAAGTACGAGCCCTGCGTTTTTGCGCGAAGCTTTGAACGCGACGCCCGATGCCGAAGGACGTATCACGCCGACCGCCGAGGCCCACCGCCACACGGTTCGCGAAAACTTTCTCGAGGCGATGGGGATTCCACTGCTCCACGGTCGCACCCTCCGATCGCAGGATGACATGACTTCACCGCGAGTCGTAGTCGTCAATCAAACATTCGCTAACAAGTTCTTCCCGGGGGAAAACGCTGTCGGAAAACGCTTCACGTTCGACACATCAAAACCCGACGAGCTCGAGATCATCGGCGTGTGCCGTGACGCGAAGTACGCGACCCAGCGTGACGACGTGCCGCCCACCGTCTACTCCTCGTACCGGCAAGAGCGACCGCTCGCAAGCGCGGTATTCGAAGTGCGCACTGCTGCCGATCCGAATTCAATGGTAGCGGGCGTGCGCGACGCTGTGCGGCAGGTCGATTCGAATCTGCCGGTGAGTGGCGTGAAGACACAGGTCGAACAGGCTGATGAAACACTTCGCATGGAACGCTTGTTCGCAAAGCTGTTGACGCTGTTTGCGCTGTTGGCCCAGCAACTCGCGGCGATCGGATTGTTTGGTGTGCTCGCATACACAGTTTCGCAGCGCACGCACGAGATCGGAATTCGCATGGCGCTCGGCGCCGATCGTGCGAGTGTGCTGAAGATGATCGTGCGGCAGGGGATGACGCTCGCTGTACTCGGCGTGATCCTGGGACTCGCGGGCGCTTATGTGCTGACGAAGTATCTCGAGAGTTGGGTTGGTCTTTCGAAGATGTTGTTTGGAGTGCAGGTTTCAGATCCGTTGACGTATGCAGCGATCGCGATATTGCTGACGGTGGTGGCGCTCATCGCGTGCTACATCCCGGCGCGTCGCGCGACGAAGGTGGATCCGCTCGTCGCACTTCGCTACGAATGAACCGGGCGCACTCCAAGGAGACGACCTGTTGAGGAGATCACTATGCTTAACGACATCCGATTTGCCGCGAGGAGTTTGTTAAAGCGACCGGGCTTTACGATCATCGTCGTGCTCACGCTCGCGCTCGGTATCGGCGCGAATGCGGCAGTCTTCAGCGTGATCAATGCCGTGTTGCTGCGCCCGCTGCCGTATCGCGACGCCGATCGCATCGTCACGCTCTGGCAAAACAATACCAAATCAGCCTTATCGCAAAACGACGTCTCACCCGCAAACTTCATCGACTGGAGTGAACAAAGCAGCTCGTTCGAAGCGATCGCCGGAATCGAGCCCTTTGGTTTTTCGATGGCGGACGAAGGTGAGCCGGAGCGCTTTACCGCATGGCTGGTCACTTCCGGTTTCTTTCAAGTCGCCGGCACTGATGCGTTGCTCGGCCGGACGTTCACAGCCGAAGACTATAAGCCCGGAAACGAACGCGTCGTGGTGTTGGGCTATGGCTTATGGCAACGACGTTTTGGCGGTGACAAAAACGTCGCCGGTCGAAAGATAACTCTCAACGGCCAACCTTATGTCGTCGTTGGCGTCATGCCACACGAGTTCCAACTGCCGTCGGAAAGAGAAATCTGGGCGCCGCGAGTTCTCGTCGAGAACCACCGGCAGACTCGTGGCGCGACCTACTGGAACGTTGTCGCTCGCTTGAAACAAGGGACCACCGTCGCGCAGGCACAGGAGGAGATGAATGGAATCGCGGCGCGGCTCGCTGTGCAGTATCCCGAGACGAACGGCGGAATGGGCGCGAGTGTTGTTCCACTCTTCGAACAGATGACGGGACAGATTCGATCGGCGTTGTGGGTGCTCGCGGGTGCGGTTGGGTTTGTGCTGCTGATCGCGTGCGTCAATGTCGCCAACCTGTTCCTGGTCCGTGGCGCTGAGAGACAACGTGAGTTTGCGATCAGGCGTGCGCTCGGCGCGGAGCGCTGGCGATTGTTGCGGCAGACGCTTACTGAGAGTTTGTTGTTGGCGCTGGTCGGTGGCGTAACCGGCGTGCTGCTCGCTTCTTGGTTAGTCAAACTGATCCCCGCGCTGAGCTCTTCCAAGATCCCGCGAGTTGAATACGTCGAGATGGATCTACGGGTCGTGTTGTTCGCGTGCGGAGTTTCAGTTTTGACTGCAATCATCTTCGGTCTCGTACCGGCAATTCAATTCTGGCGCAACGATATTCAATCGACTCTCAAAGAAAGCGGCCGCAGCACCGGAACGCCGGTACGCCACCGCGTACGAAAGGCGCTGGTGATCAGTGAAGTCGCGATCGCGGTCGTGCTGTTGACCGGCGCGGGACTGCTCCTACGCAGTTTTGTCCGGCTCATACAAGTCGATCCGGGATTTACAAAAGAGAACGTGCTCGCGCTGCAAGTGTTTCTGCCCAGGAATTACGACAAGCGCGACCAGATGATCAACTTCTTCGATCAATCACTCGAAAAGATCGCAAATGTCCCGGGAGTCGAAACAGCGGCGGTTATCGCTACGCCGCCTTTCATAGACCTGGAACAGGATGCAAATTTCAATGTGGTGGGCCGGCCGGCGCCGCCGCAGGGCAGCGAGCCCGCCGCGTTTTATGCACAGGTTTCAAGTGAGTACCTGAATACGCTCAATATTCCACTCAAACAAGGCCGCTTCTTTACGAAGTTCGACAATGCGGGTTCACAGCCTGTCGTTGTAATTAACGAGACGATGGCTCGTCGTTATTTCCCGAATGAAGATCCATTGGGACAACGTTTGATCGTGATCTTTGGTAAAGCCGAAACGCGAGAAATCATCGGCGTCGTGGGTGACGTGCTCCATAACGGCCTTCATGTTGAGCCTCGCGCTGAAATGTTCGTGCCGCATCAGCAGAGTGTGAGCGCGCACATGACATTTTTAGTTAAGACGCGCACCGAGCCCACGTCACAAGTCGCCGCCGTCAAGCAGGCGATTCGCGAAGTGAATCCAAGACAAACTTTCGCGAGGACAGCGACGATGGATGAACTGGTGGCCGATTCTCTCAAGGAACGCCGCTTCAATCTCTTTCTGCTCGGACTGTTCGCGGCGACTGCTTTGCTGCTGGCGACGATCGGTATTTACGGATCGATCAGTTACTCGACGCGACAACGGACCAACGAGATCGGCGTGCGTATCGCATTGGGCGCGCAATCGCGCGACGTGCTGCGTTTGATTGTTGGACAAGGCATTGGTCTCGCGTTGATTGGTGTGGCGATCGGTCTCGGCGCGGCGTTTCTGCTGACACGTGCGATCAGGGGTTTGCTATTTGGTGTCAGCCCGACGGACCCGCTGACGTTTTTCGCGATTTCATTGTTGCTTTTGTTTACGGCGCTGGTGGCGTCGCTGATTCCCGCGCGGCGGGCGACGAAGGTCGATCCGCTCGTAGCGCTCAGAACCGAATGAGCGAGACGCCCAATTATTGAGGGGACCGGATGCTTCAAGACCTCATCTACGGTGTGCGGTGGTTGCGTAAGAATCCCGGCTTTACGTTGCTGGCGGTGCTGATGCTCGCGGTTGGCATTGGTGTGAACACGGCGATGTTCAGCGTTATCAATGCCGTGCTGTTGAACCCACTGCCATACCCGGAAGCCGATCGCATCGTGTGGATGGCTGAGTCTGGCCCTGAAGTCGCCAGTCGTTGGGTCTCTTACGCCAACTTCGTTGACTGGCGCAATCGCAGCCAATCCTTCGAAGCGATGTCAACGTTTCGCGGTTGGTCTATGAACATAACCGGCTCGGACAAGCCGGAGAACATCAACGCGCGAATGGTCACCGCGGATTATTTCAAGGTCATGCGCACCGCTCCATTCATGGGGCGCGATTTCACTGCCGATGACGATAAGCGCGGAGCCGCGCCGGTAACGCTCATCAGTTTTGGTTTCTGGCAACAGCATTTCGCCGGCGATCCGAATGTAGTTGGTAAGGCTCTCCTGCTTGACGATAAGGCGTACACAGTGATCGGCGTGTTGCCCGAGAGCTTTGCGCATCAGGGACCACCGCCTTTGTGGATCCTGATGGGCCCGCTACTGCACTCGCAGGGACGCGACACGCGAACCGGAGGCAATGTAATTGCGCGGTTGAAACCCGGCGTCACAATCGAGCAGGCACGCTCGGAGATGAACCAGATCTCGCAGCAGTTGTCACAGGAATATCCGGTGGAGAATGCGGGAGCGCATAGCGTCACGGTCGTGTCGCTGCAAGACAGCATCACGCGAAACGTCAGTGTCGCATTGAAAATACTCTTCGGCGCTGTGGGCCTGGTGTTGTTGATTGCATGTGCGAACGTCGCGAACCTCTTGCTGGCTCGGGCGGCGGTGCGGCGAAAAGAGTTTGCGGTGCGCGCCGCACTCGGCGCTTCGCGGTTCAGGATCGCGAGGCAAATGCTGATTGAGAGCCTGCTGCTTGCCGTCACCGGTGGCGCACTGGGCCTGGTCCTTGCGAGCTGGACCACATCCTTACTGACTCGCGTGGCCCATGAGACAGTGCCGCGCATGAGTGGCTTGCAGCTTAACGGCAAAGTACTCGGTTTCAATCTCGCAGTTTCGCTGCTCACCGGAATTCTTTTCGGCGTGCTGCCTGCACTGCGCTCATCGAAAACAGATCTACAAGACACACTCAAAGACAGCAGCTCCACCACGACCGGCGCACAAGGCAAGAGACTGCGCGGTGCGTTAGTAGTGTCGGAAGTGGCGTTATCGGTTGCTCTTTTAGTGGGCGCAGGCCTGCTCGTAAAGAGCATGTTTGTACTCTTGCGAACTCAAAATAATTTCGAGCCCGAAGGCGTCCTCACGATGGAACTGAAGGTGTCGCGGGGTCGATACCAGAGGCCCGGAGAACTCGGCCGTTTATTGCACCAGGTGCTGGACAACGTGAAAGCAGTACCGGGGGTTGAGTCCGCGAGTCTTTCCACCACGCTGCCGGGGCTGGGTGATTGGCAAAACGATATCGTGCCGGAAGGCTACGAGGTTCAGCCCCGTGAGGTGATCAACGTTGATTGGTCTATCGTCTCTGCCGGTTACTTTCAGACGATGAATGTCCCGATTCTTCAGGGGCGTACTTTCAGCAAAGATGAGGACGAGCAGGGAAAGAAGGTCGTGCTCGTTGATGAGACGCTCGCACAACGCTTCTGGCCCAATGAGAAT
>JAICGZ010000016.1 GCA_025922875.1 Pyrinomonadaceae bacterium
CAATACTTGTCGTTTGACTACGTGCCTGCGCCACTTTCGATCTACCAGGGTATTAACAAACTTCCCGCGGCCCATAAGCTTACGCTTGAGAATGGACGCGTGTGCGTCGAACGATATTGGCAACTCAGTCACAAGACAGCCGAACCAGTTCCATCTGAGAACGATGCTGCCGAACGTTTGCGCGAGCTGCTCGCCGATGCAGTGCGGATGCGTTTGGTTTCTGACGTGCCGTTGGGGGTGCTGTTGTCCGGTGGAGTTGATTCTTCAACCATTGCGGCCCTCGCAGTGCGTGCGTCATCGGAACCGGTAAAGACGTTCTCAATCTCGTTTGCAGAGGCTTCGTTTGACGAGTCGGCTTATGCACGCAGCGTTGCGAAGTTTCTCGGCACGGATCATCACGAAGAGCGACTGAGTGCGAATCTCGCCGCAAACCTCGTGAGTGAGATTGGTGCGTGGATGGATGAGCCATTCAGCGATCCATCACTCGTGCCTACTTATCTTCTGTCGCGCTTTACGCGGAAGCACGTCACTGTCGCGCTCGGCGGTGATGGTGGAGATGAATTGTTCGCCGGTTATCAGATGTATGCCGGTCTTCGCTGGGCCGAATTATACAAACGCATTCCGTCGTCGCTGCGTGCCGGTGTGGTCGAACCGCTGGTCCGGTTGTTACCAGTGAAAACAAAAAATCTGTCATTCGATTACAAGGCGCTCAGGTTTGTGACTGGAGCGAAGTACGATCCCGTAGCGCGGCACCATGTTTGGTTTGGATCATTTACTCCGGAGGAGCAAATGCAGTTGTTGACTCCTGAAGTTCTTGCCACAACCAACAGCGAGATCTACGCGGAAGCCCGGCAGATGGCGGAAGAGTGTGACAGCAACGATCTGGTGACGCGGATGCAAAGTGTCGACACGCGTCTTTACCTCGCGGAAGACATCCTGACCAAAGTCGACCGGGCGAGCATGGCCGTATCGCTGGAAGTGCGTGCGCCTTTTCTCGATCCGCGCGTCGCGGAATTCGCTGCGTCGTTACCCTCCAATTACAAATTGCGCGGTCACAAAACGAAGTACATCCTCAAAAAAGCAGTGAGAGAATTGATGCCTCCGTTTGTGACGAGGCGAGGGAAGAAAGGTTTTGGAGTGCCGGTGGCGGAGTGGTTGAAGGTTAAATTGCGTCCGCTCGCCAGGGATCTTCTGTCGCCCGAACGCGTTCGCCGCGCAGGTGTTTTTAATCCCAGCTACGTTGCGCGGTTGCAGGACGAACACGAACGCGGTGTTGCCAATCATCGCAAGCTGCTCTGGACGTTATTGATGTTCGAACTCTGGCACGAGAGCTTTGTCGAAACACCGAGGCGGATCGAGACGTCTGTTCGAACATGAATTTTCAGTCTGCTTATGATGAACTCTTTTCCTGGTGCCAACAACGTGATTTCGCTGGACACGATCCTTTCGACGCCTTGAACAGCCGGGTTTTTCAATCGACCCCACTCGCGAAATCCCGCAACGCTCGCTTCATCTGGACTCAACTGTTAAAAAGATCTCCTTCCGACTTTCGGACGCTGGCTCGTGTTCCTCCAGAACGTAATGCGAAGGGCATCGCGTTGTTCGCGCTAGCGCAAATCGCAAATCATCGACGGGTAAAGACCGACGAATCTGAGAAGCAGGTCCGCGAATTCGTGGCGGGACTGTTATCGATGAAGATCGAGGGCTACAGTGGTGCGTGTTGGGGTTACAACTTCGACTGGCAAAGCCGAAAGTTTTTTGCACCACGAGATACGCCGACGATTGTGCCGACGGCGTTCGCCGCTCGCGCACTAATCGAAGCTGGACGTGATTTACACGATACGGCTCGTAGTGTTTGCGATTTCATAATACGGGATTTACCGAGAACGGTTGATAACAACGCTGAACTCTGTTTTAGCTACGCTCCCAAAAGCGACACACGCATCTTCAACGCCAGCTTGCTTGCGGCGGAAGTGCTCGCGAGCGTTGGTAAATTAACTGGTGAGCAAAAACTTTTTGAGTTAGCCGAAAAGGCGGTTCGTTATGTAGTGAACAATCAGCGACCGGATGGTTCATGGTTTTACGGCGCAGACCCTAACCAGTCGTGGATCGATAACTTTCACACCGCGTACATTCTGTTTTCACTGAAGCGAATCGTTGAGGTCTCTTCGTTTGGTTCGGAGTTTCAACCAGCGTTGGAGCGCGGCTATCAGTTTTGGAAAAACAACTTCTTTCTTGCGGAGGGTTGGCCGAAATACTACCATGACGACCCTTATCCCGCGGATACGCACGCCGCAGCCAGTGCAATCGTCACGTTCTTAGAGTGCGTGGCGCTGGATAGCAACGCAGCAACGCTGGCCCAAAAGGTTGCGGCTTGGACTATTCAAAACCTGCGCGACAGTCGAGGTTTCTTTTATTATCAAAAACGACGTTTCTATACGGTTCGCAAACCCTACATGCGCTGGACGCAAGCGTGGATGCTCTACGCGCTCGCACGTTTGCTCGAGGAGCAGCACTGATCGATGCCAATAGCGGCGGACGTAATCATCGGACGTGACGTGCGGATCTTTCAACCGGATCTGGTCAACCTCTACGGTTGTTCGATCGGCGCGGAAACGAAGATCGGAGCTTTTGTCGAGGTCCAGAAGAACGCTGCTATCGGAGCACGTTGCAAAATCTCATCGCATAGTTTTGTTTGTGAAGGCGTCACGATTGAAGACGAATGCTTCATCGGTCATGGTGTGATGTTTACTAACGACGTATATCCGAGAGCTGTCAATAGCGATGGAACACCGCAAACGGAAACTGATTGGACAGTGGTGAAGACAACCGTCAGGAAACGTGCGAGCATCGGCAGTAATGCAACGATCATCGCCGGCGTTACGATCGGTGAGGGAGCGTTGATTGGCGCAGGCGCTGTCGTCACGAAAGACGTTCCCGACTTCGCAATCGTTGCAGGCGTTCCTGCGCGCATAATAGGAGACGTTCGCAAACAAAAATGATCAGAGTTGGTGTAATCGGTTACGGCTACTGGGGACCGAATCTGGTGCGAAACTTTATGGCAGCGCCGGGTTCCGCAGTTACGCGCGTGTGTGATCTGCGCAAAGAGCGCTTGTCGTCTTTGGGGAAACTCTATCCGGCTCTCAAGACTTGCAGTGATTCGACTGAGTTGATCAACGATCCGCAAATCGATGCGGTGGTTATTGCGACTCCTGTATCTTCGCACTTCGAACTAGCGATGGGCGCTTTGAAAGCCGGCAAGCACGTGCTGGTTGAGAAACCACTGGCAACAACATCGGATCAGGCACGCAAACTCGTAGAGGAAGCGGCCGCGCGAAACCTCACCGTGCTGGTGGACCACACCTTTGTCTATACCGATGCGGTGCGGAAAATTCGCGAACTGATCGCTTCCGGTGAACTCGGGCAAATCTATTATTACGATGCCGTACGCGTTAACCTTGGCCTCTTTCAGCACGATGTCAACGTAATCTGGGACCTCGCGATTCACGATCTTTCGATTATGGATTACGTTCTTCCCGCCAGGCCGGTGGCCATCTCAGCTACGGGAATCAGTCACGTTCCGGGCCAGCCTGAAAACGTGGCTTACATCACGCTCTTCTTTGACAGCGCGCAGATCGCTCACGTACACGTGAATTGGCTGACGCCCGTGAAGGTTCGTCACACGTTGATCGGCGGCAGTGAGAAGATGATTCTGTACGACGATCTGGAGCCCAGCGAGAAACTGAAGGTCTACGACAAAGGCATAAGTGTCGCGCCTGGGCCAGAGGACGTTTACCGGATGCTGGTGAGTTATCGATCGGGTGACATGTGGGCGCCGCGTCTGGAGAACACTGAAGCGTTGCAGACCGAGGCGCTGCATTTCATCGACTGTGTTGAAAACAACAAGCAACCTGAAACGGATGGACTAGCGGGGCTGCGGATGGTGAACATGATTGAAGCAGCCGAGACCTCGCTTCGCGATCGCGGTCGATTGATCAATATCCAGTGGTGACTGCCGATGCGTCTCTGGATCGATCTTGCAAACTCTCCTCACGTTCCGTTTTTCAAAGCACTGGCTAAAAAGTTTACGGATCAAGGTCATGAGATCGAGGTCACGGCGAGAGAATTTGCGGAAACCATTCCACTCGCCCACGCGGCGGGATTCACACCTCACGTCACCGGCGTTCATGGTGGCCGCGCCGTATCCGCGAAGGCAGGAACTTTGATGAGCCGCGCATGGGCGCTGGCGCGCTGGGCGCGAAAACGCGACTTCGATATCGCGATCAGCCACAACTCATATTCACAGATCCTCGCGGCGCGTGCGTTAGGTATTAAGTCCGTGACGCTGATGGATTACGAACACCAACCGGCAAACCATCTCGCGTTTCGTCTCGCTTCCCGGATAATCGTCCCGACGAGCTTTCCCACACAGCGTTTGCGACACTACGGAGCGAGCGTTGGGAGAGTGCGTCGATACCACGGCGCCAAGGAAGATGTTTATCTCGCGGGCTTTGAGCCCGACCCGAGGTTTGGCGCGCGGTTGTGTGAGCTTGGCGTCAACCCGGATAATGTGCTGGTCCTGATGCGCCCGCCGGCGCATGATGCTTTGTACCACCGCTTTCAAAACACGTTGTTTGACGATGCGTTGGCGATGTTGCTGGCGAACCAGAGCGTGCAGGTGATACTACTTCCAAGGAACGAAGCTCAGCGAGCCGCATATTCGAAGAAAGAACGTTTGATTATCCCGTCTGCGCCGTTGGATGGTGCTAACCTGATTGCGGCGAGCGATCTGGTGATCAGTGCTGGTGGGACGATCAATCGTGAAGCTGCGGCGCTGGGGGTCCCGGCGGTTAGCATTTACGCGGGCAAGTGGGCTGCAGTGGATGAAGAGTTAGTGAAGGAAGGCAGGTTGCAGCGGGTTTCAACTGCTGATGATCTGCGCAAGTTGCTGGTCCGGAAGAAACAAACTGCAAGCCCCCGGCGGTCGCTTGAGGTTGTTGATGAAGTTGTAAGGCTCATATTTGAGTGAGGAGTTTCACGCAAAGGCGCAAAGACGGCAAAGGAGAATCAAACATTTACTTTTGCTCCTTTGCGTCTTTGCGGGAAAAAATGATTTAGCTTGCGAGCAGAACGAACTCAACAATCAGTGATCGACGCCAGTGTCGTGCGTGTTTCCAGGCGCGCTCCAAAGTGGATCGTGCCTGCGGTCAAAGCCGCTCTTATTGTTGCCGACGCCTTCGCTGCCGCCTTCGCTTTCATCCTTGCGTTTTATGTTCGTGAACGAGCACCAGTGTTTGCGACAGAAGGCACGTTGGCGTGGAGCACTCAATTTGCTCCTTACGGCGTGTTGTTGCTGTTTGTTGTATGCATCAGGCTATTGAGTTTTCGCTATTGCGATCTATATCGAGTGCGGGGCGAATTCTCATTTGTTGACGACGCCATTCGCATCTTCAAAGCAACTGCAATCGGATCACTGCTTATTGTCGCTGCGGCTTTTTTGTATCGCGGCGGTTTTGAGTTTCGCGCGTTTTCATACGCGCGCGGAGTGTTCGTTGCTGATTTCTTCTTCGTGCTGATCAGTGTCGGCGTGCTCCGCTTCCTGATGCGAACGGTGCAGACGTTTGTACGCAGTCACCAGATCAATCTGATCCCCACGCTCGTCGTTGGTCGTGGTCCAGAGGCTTCGTTGTTCATTCGAGAGATGCGCGAGAGGCCGGCGCTTGGATATCGCGTTATTGGAGTGGTCGAAACAGAACCGAACGCGATTTCATCCAGCCCAATTAAATACGAAGATGTACCAGTGATCGGCACACTGGAATCGCTTCCGGAGGTGATTCGAGATTCCGGCGCCAACGAAGTGATCATTGCCGACCCGCAGGTGAATGGCGATGCTCTGTTTGAAGTGATGATGCGTTGTGGTCGTAGACGCGGCGTTGAGTTTCGCATCGCGCCCAGCTTGTTCAACTGCCTGCCGCGCAAGACCGAGATCGATCAGATCGGCGTCTTGCCGATGATTCGTCTTTTTCGTGAGCCCTTATCGAATGGCGCGCGCATTTTAAAACGAACTTTCGATCTGATTGTCTCGGCGCTTGCCATCGCACTCTTGTTTCCGTTGTGGCTGCTCATTGCTTTGCTCATCAAGTTGGATTCAAAGGGACCGGTTTTTTACACGCAGGAACGAGTGGGCATGGATGGCCGGCTGTTTTTGCTTTACAAGTTTCGCACGATGAAGGCGGGTGCAGATCCCGAACTTCACCGCGAATACCAACGCGCTTTTATTGCGGGCCGAGCTGAGGCGAACCTCGGAAAGGATCACAAACCGACTTACAAATTACTCGCTGACCCGCGCATCACGCGAGTTGGGAGAATTTTGCGACGCACAAGTCTCGACGAAGTGCCACAGCTTCTGAATGTGTTGTCAGGTGATATGAGTCTCGTTGGGCCGCGTCCACCGATTCCTTACGAAGTTGAAGCTTACGAATTGTGGCATCGGAAGCGGCTTGATATGAAACCGGGGTTGACGGGACTGTGGCAGGTTTCAGGGCGAAACCGGTTGCCGTTTGAAGAGATGGTCCGGCTCGACCTTTTTTATATTGAGAACTGGTCGTTGCTGTTGGATTTGAAGATCATTTTGCGGACTGGCTTTGTGATGTTGAGTGGATTTTAAACTCAACGAGGGGCGGCCACGGTGGGCCGGCCCTACAAATGGACTCTGAAGTAATTGTAGGGGCGGCCCTCCGTGGCCGCCCGTTCTATTGAGCGAGACCGGCGAGGGCAAGTTCGAGCAAGAGGATTTTCTTTATTCCCCAGTAGAATGGTTCGATTTCACAGTTTTCTGTTAATGCGTGTGCGTCGTTGCATGGCCCAGCGCCCGTCGAGATCGAAGGGATGCCCTGCAACAGCGCGGCGCTGGAGTTGTTTGAACCTGCGTTTCCGATTGGTGGATCGAAACCCATCGCGCGATGCACTGCTTCCGCTATCTTCACCAGGTGCGACTCGCGATTGCCCGGCAAGACAGCGGCGGGCGATGAAGAAATCACGTCGGTTTTCACCGTCATTCCCTCCCGCTTTGCTTCTTCATCGAGAATGGCGGCGATCTTCTTCTCCAGATCCGCAATTACTTCGTTGCTGGTCGAACGCAGGTCAAGCGAGAACCACGCGTCGTCGGCTTTAGCGTTGACCACTTCCGATCCGCCCAACATACCGATGTTCAAGTTTGACGAAGGATTGGTTGGAACCTTCAATTCATAGATGCGTGCAATAGCGCGTGCCATGGGTAACGTCGCGGAGTAAGGAGGAGTGCGAGAGCGCGTGTGTCCGCCTGGTCCAATGAAGTGATGGCGGTACCAGGTGATGCCGATGCCGGCGTAGGTGAATCCCTCATAACCGCCGTCGAGTGCAATATAGTAATCAACTTTGCCTTTGTTGTCTTTCGTGTACTGCCTTGCGCCGGTCATTCCGGCTTCTTCGTCGGTAGTGAACAGAAAAACCAGATCGCCTTTAGTTTTAATTTTCGCGGCGTCGAGTGCGCGGATCGTCGCGAGCAGTGCTTCGATGTTTCGTGTATCGTCACCGACGCCGGGAGCATAAACGCGGCCGTCGCGGACTGTGGCTTTGATCTTTAGACCAGGCTGAAAAACCGTGTCCATGTGAGCGTCGAACACAGCGACCGGACCGCCACCCGATCCTTTGCGCGTGGCGATCAGATTACCGGCGGAGTCATAACGGATATCGAGGTTGTGTTTGCGCAGCAGGCTTTCGATAAATTTGGCGCGCTCCTGTTCCTGTTTTGAAGGCGCGTTGATCTCAGTGATTGCAATCCACTCCCGCAGGATCTGGTCATGATTCTGATCAAGATAGTCGAAGGCCTTTTTTACTCGCGCGTCGTCCTGGATCGCTTTTACATGCTCAGCCGGCGTTTGCGCAGGAACATTAGACAGGATTGACAAGATTGAAATGATTAACAGGATGGGGCGCATGAAATTTTCTCTTTTAAGATGGAATAGTAGACCAGCAGCATTCTAATATGCCGCCTATGCAGATTTCGACCTGGCTCGATCGAGCCATCATTGGCTGCCTCTTTCTCATTGCCGTATTCGCGCCGCATTCAATCGCCATAACGCAGACGGCGTGGCTATTGGGCATAGCTTTGTGGGTCGCGCGACTAGCTTTCTACCCTCGCCCGAAGCTGTTTCGTTCCCCCGTTGATTACGCATTGCTCGGGTTCTTTGTCCTCAGCGGCGTCTCCGGGATCTTCTCTTATAACCCGGTCATGTCAATCGGAAAGATGCGCGCCGCAAGTCTCTTCACCATCGTTTATCTGTTGTCGCAGAACGTGCGGTCATTCCGCTTAGTGCGGTTACTTGCGCTTACGCTGATCGGCTCGTGCATGCTGAACGTGCTGTTAACAGCCGGACAATTAGCGATTGGCAAGGGTGTAAAGGTTCAGGGGGTCGCGCCCGGCAGTCCGCTTGCCAAAGCAGTTTTTCGCACGCGAACCATCACCCAGCCGACACCTATCGTTAACGGCGACATTGTTTGGGAAGTTGACGGGCAGCGCGTAAACAGTCCCGAAGAGCTTGCCGCGGCGCTTGCTTCGGGAACGCCTGTCGCGAAAGTCAGGATTTATCGAGTTGAATGGATGCCGGAATTGGAAGTGCCGCGCGGACAACTAGTGCCGGGTACGAACGTGTTGGACCAGTTGGGAATCAGTGGCTGGTCGCGTGGCCGTGATTGGCGCGCTACTGGTTTTTATAACCACTGGGTCACTTACGCGGAAGTGCTTCAACTGATCGCGTCGCTGGCGCTAGGGATATTGCTGGCGCTGAAGCAGAAGAAGAGCTTGATGGGACTGTTGCTGGTCGTCGCGGTGCTCGGACTCGTTTTCGCGCTGGGAATGACAGTTACGCGCGCTTCCTGGATCGGCTTTGCCGTTTCCGTTGTCACAATGTTGCTGTTGACGTCCTCGCGCCGGACGATCTTGATTGCCGGCGCCTGCGCGATACCGCTCGTCCTCGCCGGCATCTTTTTGCTTCAGCAGAAACGCAGCATCGGCTTCATCGACCGGCAAGATCAATCGACGAGCTGGCGCCAGATGGTTTGGAGAGAAGGTTTTGAACTACTTGTCAGTAAACCGCGGCATCTTCTGTTTGGCGTAGGTATCGATTCGATCAAGGGACACTGGCGCGAGTGGGGCTTGTTTGATAACGGCCGGCAGCCCATCGGACACATGCACTCAAATCTGCTCCAGATAGCGCTCGAACGCGGTGTTCCGGCGTTGATCGTCTGGTTAATTTTGTTTGCACTTTACCTTCGCATGCTCTGGCGACTCGCACGTCGCGAAGTTCAACCGGAACAAATCCAAAACTCGCAATTCGAAATCGGCAACTTCTCCAGGGGCCTTGCAGTCGGAGCGCTAGGCGGAACGCTTGGCTTCCTGACGAGTGGCCTGGTCCATTACAACTGGGGCGACTCCGAAGTAGTCACCGTGTTCTACTTCATCATGGGTTTGTGTCTGGTAGTTGATAGGACCAATCAACGGAACACCGATTCAAGCGTCTGCTTCTAAGGGGTGCTGGTAGCGCTCAATCTGGTCGCCGTCGTACGAACCTTTGTGAAAACAGTTCGAACACTCGACGACGTAAGTAGCCTTGATCTTTGCCTCACCTTGCGAGAGGTCTTGAAAAAGAATTTGTTTGGTGTTGCAGTGCTCGCAAGTGAAACGCAGATACCACTGTCCGGGGGTAAGGGTACGCATGCTTAAGCCTCAATTTCGATTCCTTAATGGGCGCGAGAGGACCGGGGCTACAAAAAGTGCCTATTCTTATAAAGCTAGAGGACAGTAGGCGTCAAGGGTTTTGGTATAGGTCTTATCGGCGCTATAGGACTTTTCGGACCTATTTTCCTACCGAGACAATTTTCTCGATGATCTTCGGATCGTCCGGCAAGAGCCCCGATTTAGGCAGTCGCGGAGTCAACGTGAGCCAATTTGGATCCATCGCAAACACCTTCCGAAACAACGGCAACGATTCATCCACGCGTCCCATATTCACCAGCGCGACGGCGTGCCAGTAGATCATCTCCGCATTATCCGGAACCAACTTCTCCGCCGCCGCATACTCGCGCAGCGCTCCCTCGTTATCTTTCTTCTCAACCGCCAGGTCGCCGGCATTCATGTGGTTGTAAGCACGTTGTAATTTAACCAGACGACGAAGCTCTTTTAACGGTTGCGGACTATCGTCGACCCGCAAATCAAAAACTCGATCTTTCCACGCCTGTCCGGTTGGTTTTCCAGTTACCACAATCAGCGCCGCTGATTGTTGCCCGCGAATATCACCACCCGCTGCCTGCGCCGCGTCCAGTGCGGCCAACATTCGTTCGGCAAGGTCGCCGCGCGTGTTCTCAAAAGCCTGGGCCATCGCCGGCCAAACTTTGTCGTTGAGCATCAAGTTGGCCTGCACAGAAAAGTTTTTCCCGACGATGTGACCCGCTGCTTGAATATCGTTCTTACCCGTCCATGCATCGACACGTCCTTGCGCATCGATCATCGCTACTTGCCTGACTTCTCTTGCTTCATCTTTCGCAAGCAATTCTTTCAAGGTATCCGGGGCACTCTTGCCGCCACGCATCAAATCCAGACCATTCTTCCCGTAACTCGGATCGACAAACGACTGCGTAGCCACAGCTCCGACTCCGGCTTCAGCCCATGCCACGATAGAACCAACTGAGAACCAGTGTGACTGCACGGCAACACCCAATTCGCCCGTGGCAGGGTCACGCGCAACGATGGAATACGTATGAACCGGCCGCAGCGACGAAGTGCCGGACGCCAATCCTGAAACACGTGACTGCGGCGCCATCAAGGCGAGCAGTACGAGAAAAAGAAAAGTCACGCGCATTTTTAAATACCTCCGGACGATACTCACGAGACAAACGGATAGAACGGCGTGTTACGAAAGATCCAAAACGAAACGACAACAACGAACAATGCGTAGATGTACGGCCCCGGCAGCGCATTCGGTCTTGGCACGCCGCCACGCATCACGATCACGGTGTAACGAAGAAACGCGAACAGCATAAAAGGCATCGAGATCAGCAACAGCGGATTGAGCGTGAAAGCAGTCAGGAACTCACCGTGAAGAATCTGGTGCAAGGCCCGAGTGCTGCCACAACCCGGACAAGTCAAACCAGTAAAAAATCGAAAGAGACAGATCGGGAAAAATCCTGATCTGCCAGGCTCGAACACAAACAGGTAAGCAGCCCCGGCCATTAACAACGACCAGATTGCAATTACCGTCGAGCGCCGGTAGATGAACTCAGAATCCATGAAACGATTATGCTGCCTCGAAAGGCCTTCGCAGTAAAGTGAGGCGGAGACGGATAATGGTGCAGTTTTTGAATTCGCGTTCAGAGTTCAGTCTTCTGGCTGCTGTTTTGAGGGGAAAAGCTAATGCTTGAACTGGCTTTGCACGAAAAGTCTTAATCGGACTTCTTCTCTGTGCAATCTCTGAGTTCTCTGTGCCTCTGTGGTTAAGGATCATTCGTAAAAACAACCACAGGAGACACAGAGGACGCACAGAGAATCAGACTCTTCACGCCAAGCCGCTTGAACTCAAAACTACATCACTACCCGGAAACGTTGTGGGAGTAAAGTTTAAAACCAGCCCTTCTTGTTCTGAATATACGTTCTCACGAACTCTTCATCTGACTTGGTCAGATAAATAATGCCTTCGATGATGCTGACAATACTTGTGACTCCACACGTCAGCACGCCAAGGACCAGTTGGATAATTCCCTCGGTGGTGTATCCCAGAATGAATTTGTGTACCCCAAGCCAGCCGACGAGAATCGCGCAGATCCCCGCAGTGACTTTCTTGTCCGCTCCGAGTGCTTTCCAATCAGTCATCGCACCAGGATTCACGGACTGCATCGGCTGATATCCGCTAACAGGAGTGAGTGGCGCCTGACAGTTAGCGCAATACTGCGCCATGTCATCGTTAATAGCTCCGCATTTTGTGCAGTATCTGCTCATCTTCTTTTTAGGTCTCCAACCGGTTCTCAACCGGGCTGACTAGATCAACCCGGTGCATGAGTAAAGCGCAGGCTCGACGTTTTGGCCCGGCCTGTTCAATTGAGATCTGGGCTAGTAACTATTGGCTCCGGCTAATCCCATGCCCACGCCCATGATAATTACAAATAGTACGTAGCAAATTATTCCAGCCAGCCCCAAACCGATCGAGATGTAGCTGAACATCTTTGCTTTCTTCGAAGCATCAAGGGCGCCTGCGGTATCGCCGGCGGCGACCTTGTTATTCACCTGGGCCGCAAAGATTACGGCGGCGATTCCGAGCGGCAAGCAACAGAAAATGGAGATGATTGCCAAAACCAGGTAGTTAGGAATGTTGGCAGGCGTGTCCGATCCGGGCGGGGGAGTCCATTCTTGAGCCATTAGTTTCTCCTGAGACTAGTTTTGAAAGATTCCGGTGATCAATAAGAGCGTCGCTTACGCAGCGTATGCGCCTGGTCCTCCGCTGGTGTTGGGTGGAGGAGGTGGCATCGTGGCTTTGCGTTTTTCAAAAATCGGAACACCAATGAGGCCGCCGATTATTGAGAAAAAGACCAGCAGAACAGCCAGAATAAGAGCGTTAATGATTACTGGAACAATGTCTGAACCGCCTGCTTCAAACTGCTGCCGCATCATTTCAGCCTGACGCGGATCCACTCTTTCGATCATGCTAAGCATGAAGTTTCTCATGGTCGGGCCCATGGCCATTGAGATAGGTATACCAAGGATTAATGAGATCACTGCCCCAACAAGTCCGGCTATGCCACCGAGGACAGCGCCGTCAGCCGTGGTGGCAGGTGTTGGCGAGTTCCTCACGTATAGAAACGTGGCCAGCATGCCTCCCAGAATGGCCCAGAGACAGCAGCATACGTTTACAGCATTAACAAACGGTATGACAGAGAGTAAACCTAAAACGACGCCGCCAATCAGGCCGGGCTTAAGTTTATTATTCATCGGGCCTGTACTAACAAAGAGGGCGGGGATTGTCAATAAAATTGAGCCACAAAAAGGCACGAGAAGCACAAAAATAAGCCACAAAGAAGCACAATCTTTCACCCTAATCAGATTGTGCTTTGTGGCTCGGCTTAGCGGCCCACTTCGATGCGATCGCCAGGCTTGAGTTTGGGATCTTCGACGGCTCCCGACTTGATCTGCTTAATGTTGTAGCGAATTGTCACGAGCCTTCGGTCGGCGCCCTCGCGCGAGATTTCCACGCGGTGTTCCTGCCGCGAAGTACCGCCCGCAGCCAGAATAGCCTGGAGCAAAGTAATTCCCGGCTGGAATGATTTCTGGCCGGGATAATTGATGCGACCGGCGATGTAGTAGAACTCCTGCGGGCGGCTGGTTACGGTGATGACGTCGCCCGTTTGAACGTGGAGGTTGAGTGTCGCCGGATCGCTCAAGTCGTGAGCTTGCCCGGCAATGCCGTCGCGCATGATCATCACACGGCCACCATCGTTTCGTAATTGCGACTCCGCCAGCACAACGTAAAGAGGAACCATTTCTCGTCGCAAAAATCGTGTACCCGGGTTTACGACGAGACCGGTCACTGTTACTGAGTGGCTGAGATACTGGCGCACGCCCACTGACACTTGAGCTTTCTCTTCCACTGCGCGTCTTTTAAGTTCCGCTGCAATACGCGTTTGAATCTCTTCGGTCGTGAGCCCCGCGACTGAAATTGTGCCGCCAGCGATCGGAAGATCGATCACGCCATCACCTACAACCGTGAACAGCGTGGATCTGTTATTCGCGGAATTAAGTAGACGTACATCGAGCACGTCGCCCACGCCGACCCGATAGATCTCGGTTAGGTCCGGAACATTCGCGCCAGCGGAATTGCTGACTGTAGCTTTTGCCGGCAAAACGCCGGCGGTTTCCTGACCCGATATGGAGATAAAGCAGGCAAGAATAAGTAGGGCGGCTACTGAAAGAGGTGTCTTCATAACGCAAATATAACAAAAAGCCAATAGTCAGTGTTTTCCCATTTTAAGCCACGGAAAATCTGTGGCACAGTATGCTCTCATGTACGAGTTTGCAGTTACTCCAGCAGTCACAAACATTCGCCGCCGCGGGGTGGAGATCTATGAGGTGCTTCCGAACAGCCTCGGCGCGGAAATGGACCTTGAATCCGGCGATCGAATAATAAAAGTGAACGGACGCGTAGTTCGCGATTATCTCGATTTCCGTTTTCACACTGCAGGAGAAACCGAGCTCGTTCTCGAGGTACGCAAGAAGAGCGGCGAAGACTGGGAGGTAGAGCTCGAACGCGGCGAAGGAGAAGACTTTGGCCTCGCTTTCGAGCAGATCGTTCCGCGCCAATGCGCGAACGAGTGCATCTTCTGTTTCTGCAATGGCAACCCTGCAGATGCGCGGCCGTCGCTCTTTATTAAAGACGAAGACGTTCGCCTGTCTTTCCTTTACGGCAACTACACCACGCTCACATCGATCACGGAAGACGAGATGCGCCGGATAGTTGAACAGCGTCTGTCGCCACAATACGTTTCTGTACACGCGACCGATCTGGATGTTCGCGCATACATGTTGGGGATCGACAAACAGCGAGCGGACATTTCAGGAAAACTGCAAAGACTGCTGGACGCAGCTATTGAAGTACATGCGCAAGTCGTGTTGTGTCCCGGGATTAATGACGACGCAGTATTGAAAAAAACGATCCTCGATCTGGCTTCAGAGTATCCGCGAATAACAAGCGTAGCGATTGTGCCGCTGGGCTTGACTCGCTACAACACCGATCCACGCCTAACGCGCGTGACCCCGGCTTTTTGTCGAAACGTCATCGATCAAGTTGCTGCACTCCAAAAAGAACTTCACGCCGGGTTGGGGACGAACTTCGCGCTACTGGGAGACGAAATCTACTTGCGAGCCGGGCGCCGCATTCCCGGAAGAGCGCACTACGGTGATTATCCACAGATTGAAGATGGCGTGGGCATGGTCCGATCTTTTGCAAACGAGTTTGGCAGAGTAATACGACGTCTCGAACTCGATGAAACGAAGTTAACCAAACAACCGGGCACGATCTTCACGGGGACGCTTTTCGCTCCTGAGCTGAAGAAGATGATCGACACGATGAACGCGCGATTCGCAACGAGACTCTTCGTCGAGCCGCTGGAGAATAGCTACTTCGGTGGCGATGTTTCTGTTGCAGGTTTACTCACGGGTCAGGACCTTGTGAAGGCGCGTGAAAGAGTCACGGGCGGGTTCGTTGTGATACCAAGACAGATGCTAAAGAGCGATGAAGCAATTATGTTGGACGGAATGAACATCTCTGACGTCTCGCGTGCTCTGGATCAACCTGTTCACGCCGTCAACCTGCAAGAGCTAGCCACGCTACTTTTGAAGACGAACTAACGCATGAGCGACAGTTCATCAACGATAGGGAAAAGAGTTCTTGATGTCGGCTGCGGTCAAAACAAGTTTCCCGGCGCGATTGGCATCGATGCGAATCCACGCAGTCATGCAGACGTCATTCACGATCTCGGCACGTTCCCTTATCCTTTCAGCAACGATGAATTTGAAGAGATCATCTGTCGACACGTCATCGAGCATGTTCCGGATGTGCTTGGATTTGTGACTGAATTGCACCGCATCACCAAGCCCGGCGGGCGGCTGAAGATCCTTACTCCACACTACTCGAATCCTGATTGGGCAACCGACCCGACTCATCGAAATCATTTCAACAGCTACTCGTTCACGTGCTTTGTTCCTTCGCGCACGCCGTTTCCGTTCTACACGGCGGCAGAGCTCAAACCAATGAAGACTCACGTGAGTTTGGCGAATCTCTGGCGAGCGTTGGGAATTGAATTCTTAGTCAATCTCGATCAGCGCTGGCCCTCGCTGCGCTTCACGCGAAAATTTTGGGAGTTCTACCTGTCGACAATCTTTCGCGGCAAGGAACTGTATTTCGAAATGGAAGTAGTCAAATAACTTTTAGTTCCGGAGTTCCGGACATAGATGCTCGACGAAAATCAGAGTAACTAAAGTAACCTCGCGAAACTTAAAGGAGATTCATATATTCGCAGAAAGATCCAAAATCTTGGATTTCAGGTCGAGATTGCCTGCCGCAAAACTGGCTAATTCCTGCCAAAAACGTTAGCCGCTACTAGATCTTATCGGGCACGCCTATTGCCGTGAGGCAGTTTGAACCATCTACCGTCTTTTCCAATCCAGTCGAGTCCCCTCTCGGAAGTTAAGAATCAGAGAGTACCCGTCTGGGCGATCCTGCTCGTAGACGGACCCAAACTCAAAAGGAGCCCACGATGAGAAGTTTTAAGCTTCCTGCCCATGCTCTCGTTAGCAGCGCTGCCCGGTTACTTAATCGTGCACAACGCGACAACCTTGTCACTCTCCTGCTTAGTACGTTCGTACTTTGCGGCTCAGTGTCCATAACTTTTTCACAAACAGTCACAAGCCGAATCAGCGGTACCGTAAAAGATATCGCCGGCGCAACCGTCCCTGGCGCAAAGATCACGCTGGTCGACGCCGCAACAAAAGATCAGAAAATGGCTACCAGTAACGACGAAGGTAATTTTGTTATCGCTGACGTGCGCGCTGGTGTCTACATGGTTATCGTCGAGGGAAGAGGTTTCAAAAAACTACAGGTGAGCAACGTGCAAGTTCACGTTGATACTCCGGTCGTTTTGAATTCCTTGACACTCGAGCCAGGCGGTGTCGCGGAAACCGTCTCCGTCACCGCTTCGGATGCCCAATCGCTTATTCGTTCCGAAGACGCAAAGCTAAACACTACCGTTGACGTCAAACAGGTTCAGGACCTCCCGTTGAACGGTCGCAATCCCATCAATCTCGCCGGCGGCATGGCGGGCGTGAACACTAACACCAATATCCGCGGTTCGGTTATTAACGGAATGCGTGGTTCTTTCTCAAACATTACCTGGGATGGAATCGAGATCAACGACAACTTCGTGCGCACGGATTCACTTTTCGGCGTGAATACGCCAAGCGTCGCGAGTGTCGCTGAATTCTCCGTTACCACTCAGAATGCCGGACCGGATGATGGCTTAGGCATTGCGCAAATCAAGCTCACTACTCCCCGCGGTGGTTCCAGTTATCACGGCGAGGTTTACGACTTTTATCGCAACGATAAGTTCGATGCGAATGAATTTTTCAACAACGCCGACAGAGTCCCGAAGCCCAAGCTGCTTCAACATCAGTATGGCTTCAACGTGGGTGGTCCTTTCGCGCTGCCAAGATTCGGCGAAGGCGGTCCACTTCTCACGCAGAAGAATAAACTCTTCTTCTACTTCTACTACGAGTACATTGACACGAAGGAAGACTTCAACCCGAACCGAACGGTTTTGCTGGCGCCGGCCCGCGAAGGCAATTTCACTTACGTTCGTACCGACAATAACCAGCTCCATACGGTTAACCTTTTAACTTTGAGCGGTCGCCCGATGGACCCGCGTATCCGGGAGTTGATCAATCTCACGCCGCTGTCGAATAACACTTCGCTTGGTGATACCCGGAACACCGGCGGTTTTCGCTTCAATACGCCAAACGGCAGCACCGGCAGGAACATCGGGTTCCGGATAGACTACGACATTACCTCGAAGCACCGGTTCGAAGCTGTCTACTCTCATTTCCTGTCGAAAACGCCAAACGATGTTCAGCTCAACAATATCGGCGAACCGTTTCCGGGTTTACCAGGTGGCGGCCAGGAATCTGCTCGGCCTCGGTATTCCTTAGCGTGGATCTCGAGTTTGACGTCGAATCTCACGAACGAACTGCGCTTTGGCTTCTCTTCCAGCACGCCCGTGTTCTTTAATCGTGAGACGTTTGACGTTGGTTATCGGCTGGGACTGCCTCTGATCACTAATCCGATTCAGAACTTCCTGCAACAAGGCCGCGCTCCGAGAAATCATGACCTGATTGACCATGCCACGTTGGTCAGGGGTAATCACGTCTTCAGGTTCGGAACAACCGCGAGGTTCGTGAAAATTCTAAACTTCAACGATGGCGGGATCATTCCCCAGTACAATGTTCAGTTCAACACGACAACAAACCGAACGCCGCTGGTTAACAACGTCGCGAACTTTCCCGGTGGACTCTCGAGTACACAATTCACAACGGCGAATAGCCTGCTGGCCCTGCTCACGGGTGCTCTGAATACTGGTGTACAGACATTCAATGTCGCCAGCCGTGACTCGGGATTCTCGCGCGGTGTCGGTTCCATTCGTCACCTCGACTACAACACCCTGTCGTTTTACGGCGGTGATACCTGGCGTATAAAAGAGAATTTGTCGCTGAACTTCGGAATGCGTTGGGAGTACATCAGTCCGGTCACGGAAAGAGACGGGCTGGGCCTGATGCCAAGGGACACCTCGCTCGCAGTGCTGAGTGATCCGAAGGCGATTCTCGATTTCGCCGGGAAAGGCACCGGCCGAGAATTCCTGGCAAAGGATCTAAACAACTGGGCGCCGAATTTCAGTTTTGCCTGGGATCCGTTTAAGACAGGCAAGACTTCGATTCGCGGCGGTTTTTCTATCGCCTACGCGATTGATAACAACGCCACCGTGCTTAATAACTCTTCGGTTGGCGGCAATGCCGGGCTCCAGTCAACGGTGACTCAGGACCTAACGGGTACCGTGAGTGGCGGTGGGATCATTCCGATCCCGACTCCTGTATTCAAAGTGCCGCGAACGATCGAAGATAACCTGGCGCTCAGCCAGACACCCACTCTGTTTACCACCGAGTTCAACTTAAAGACTCCTTATGCGGAGCAATGGAATTTCGGTATCGAGCGGGAGATCTTTAAAGACACGGCGCTATCAGTTGGTTACGTCGGTAACCGTGGCGTGCAGTTGACTCGCGGACTCGACATTAACCAGGTGGTGATCTTTCAAAATGGTTTCCTGGCTGATTTCCTGAGGGCACAGAATAACTGCGCGTTACAAGGCGCTACGCTTGCGGGATCGGGAAGCCCTCTTGAAAAGTGCACTGATGCGCGGTTCAACCCGGCAATTCCCGGTAGTCAACCGTTAACAATTTTCCCGCTGTTAGGTAATCCTACCGCCAGTTTACGTGGTGGGAATCTGCAAAACGGGACCATTCTGAATCTGATCAAACAAGGTCAGGTGGGAGAATTGGTATCGAATTATCTGTCAAGCCGTTGCACCTATTTCAACCAGAATCCGGTGCAGGGTTGTTTGGCCAATTTTAGAATTGGAGCAAACGGCGCGCAGATTGGCACAGAGTTTTTCTTGCCGACAAACAGGAACGCCTTCGTTACCGATTACATCGGCAGTTCAGGTTGGTCCAATTATCACGGCTTGCAAGCCGAGATACGGAAGCGGTTCACGAGTGGCTGGTACTATCAGGTTAACTACACCTGGAGTAAGGCTTTCACGAATGCCGAACAGGCTCAGGCCGAGTTCGCTCCGTACCTCGACAACGCAATTGGCGATACCAAGGAAAAGAAGCGCCTCAATCAGGACGTCTCTCATGTGTTCAAGGCGAATGGTGTTTACGAACTGCCTTTTGGACCAGGCAAGAGGTTCTTCGATCGGAGCGGATTTGCCGGCAAGCTGTTGGGCGGTTGGCAAATCAGCGGTATCGCGCAGATCAGAACGGGACGACCAATCTCGTTTCTCTCCGGGCGCGGAACTCTAAATCGTGCCGCTCGGTCAGGCAACAACACGCCAAATACAACTCTAACCATATCTGAACTGCAAAGTATGGTTGGACTGTTCTTCGATCCAAAAACCGGTGCTCCGCTCGTGGTCGATCCGAGGTTGATCGACGCCCAGGGCAGAGCGAGCTCTGCGTTCTTTACCCATCCCACCGCAGGCACACTCGGCAATTTGAGTCTGACGCCAGTCAACGGTCCGGGTTATTGGAACGTAGATGCCGCTCTCATCAAGCGGATTAGATTCAAAGAGCGGCTGGGTATGGAATTACGGCTCGAGGCTTTCAACGTTTTCAACCACACGAATTTCTCAGTGGACAATACGTTGGATATCAACGACACGGATTTTGGCAAGATTAATTCCGCCTTTGATCCGCGAATTCTTCAACTCGCGTGGAAGTTTACGTTCTAGCTTTTGAGTAGGTTGGTAGTGCGTCAGTTTGAAATTGGACATTTACGCCGGAAGGCATTCGCAAATTACGCCGAAGGCGTTCGCTAACCTCAGCCCAGGGTTGGAGCGCAGCGACAACCCTGGGAACGAAACATAAAACGAATAGCAACACTGAAAGCGTTAGGCATGTGCGGCGCTAACCCTTTCAGGGTTGATTACAGCAGGAATTGTTATCCCCAGGGTTGTCGCTGCGCTCCAACCCTGGGCTGAAATTAGCGAACGCCTGCGGCGTAAATTGCGAACGCCTGCGGCGTATTAATTCCAAATTCAAACTGACGCACTACCACTAGCTTTACCACTCACAGGGTTTACAGGATAAACTTTACCATCCTGTAAACCCTGTGATCTTGTACACTACAAAGCCATGAAAACCTTCTTATCACTTTCCCTTTTGGTCTGTATCGTGGTCTTCACCATTCAGGCCGAGTCCGCCGGCGCCGATGCGAAGCTCACACCTGCTGAACTAGTCGCAAAGCATCTCGAGTCGATTGGATCGGCCGAAGCCCGCGCTCGCGTTCGCGGCACGAGAATAAAAGGAAACGCCACCGTTACGGTGAAGCTCTGTGGCGAGGGCCAGGTGGGAGGCCAGGTGTTGATTGCTTCTCAAGGCGCGGCCAATCTCATCAACATGAAGTTCGACACGCCTGATTATCCCTTCGAGTTGCTTCGCTTTGACGGCAAAAATTTTGAGGCCAGTCAATTCAAGCCAGGTTCTCGCACGTGCCTCGCCCAGTTCTTTGTAGCAAACGACGTGACCTTCAAAGAGGGATTGGTGGGCGGAACGTTGTCAGAGTCGTGGCCGCTGCTGAATGTTCCGGAGAGAAATCCAAAACTCGAATATGGCGGCCTGAAAAAGATCGGCGGAAAGGAATTTCATCTTCTTAAGTACGGCCCGCGTAAAGGCTCGGATATGAAGATAGTTCTCTTTTTTGAACCTGACACTTTCCGGCACGTGCGCACCGAGTACACGAGAGTTATGTATGCAACGGAGCAGCGCAGAATCCCCAATAGTAGGGGAGACTTGCTGCCTGCCAGCGACCCAAAAGCCTTGAGCGCGCGTTTCGAAGCTTACGAAGAATTCTCCGATTTCAAGGACGAAGCCGGACTAAACTTACCGCACACTTACAAATTTCATCTATCGATTCAATCAGAAGTCAGGCCCGCGCTGGTCGATTGGGAGTTTAACTTAACCGACTTCGCTTTCGACGCTCCGCTCAACGATTCAGAGTTAAAAATTGATCGACGTTTTTGATGTCAACCTGGTCAGCTAGCCAACTGCCTCTCGCACCTCTCGGCGCCGGCGATCTAATCGATCGTGCAGTCAGACTGTATCGCCGCCACCTGTTCGTCTTGATCAGGACCGCCGCGCCGCCTGTCATCATCGTTGCCGCGGGCTGGATAGTTTTTTCAATCAGCATGCGACGAGTGTTCGGCACTTCGGAGAATGAGGATCTCCTGTTCTACATGTTGTTGTGGGGACTCTCAGTCGTAATCATCTTAGGCGGGTACCTGTTCATACTCGTAGTGATGGGAGGTGCGACGCGTACTCTCGTGGCCCACCTTCTGCGCAATGATGCAGTCACTGCCGGCGCCACCTACCGCGCGGTACGCTCGCGATTTTGGGGACTACTGGCTGCTTCGTTAATTGTTCTCGGATGGATCCTCGCTTCTTCCGTCGCGGCATTTGTCGGCTGGGAAATGGCGATCTTCATCTTCCTCCTCGGTTCGATGGCGCTCGCGAGTTTCGCTCCCTTGTGGCTGCCTGCGATTATCGGCGGTATCGGATTTGTTGTCGCGACGGCTTTTGCTCTCTGGGTTTTCTTTTTCATCGTGGGACGCGTGGCCTATGTACCTCAGGTGATGCTGGTCGAGGGCAAAGGAGTTTTGGAAGCGTTGACGCGGAGTTTTTCCCTGGCCCGCGGCAATGTTCGCCGTCTGATGGCAATGACTCTGTTTACTACTTTCGCCACTAACTCCGCATTGATGATTCTATTGATTCCACTGGGGTGGTACGGCTATCTCAACGGAGTTGATCCCCTGAACTCTACTCAGTGGCCCGCATGGTACGCGATCGCCTACAGCGTGCTTGGACCATTAAGTTCAATATTGCTAACGCCAGTTTGGATGCTGGGACTCTCACTGCTTTACGTTGACGAGCGAGTCAGGCACGAAGGCTACGACATCGAGTTGATGGCGGCACGGCAGCTCGGTGAGCTTCCGGATATCGACGTCTCATCGCCACTTGGAACGGCACTCTACACGGAGCGCACGCAACCACCTCCGGCGCGAAGAGGAACAGGTAGTGTTCTGAATCTCGGTTAACTTCGTTGATGCCTCAGATTTCGACAAGGCAATTTCGACTTCTAGTGCTGGCTACGCTGCTGTTTTTTTCCCCTGCCACTGTCGCCGCGATTCCAATTTCTGAGTATCACCAGAACGTTAAGAACGCCATCACCGCGCTGGACACGTTGACTACAAGTGACGAAGAGGAACCCCCGGTCGATTATGGAAATCGAATTGGGCTGACTATCCAGGGCGTTAAAGCTGCATTGCCTGAGCACCAGACCGTCGAATCGCCTGAAGGCATTTATGAGGTAGACAACTCATGGCTCCACAGGGACCTGAAAGAACTCGAGCAGGCCGTCGATCTCCCCGAAAAGCTGAGGCAGCTGCTCGAAAATCTTCAAGCGGTTGAAGTACGTCTCGCCCAATATCAAACCGCGCCTCCATCGACAGAGACTAAGGACCAGGCAAAAACCAGACTCGAAAGTATCCTCGCGCGTCCGGAATACGCGACAGGCGCGCGCGGTCCCAATGCGTTGACTCGGTTGATTCAGGATTTCTTTCGCTGGCTCGAGAATCTCTTTCCGAAACGTGCTCCCATGGAAGAAGGGCGCGCAAATCTCTTCACGCAGATTGCACAGGTTGTGGTAATCCTTGCCGCACTGGCGCTGCTTGTTTACGTCGTCAAGATTCTATTGACGCGTTTTGAGCGCTCGCGAAAGCGTAAAACTCCAAAGAAACGGAAAGCGCGAATCGTACTCGGCGAACGGCTCGAGCCCGAGCAGACGTCGACGGATCTACTTTCTGAAGCTGAAGCACTCGCGCGTAGCGGAGATCTGCGAGCAGCTATCCGCAAAGCTTACATCGCGCTGCTTGTAGAACTCGGCGATCGGAAAGTAATTAGCCTGGCCCAACATAAAACTAATCGCGATTACCTCAACTCTCTCAGAAACGCTCCGCAGCTTCATTCGCGAATGAGAGGACTTACCGATAGCTTCGAGCGCCACTGGTATGGTTTAGCGCAGGCAACTCCAAACGACTGGCAGGACTTCCGCGCCGGCTATCTCTCGACATTGAAGAGCGGAAACTAAACTCTCGATGCGCCAGCGACTCACTATCATTCTAACGTTCGTAGTAATCATCGGATTGCTCGTCATTCTTAATACACTCACGTACGTCAAGGAAGATAAGACCCAGGACCAGGAGATCAATCCGAATCGTTCGACGTATCATTCAGGACCAACAGGCACTCGCGCGCTTCACGACTTTCTCAACGAATCCGGGTACAAAGTTATCCGCTGGCGCGAAACCCCTGAAAAACTTCTGGGTGATTCGGGGCAGCTGGTTACTACGTTTGTAGTAGTGGGCCAAACGCAAGTCTCTTTTACGGACGATGAAGCAGGTGCTTTACTTCAGTGGGTAGCGCGAGGCGGCCAGTTCGTTCTTATCGATCGCGACTTGGATCGTCAGCTTGTGCCAGTGTCAGGTGGTTGGACCATCAATTCGAGAGAGGGTGGTTTTCCCACTCTTGACGTCAACCCTGCCGATGCTTCGCAGATGACGAAGAACGTCACCGCCTTTCGCCCGGTGCAGCCGACACTTCTGACGCGTAGCGTCGATACCATAATGCCATCACGTTTTGCTTCTCGACTCTACGTCGACCCGCCGGATGAGGGAGCGGAGGAATGGTTTGATCCGGATGCAATCGATTTACCACAACAGGAGGGAGAAGAGTGGGAACCGCGCGCTCCAATCGTGCACATTGCCGATCCAAGCGGAGCGTTGCTGGTCGACTACGCTTATGGCTTTGGCCGCATCGTCGTGCTCAGCGATCCTTACATCGTCACCAACGGCGGCATCAGGCTGAACGATAATTTGCAACTCGCGATCAATACGCTCGCACGTCGAGAAGGGCTCATCGCCTTTGATGAATATCATCAAGGCAAGGGCGTCACGCAAAACGCGTTTGCGCAGTACTTTGCCGGCACGCCTGTTCTTGCTCTGGCAGCGCAGATAGCTCTTATCGTGCTGTTGATTCTTTGGACGAATGCGCGCCGGTTCGGGCGCCCTTTGCCGTTGCCACAGGTAGATCGACGTTCGAGCCTGGAGTTTGTTGCCTCGATGGCCGAGCTGCAGGAACGTTCGCGCGCTTTCGATCTGGCCATCGAAAACATTTACACGCGGACGCGTAGAGTTCTCGCGCGACATGCCGGCGTTAATTACAACAGCTCGCGCTCGGAGATTGCCGCCCGCATCGCGGAACGCTCAACGATCGATCGACATAAGCTCGAGACCTTGATGCGTCAATGTGAAGACGCCATCAACGGCGAACCGATCAACTGGCGGCAGTCGATCGATCTCGTGCGGCGACTACGTGAGGTGGAAAGAGATCTCGGCCTGCGCATGCGTTCTCGCGAGCTGCGACAAGCCGCAGAAAACATTTGACCTTTGAACTTTGATATCTGTACTTTGAACCGATGCCTGAAACCGTCGCCTCAACTGTCGAACACATTCGAAATGAAATACGCAAGGTAATCGTCGGACAAGACGATGCGATCGAACAGATCCTGATCGCCTTGCTCGCGGAAGGCCACGCACTGATCGAAGGCGTGCCGGGCACCGCCAAAACGCTGGCAGTAAAAACGCTGTCGCGGATCATCAACGCCACCTTCAGCCGCATACAATTCACGCCCGACCTGATGCCCTCCGACATCACAGGCACCAACGTTTTCAACATCGCAACATCGAATTTCAATCTGCGCCGTGGCCCGATATTCACCGACATTCTGCTTGCCGACGAGATTAATCGCACGCCGCCAAAAACGCAGGCTGCTTTATTGGAAGCGATGGAAGAACGCCAGGTAACGATCGACGGCGAAGCCTATCCGCTGCCGACGATCTTCACCGTCTTAGCTACCGAAAATCCGATCGAGTATGAAGGAACTTACCCGCTTCCCGAGGCACAACTAGATCGCTTCCAACTCAAAATACTGTTGGGGTATCCGAGCGAGGAAGAAGAGCGCGAGGTGGTGGCGCGCTGGGACGCAGGCTTCAACTCGAAACGATTGGACCAGGTCGATATAAAACCACTCACCGATCCGCATGCAATTGCTCTTTGCCGTGCAGAGATTGCGGAAGCGCGAATGGAACCCGGTGTTCAGCATTACGCTGTCGACCTGGTGCGTCGCACTCGCGCGCATCCGTTCATTCATTACGGTGCGAGCCCGCGAGCGTCGGTCGCACTGCTACTTTGTTCAAAGGCCCTCGCGGCAATCCGCGGACGTGACTTTGTGACTCCTGATGACGTGCGCGATGTTGCTCTTCCGGTTCTGCGTCATCGTTTAACGTTACGTGCAGAGGCGGAGCTCGACGGCGTCACACCCGATTCCGTGATCACGGATATTTTGAAGTCGGCGGAAGTTCCCAGGTAAAACTTGCGCTTTGTTTTCACCAAACTCTTTTATTTTCTCTTCGCACTGGGTTTAATTCCTTTGGCTCTCTCATGGGAACATCCCTGGCTGCGCTGGGTCGCGTTTGCCTACGATGGCCTGCTCCTCGCCGCTGCCGTCGCCGAATCGAGGTTGTGTCGACTTCCCAAAGGCGTGACGATCTCACGCGAGTTTGCCAGTCGCTTCGCGATGGGAGCTGAGACCGAAGTCAGAATCCACGTTCAAAACGCTACCAATCGATCCATCCTGCTGATCGTCAAAGACGAATATCCGCCGCAAATGATCTTGAATGGTGAGCGCGAAGGCACGATTCACGTCGAAGCACAAAGCACTGCGACGCTCGTCTACGGGGTTACACCACCAAGACGCGGCAGGTTCGAGTTTGGACAAACAGCGTTGCGCTTTCGTTCGCGGTTTCGACTCGTTTGGCGCCAGATGAATGTGGCGGAGCGGGTGACGATAAAGGTGTATCCCAACATGCGACGCGCACGAGAAGCGGAGTTGAAAGCACTCGGCGCCCGCTCAGTTGTTTCGTCACATCGCAAGACTTCGTGGCGCGGTGAGGGTCGCGAATTTGAATCGATGCGCGATTACGTTCGTGGCGACGAGCTGCGACACATCTCCTGGACGGCGACGGCGCGTCGCGGAAAACTCACCACGCGGCAGTATCAGATCGAGCGCGATCAAACAATCCTGATCGCACTCGACGCGGGCCGCCTCATGACCGCACGTATCGAACAGGAAACAAAACTCGATTCAGCCGTACACGCAACTCTCGCGTTGTTTTCCGCTGCGGCACGGGCCGGCGACAACGCCGGAGTAATGGTTTTTGGCCGCCGGATCAAAAGCTATTTGCCACCCGGTCGCGGACGTGATCACATCGAAGCAGCACTCGAAGCTCTATACGCCGTCGAGCCTGAAATGATCGAGCCTTCTTACCCACACGCGTTTGAGTTTATTGCGGCAAACAGCAAACGACGCGCGCTGGTTGTTTTGTTGACTGATCTGGTGGACGAAGAAGGCTCGAAGGAGTTGCTGAATTCACTTCACATCCTGCGCCCGCGCCATTTACCGTTGGTGGTTACGATCGCTGACAGAGACTTGAAAGCAGTGGTCCGTCAAAGCCCGACTTCAGTACGCGATGTATTCACGCAATCGGTTGCTGAAGAGATTATCCATCATCGCGAAGCCGCGCTGCGGTTGGTGGAGTCGTTGGGAGGTCTGGCGCTGGACGTCACTGCCGCCGCGTTAGCGCCCGCCTTGTTGGAAACCTATTTGCGAGTGAAGGAACGCGGGCTGTTGTGAATCACTTATCGTGGCCCACAAAAAGCAGATAGGAATACATGGCGACACCGGTGATTGCCGCGATGCTGTACTTGATTCGAGGATCGATTGGCGCAGGCGAAATGAAGCCTTCGATCGTACCCGCAACCACCAGCAACAGCGCCACTCCCATCATCAGCCGAACAGCTTCCATGCCTCGCGTTCGCAGCGCATCCGCGCGAGTGAGATTGCCGGGCATGATTATGGCGCTGCCGATCAGCAGCCCCGCGCCGCCCGCAATGAAGATGCACGATAGTTCGATCACTCCATGTGCAACGATGAACGTCACGAGATCGTTTCCGAAGCCCGCTCGATAGGTGAGTGCCAGCACTGAAGCAATGTTGGCCCCGTTAAATGCAAGATAGAATAGTGTGCCGATTCCGCAGGTGGCGCCAAATGCAAAAGTGTAGATCGTGACCATAATGTTGTTGGTCATGATCGCACTTGCGCCTATTTGGTTCGACTCGTTGAGCGATTCCCACCAGGGTGTTTTGGTTTCAATGTAGATCTCACGAAAGGCGGGGTTCACGCCGACGAGTTCTGAAAACTCCGGATCGTAACGCGTGCCTACAAAGCTGAGGAGCGCAAAGAGAGTGAAGACAGAGAACGATAGCAGTGTGTAACGCCAGGTGCGACGGAATGTCTGTGGTAGTTCGCGAGTAAAGTAGTTGCGAATTCGTTTGCCGCCCTGAGCATCGGCGCGATAGATGCGGCCATGCGCGCGAATTACGAGACTGTTCAGGTAATTGATCAGGCGCGGATCGCGCGACTCGGCACGTGCGATAGCAAGATCGGAAGCCGTGCGACGATAGATGCGTCCCAGTTCACGAACTTCTTCTCGTCGCAAACGCCGCAATGAAGCAGTGTCAAGCAACTTGAGCAAATCCTCGAGCCGCTGCCATGCGTTTTTGCGTTGGCTGATGAAGCGATCCTGCGGCATACAATCAAAATACAGTATCTTGTACATCCTGAGAATGCTGAAATCCTGTCTAAAATGAATTTATGCAAGCGCTAGTCGAGTGCATTCCAAACTTCAGCGAAGGACGAAAGCCGAAAACGGTCCAGCAGATCGCTGAAGCTATCACTGCGGTTGAAACCGCTTGCGTGCTCGATACGCATATCGATCCTGATCACAACCGGTCAGTAATCACGTTTGTCGCCTCGCCCGAGAAGGTTGTTGCTGCTGCCGTCAACGCAGTAAGACGAGCGTCAGAGCTTATCGACATGCGCGCGCATCAGGGCGAACACCCGCGACTCGGTGCTACCGATGTGCTGCCGTTTGTTCCCGTGCGTGGCGTAACGATGGACGACTGCGTGCGTCTCGCTCATGCCGCGGGGAAGATCATCGCGCATGAACTCTCAATCCCGGTGTATTACTACGAACGAGCCGCGTTGCGTCCGGAACGAGTGAATCTGGAAGACGTGCGACGTGGAGCACTCGAACTCCTGCGCGAACAGATCACAACGCACCCTGAGCGTGCGCCTGACGAAGGACTGGCCCGGGTTCACGATTCTGCCGGCGCGATTGCCGTAGGCGCGCGGCCGTTCCTGATCGCGTTCAACGTGATTCTTCGCAGTAGCGATACTGCTATCGCGCGACAGATTGCGCGAACGATCAGAGCGCGCAACGGCGGCTTGCCGTTTCTGAAAGCTCTGGGATTTCGCCTGCACACACGCGCCCTGGTCCAGGTGTCGATGAACCTCATCAACTATGAAGTGACCGGGATGGCTGCTGCTTACGATGCAGTGCATCGCGAGGCGGACCGGCTGGGTGTAGAGATTGCGAGTGCCGAAATCGTCGGCCTCGTCCCGCGCAACGCATTGGATCGCAACGCAGAGTATTTCACCAAACTCGAAAACTTTTCAGAAGCAAAGATCTTAGAACACCAGATCGATCAGTGTTCATCCGTTTAATCATCCGTGTAATCCGTGGTCAAGATCCAAGTCTAATGACTGCGCGTCGTAGTCGCTCATGGCGCCGCATCAACTTCAGATACGTCGTTTCCTCCGCGGCCGCTTTGGCTCGAACAATTTGCGATAACAACTTTCTCTCAGCAGCGCGCCAGCGCTTCAAATCCGGTATCAACGGTAATATTGCCGCAAAACCTGTTTCTTTCTGGTGCTGTGCTTTAAAGCCAATCTTCCGCACCTGAAATCGATCCCAGTCACCGCGTCTCTCACTATTCAACTCAAAGATCATCGGACTTTGCGCCAGCTTCCGCAGCGTTGCGGCTGTTGTGCGATAACCCTTGCGCGACGCGATCTTCTGTTCTTCCTTCTCAGTAAGCTGCAGCGCATCTTTGTTCACCGGGCGAAAGCCCAGCTTGCGATAAAACCAGAACGCTCCTGACTCAATGCCTTCCTCGTTCTCGTGTCCGATCTGGTACGGGTCGAGTGAGAAAGCAGTCACGCCCGCAAAGTGATGCATGACATTCAGCATCCGCGCGTACAGCCACGCCGTTTCACCATCGCGAAACGAGTAATACAAGTTGAATCCGGTTTCCATGCGCTCGAACAGCGACAGCCCTTCGAAGTAGCCGATCGGAACGCCGTTTTTGTAGATCATCGCGGCATGAGAAGCACGCAGTGGCAAACGCCTTTCCGCGGGTAAGCCTATCAGAAACAGTTCGACGCCGCGGCCTAACTGAGCACGATACACGTGCCTCGGATCGCCGTGAGTAAAATTGTAAAGCTCGCGATAACGAACGGTTGACGCTTCACGCGCCATGTCGAGCGCTCTCTCACCTTGTACGGGTGACAACTTTTCCAGCGGTGGTGAGGGTTGGGCCAGTTCCTTGCTCAGATTGATGTCGCGCCGTTGAATTAATGGACCGCGATGGTAGAAGAACTTCTTTGTGGCGACACGCATGCCTGTGCGCGATGCATTGAAGCCCGGTGTCCAACGCACGTACAGTTTCTGCGAGTTGTAGAGCTCGGCGCGTTCGTGTTCGGAGCGCGGTAGTTTGTTCACGCGCGCGAAGAGCCATGCCAACTCAGTGTTGCGCCCGCGCGCCGCGCGCAACCATTCGCGGTAAGGAATGTTAGCTTCCACGAAAGCGTCTTCTTCCAGCAGTGGCATGAACCGCGGCCACGTCTCAGCCAGGCGGTTCTCATCCGCGAACCACTCCCAGTCGAGATCCACTCGTGACGGATGTCGCTGCAAGAGCCAGCGAACGATGTAGAAACTAAAAGTGTCAACGACGGAAGTTCCTGCGATGCCGGAGATCTCCGGCTCTTCGAGGGGTGAGAGATCGATCTCCTGTTCGCGTAATGCAGAGACTCTGTTTGAAAAGCCGCGCAGCTCGTTTTCCACAGTGCGCACGACCGGCGCATTTTGCGGATACGCGCGTAGAAACAGGAGGATTTCATGGTATCGAACGAGAGAATCCGCGTCGTTGAGACGTTTGCGCGAGAGTTGCTCGAGTAGACGCTGAACGCGGCGCATTGCTTCGGGAGTAAATTGATTTTTCAGCTCATCGAGTTGGCTAATGAGATGTGTTGTGTCGGCAGGGGGCACGGTTCGTTTTAGGCTCGTCGAATAAACTTCGCAGCGATCCAGCCGAGAAGCACAAGCACTGAAAGGATGATCCAGTTATAACGATCGCCGTACGTTACTCCCGGATAGTGGTTGCTGATCATGAGGAACACCACGGGCACAGCCATGAAAGTGTTTTGTTTAGATCGCAACTTGGCTTGTGCCGAGAGACGCTCGTCAGGTTTGCGACCTTCGTTGAGCGCCGCGATCATGCGTTTTTGCGCCGGCAGAATGTGCATCCAAACGTTCGCGGCCATGATCGTGCCGAAGATTGCGCCCACGTGAATGTAAACGGCGCGCGCGCTGAGGAACTTCGTTAATCCCCAGGCCACAACGACGATGAGAACATAAGCGACGGCCGCGAATGCCTTTTCGTTGCGGCCCAACGGCGATATCATCAACACGTCGTACACAAACCCACACGCGAGAATCACGCCGATACCGATCGCCACCGCCGTGACTAAACTCAACTCGCGCACGTCAGGATCGATCAGTGCGCCGCCACCCAGATAGTAAATAAGGATTAGCAATGCGAAGCCGCTGAGCCACGTGGTCCCGGCTTCCCACTTAAACCAGTGCAACGTGCGAGAAGCGAGATCGGGCACCTTACGTTTTTCAACCGCGTAGAAGCCGCCGCTATGGACCATCCAGACCTGAGGCGCCGCGCCGGTGTTCGCGACGGCCTTTTCTTCTTCCGTCAGGCGCGCGTCGAGCCACGTGAAGTAGTAAGTAGTGCCGACCCACATGATGCCGGCAAAGACGTGTATCCAGCGAAATAGCAGGTTGAGCCACTCACTCAGCGTGGGATCTATGATCATGATGTTCGCGAACGCTTAGCTCCCGCGATAAGTCGTATAGCCGTAAGGACTGATCAGAAGCGGAACGTGGTAATGCTGGGATCCGTCGTCGACGTTGAAGACCACCGTCACCTGAGGATAGAAGCAGGTGACGCTAAGCGATGAGAAATACGGCTCGGTATCGAAGACCAGGCGATAAGTGCCGTTTGACACGGGCCGGTCGACGAGAAAGAACGGTTTGACGCGGCCGTCAGTGTCGGTCCATGCATGGCTCAACTCCGTCCAACTCTCGTCGGTGTTCTGTATTTCGAGACAGACCGCTACGCCACTGGCGGGCGCTCCCCTCGAGGTGTCGAGTATGTGCGTTGAGATGGTACTCATTTGCCAGGATTTACTCGATTTTTCAGGATTTGCAGGATTGAATCATGTAAATCTTGGAAAGTCCTGTAATCCTGTCGGCGCACCATCTTATATCAATTTCCTCAGGCGTAGTTCGGTAATCTTACTTTGCTCCGCCGCGGCGATTGTTAGCTCAACCTCAGGTTTGTTGTTGAGTCGTTCCCGCAATGCCGCCAGCATCTCTTCAGACGTTTTACCGCTAGCACAAATGATGAAAATGAACTCAAACTTCTGCTCGTAAGCGCGATTTAGTGCCGCCAGCGAGTCGACTGTTTGCTGTGACGCATTGCTTACTCCGGCCTGTTCCTGTCCTGACCACTCGCTCGACTGTGCTGAAACTGCCTGCGCTGCCTTCCTCTCGCCAATCTTCGGATGGCTGCGAAACGCTTCGAGCCAGTCGTCCGGCGATAGCGACCACCAGATATCGTTGGCAGCTCTTAGCAGCGCCTCAACGTTTTGAAAAGGACGCCGGCTTGCCATCTCCTTCGCCCAGCGCTTCGACCCACAACATTGCAGCAGTTCTTTCGCTGCTTCCTCGACAGGGAGTGTGTTCAGCCATGCCAGATTACTAGTCATGTCACTCAACGAGCGTCCCGTAAACCCGCAGGCGGCTCACTCCGCCATCAGGAAAAATACTGAAACGCAGATGTGACGCAACGCCGGTATCGATCAACTCCTGATCGAAGAAGTGACGCGTATGGGCTTGCAGCTTGGTGCGCGGCAGGACAGTGGTCCAGGGTGTTGATAAGTCAGTCAGAGCTTCGGCCGTTCGACCTTCGGCGTTGCATGCTTCGAGTGAACAGCTCTCGGGAAAATTGCCTTTGAAGTGAGACGTGTCAACCTCGACGCGACGTATCTGGCCAGGCTTGCCGAGCTTGATGATAGCCCAATCGTGACCTGGACCACGGCGCCGCTTTGTTTCCCATCCGTCACTCATGTTGGCCGCACGACCCGGCATGATCAGATTGTGCCGGTGACCGAAGAACATGTCGCTGCACGAGAGTACGAGCGCGCCGTTTTCCGCCGCTGCAAGATCGATGAAACCGCCGGCGCGTTTGAGTTGATCCCAATCAGGCAACACTTCGCCATACACTCGAAGCCGGGCCACGCCTCCGTCAGGAAAAATCTTGAAACGAAGGTGCGTCACTCGCTCTTCATACTGGAGCGGAAAAGGATTCTGGCTATCACCCGCGAGCGGCAGTTGAGGCAACAGCGGCACCCATTGGACCGCTTCGCTCGTCAATTCTTCCTCGGTCGGCACGCCGGAAAAGACAGCGCCGTCCAGGGCGCAGTGTTCCGGATAGTTGCCACGAAAGTAACTGGTATCGACTACGATGCCGCGAACAATTCCCGGAAGACCAAGCCGAATGATGCACCAATCAAAGCCAGGCGTGCGCCGTCGCCGGCTCTCCCACCCATCCATCCACTTCCCGCGATCGGTATACTTCCCCTCAATAAAAATCGGCGCGCTTGCCTTGAGCAGGTTCTCTTTAGGCGCAAAAAAATCATCATTGGCCACGAGCACCGCGCCCCCAAGCCTCTCCGACGCCAGATCGATCAGTTCAGTGAAATCCATGATTTACATGTTAATCCTGATTAATCTTGTAAATGCTGTACACCTTCTCTGAAAAGCATGTGGCCCAATGGACTATCGGTAAGGCGGCCCTCATCATAGATCTTTCTTCCACGAAGAAAAGTCTTTTGCACAACTCCACTCAGCACTTCGCTTTCGTACGGTGTGATCTTGTGGCGATGATGCAGTGCTTTCGCGGCGACCGTGAATTGCTCGTCGGGATTCCAGACCACGAGATCGGCATCGTTTCCGGCAGCAATCGCTCCCTTTCGCGTCTGCAAGGAAACCTGCCTTGCCGGGTTAGCACAAAGCCACTTTGTCATGTCCTGTATGGTGTACCCACGCCGTCGCGCTTCGGTCCAGATAATCGGCAGCCTGAGTTGAAGCGAGGCAATACCGCCCCAGGCGTTCATAAAATCACCACTCTCACGCAACTTCATCTCTCCCGGACACGGCGAATGATCCGAAACAATCAAATCAATCGTCCCATCTGCAAGGCCCTGCCACAACGCTTCTCGATTCTCTCGCTCGCGAATCGGCGGACAACACTTAAACTCTGTTGCCCCAGCGGGAACTTCTTCGGCGGCGAAGTGAAGATAATGTGGACAGGTCTCAGCCGTAATTCTCACTCCCGCTGCCTGCGCGTTACGCAACATGGGTATTGCTTCCGCCGACGAAAGATGAACGATATGCACCCGCGTGCCGAATTCCTGACTCAACCGAATCATCAATTCAATTGCTTCATTTTCAGCCGCGCGCGGACGTGAAGCGAGAAACGTTTGATAGTCAGCAGCAGCGTTACTGTCAGACTTGATTGGCCCGGGAAGTTCCGCGTGAACAATCAACAGTGCACCCAGCCGCGTTAGCTCAGGCATAGCTTCACGCAAGTCGTCTTCAGTTACATGCGGAAACTCATCAACACCTGAGGGCACGAGAAAGCACTTGAAACCCACCACACCTGCTGCAAACATTGGCGCGAGCTCAGAAGTATTCCCCGGCACCACACCACCCCAAAACCCGACATCAACAAAGCAACTATTCGCGGCGCTGTCCAACTTGGTCTTGAAACCGGCAAGCGTCGTCGTGGGAGGAATGGAGTTCAAAGGCATATCGACAAGCGTCGTGACTCCGCCCGCGGCAGCAGCCAGAGTTGCGTTCTGAAAGCCCTCCCACTCCGTTCGTCCAGGCGAATTGATATGAACGTGTGTATCAACCAACCCCGGCATGACCACGAGCTTGGGATCCAGATCGATTAGTTCACACTCCGAGTGTGTTTCAGAGTACGCAGCGACCGCTGCAATTCGTCCATCCTGAATGTGAATCGAGCGCGGACCGATTATGTCTGGTAACACAATCCAACGCCCGCGAATGATGAGATCGGGAACCGGCATGTCAGCTTAATTGAACGTTGGCGGCGGCGGCGGCAGATTCGAAGCCTCACTTAAGTGGGCCAAACCGAACACTCGTTCATAAGCCGCGGCTATCGCCCCGTAAGAGATCGGAAGCACGAGAAACAGGCCCACGTAACACAGCGCGATACCGGCAACACCCAACAAACCAGTGAGCAGCATCATTCCAAGTAAACCCCAGAAGTTTGCCATCGCAGCCTTGAAGCTCAGCTTCACCGCGTCTAATCCCTTTAGCCTTCGATCGACAATGAGTGGATAAGCGAACGTAAATCCGATCGAAACGATGATGATGACGGCAAAGACAAACACAAAGAACAGCATGAGCATCGCCAGCACGCCCATAAAAGCCCATGGATTAGGATCATTCCCCATCGCTGCCACCGACACAATCAGACTCACGTAAAAGAAAATATATGCAGGAAGCACGATCGCGAGAATGGGCACAATGTGCAGCAGTGTAGCAACCAGGCTTGGACCAAAGAAGTCGAACCCTTTGAACAGCATGGCGAATTCAATCGGCTCGCCACGGCGCAGCTTAAAAAACATGAAATATAGACCACACATCATGGGCCCGAGGAGTATTCCTAAAGGCACAGCCGTTCCGATCAACATGGCCACCACACACATGCCGACAAACAACCAGTATTGCGGCTTCACGAGCTCCCATGCGTCCGTAATACACTGGGCTGGTCCGACTGCGTTACGTTGATAGGGGATTTGGGGTGTTGTCATTACGTTTTCCTGAGCACTGAAATTTGTTCGAACTTGGATCAAGGCCGTGGTCGCTGAGGCGCCAAACCCGGCAGGCGAGAGAAAGGATCGTCTCGCGGGTCGACTCTATTCATCCGCATCTTTGGCGGCGTAAGCACAGTTGAGTAGTTGCCTCCGTAGGGAGATCTAAAGTGCGGCGACGTAAAAGGTACAAACGTGTAGGTAGTTTGACCGGGATTCTGAAACCAGAAGCCGGTTTTTCTAAATCGCACCCGTCGTAAATCCGTCAAAAAATAAACGACCGGCACCACTCTTTTTCCTTGAAAATACTCACCTTCGCCTCGATATTCACTCCAGGCATCGAAGGTGTCACGCTTCTTTTTGTCGCAGTCGGAAATTGTTCCAGCGGCAATTCTCCGGCACGCATTCACGGATTTTTCCTTCAACATCACCTTGCCTTCGCGAACTGTGATCTCCTCGCCACTCGGCGTGATGTCAATGCGGTAGTTTCCCTCTTCGGCTATAACCACTGATGTCGATGGTCCGCCGAAGGTAAGCGGTAGCCCTTCCTTGCTGTCGAATTGGGCCACGTTGAGAATCGCAGATCCTCGTAATAACTTCACTGAAATCGAGTCGGTTGATAGTTGTTCAAATAAAGCTTCAGAGCTTTGATCGAGTCTGAGGTGCATGTCAGGCAACACTGCTATTTCAACAAAACTATGCTCGTTCGTGCGCAACCTATCACCGGTTTCCAGTTCCGACTTCTCAGGCAGTTGTTCCCATTCTTTTGTAGGTCGACTTAGCTCAACACCTGACTCGACGAAGTTGACCGTCCCCGGCCTGACAGAAACTACGCCGCGTCTGAGCCTGGTTTCTTCTTCTTCAGGGAAGTCAACGGACGTTTTTTCTCCGTCCTTACGTTTGTCGGTCCACGGCGACTCGTTCTTCAACATCCTGTTCGCATGGACTAATTTATCTGCCCGTTCACGTCCCCACAGATCGAAGCTGTCTTCGCTCTTCGAATCTATTTCCGCCACAGTGATGCTATCGCCCGACGCCACTGCGCTCCGATTCTTTTTGACGCGCCGGCCATTTATTACGGCCTCGCCATTGCGCACGATCAGTTCGGTTCGTCCACGAGTTACCGCGTTTATACGAAAGATGCCGGGCTCACTGATAAAGACTTGCGCATTCGGCGTTATCACTCTGATCAATTGGTACGCTTCCTTGCGTGAGTAGATGGTGTCTTCCCATTCGGTCGCCAAAATTTCCAGGCTGATCGTGCCCTTGTTTAGTTTAAATCTCATCTTGTCGTGCTCGGCACTGAAAATCTGGCACTCCGTCTCGCCGCCAACGCGCAGATAGTTACCGGGTTGCAGCAAGAGTTCGGCGTATGAATTAACGCTGCTTTTGATGAAGTCGCCCTCTTCCAGTCTGAGACCGGGCTCGAGATCAAACTTTCCATCACCGCGCTGGTACAAGACGTCGCCTTTTACCGCATTAGGTCGCACGCCCGTGATAAAAGCCTCAAAACTCGCCTGCCGCTGTGCGCTCGTTGGCACAGTGTTAAGCGCGATCACCATCAACAGAATAAAGCGCATGTTGAATTTCTAGGTTCGTAGAGTTGCCAGGAAATCAGCGAGCAAGTTCTTTGCTACTTGCAGACGATACTTAGCCGTCGAGCGAATGTCGTCAATGGGAGAGATTTCGCGTACCAGGCTCGCGCAGGCTGCTGCGATCGTTTCCTCGTCAGGCCTTTGTCCGCGCAACGCTGCTTCAGTTTGTACACAACGCACCACTATCGGAGCAACACTTCCCACGACGATTCGTGTTTCCATGAGCTTTCCCTGGCCAGTTTTTCCGACAGCAGCAAAACATACTTTAGAAATCGCCTGGGCTTTCCGCGTGCCGACTTTGCGATAGTAGTGCGTCAGGCCTGCTGTATTGCGTGGCAGGCGAATTCGGGCGAGTAGCTCGTCTGGATCGATGTGCATCTGCTTGTAGCCGGTGTGAAAACCCTGGTACGGGAGCCAACGAGATCCACGATTTGATACGAGTTCAATCTCGGCATCGTAAGCCAGCAATGCTGGAGGTGAATCCGCGGCTGGAGAGGCGTTAACGATGTTTCCGCCGAGCGTGCCCCGATTCTGAATCGCGAGGCCGCCCGTTTCACTCGCAGCCTGGCAGAGCATCGGAAACTCGCGACGCAAAATCGGATTGGTTTGCACTTCGGTGTAAGTGGTGAGTGCACCGAGGGTAACGTGTGTATCAGTGGCTTCGATACCTCGCAGTTCGTTTAAGCCCCAGATGTTGATGTAGTTGCGATGGGCCAGCCTGCCGGCTTCAAGCAGGACCATCAGGTCTGTGCCACCGGCAAACGGCTTCCAAACTCCCGGTTCACTTTCAAGCAACGTGAGAGCTTCCGCAAGCGAGGCAGGCGTTGTTAGCTGGTAATTTGGAATGAACGCTCTCACTTCTTATAAGCGCGTACTACAGATTCGAAGATCTTCATGTAGCCAGTGCAGCGGCAAAGATTTCCCGCGAGCCCGTTGCGAATATCGTGTTCAGTTGGTTCAGGATTTCGGTTGAGAAGATCGACAGCAGCCAACACCATTCCAGGAGTACAGATGCCACACTGGGCGCCACCGTGATCGATGAACGCCTGCTGCACCGCATGCAATTGATCGCCGCCGGCGACTCCCTCGATCGTAGTTATCTCACAGCCATTAACCTGCGCCATCGGAACAAGACAACTGTTAACGATCTGCCCGTCGATGATCACGGTGCACGCCCCACACTCACCTTCACCACATCCTTCTTTTGTCCCCGTAAGCTGCAACTGCTCACGCAACACGTCGAGCAAGCGCGCCATCGAAAACACCTCGAGACTGCGCGCCTCACCATTAACCTTAAACTCGACTGTATGCCGGTTGTTCATTGCTCATTTTTAGGGGTGGCCCTCCCGTGGCCACCCCTCCTGTTGCAAGTGTTTCGGAGAAGGGGTGGCCACGGAGGGCCACCCCTACAATAACTTCACCATTAACGTCTCAGGCAATAGCGGGATTTCATTGAAGCTGACACCGGTCGCGTTCTCGAGCGCGTTTAGGATCGCGGGGGCGGCGCCGTCCATCGGTAGTTCTCCGATTCCTTTTGCGCCGCCTGGGCCGTAAGCGTATGGGTTTTCTTCGAAGTACACGCGAATCGGGGGAATGTCCACCGGCGTCGGAATGATGTAGTTGGTCATCTGGTTGTTCGCCATTCGACCATCTTTCCAGACCACGTTTTCAAACAACGTGAATCCTATCGCCTGGGCAACGCCGCCTTCAATCTGTCCGGCTGCCAACACGGGATTCAAAACGCGCCCGACCTCCTGCAACGCAACAAAGTCTTCGACGTGCGCCGCATACGTCAGTTCATCAAAAGAGACTTCAGCAACATAAACCGCCCACGCATAAGCCCCATAAGCGTCGCCCTGATACTTTTCATCGTCCCAGTGAACGTTTGGCGGCGGTTGATAAGTTGACGATGTTTTCAACGATCCAAATCTCGCGATGTACTCAGCGCACGCTCGCTTAAATTCAGACTGGCCATACTCGTGCGGTAACAAACTACTGCCAATCAACGTCTGCTTCAAACCCGTAACAGCCGATTCGACGAGTTTGCCGACAACCATGGACGTACGCGACGCCACCGTTGGACCACTGTTAGGCACGTGGGCGGTATCAGGCTGAACGATCTCGATTAAATCGACATCGAGACCGAGAGCTTCGGAAGCGATCTGCGAAAAGATCGTGTTGGTGCCCTGACCAATCTCGGTGCTGGCGGCAAGTATTCGCACAACGCCCTCGACCGTTGCTTCAGCGGAGACGACCGATTGAAGATAAACTTCACCCGATCCCGTGAACCCCGCGCCGTGCATAAACGTGGCGAAGCCAACACCGCGTTTCTTTCGAAAGCGGCCATTGCTTTCGGCGTTCTCGCGGGCGAATCGTTCGCGTTTCTCGTGGTAGTTGCTGAGCTGCAATGCTCGTGTCAGCAGTTGGTCCATGTCCACGCGCTCGCGAATTACCTGGCTGGTGGCCGTCGTCTCGCCTTCGTGAATAAAATTGCGACGACGGAATTCTTCCGGCGTCAGTCCCACTGTTCGCGCGACTTTATCCATGTGTCGCTCGAGCGCGAAGATACTCTGCGGCGCGCCAAAACCTCTAAACGCGCCGTGCGGCGGAACGTTAGTGGCGACAGCGCGGCTGTGAATTCTTACGTTCGGACAGACGTACGGGCCGGCGGAGTGGATCGTTCCGCGCGAAAGTACGACGGGCGAGAGCGTGCAATAAGCGCCACCATCGATCACAAAGTCGATCTCGACCGCGAGGAGCTTGCCATCTTTCGTAACCGCGGTCTTATGACGCGTACGCGACGGATGGCGCTTGGTAGTCGCGACCATGTCCTCCGCCCGGTCGTAAATCATTTTCACCGGCTTGCCGGATTTCCATGCGAGCAGTGCAGCGTGTCCAGCAATTAAGGAGGGATACTCCTCCTTGCCGCCAAACCCGCCACCCGTTTCGGTTTGAATGATGCGTATCTTCTCTTCCGGCAGGTCAAACAACTTCACGAGCGCTTTGTGAACGTAGTAAGGACACTGCATCGAACCCCACACCGTGACGCCTTTGTCAGCATTAGCGATCGCGATTGCGCCGTTGTTCTCGATGTAAAGTTGTTCCTGCGCGCCAGTTTCGTATTCACCCTCGACGATGAAATCCGCGTTGGCCCATACTTCGTCGACGTTGCCTTTATCAACGAGGTACTTCTTAAAGACGTTATCCTCACCCCAGATGATCTCTTTCCTCGCTAGCGAGTCTTCGAGATTGAAGATCGCTGGCTGCTCCTCGATCTCGATGCGCACGTTTCGACGTGCTTCCTCCAGCAGGTATTTGTCTCTGTGTGCGAGCAGGAGGATTGGTTCTTCCGGATGATTTACAAAGTCAGCCGCGAGATAAGGTTGATCGTTGAGGATGAGGGCAACATAGTTAGCGCCGGGAATATCTTTGGCGGTGACAACCGTAAACTCATCCCAGGGAATGTCGCCTTCGAAAGAGATTTTGGTGATTCTTCCTCGCGGCGAGGGGCTCCGCACCGTGACGCCATGAAGCATGCCGGGAAACGACAGATCATCAACATACAGCGCCTTGCCTGTGACTTTCTTGCGACCCTCTTTGCGGGGAAATGCTTTACCGATAGGGGACATTTGAAATGATTTACAGGATTTTCATCCTGTCTAAGGTTTTGTAATCACTAACGGATTAGCTTCCAGTTCGCGCCGGTAGAAAACTCGCGGCCGTTGCACGCTGCGTTTTTCACCTTCGGGCGCGAACACGATCTCCAACCCAAGTCCACGACCCTGGCTCATCTTCTCTTCCTGCATCTGCGGCACGCGTTCAGTCGCGAAGTTGAGCCACTCGCGTGCGATCACCAATCCATCTTTCGGTGCAGTGTCGGCGACAGGCGTTTTCAAACCCTCTTCAACCAAAGCATACGTCAAATAACCATGACCAAGCTGTGCAGCTTCGAGCGCTGCTTGAAAACTCTGCGCCGCGGTAAGTATGTACATGCCTTTCTCGTACGCGAGTTGGGCCAGACCTTTTGAATTCATTGGACCACGCCGTTTCTCCTCGGCTTCGAGTGCCTGGCCCGAATTGCACGCATCGATAATCAACAACAGATGCCCGGCATC
>JAICGZ010000017.1 GCA_025922875.1 Pyrinomonadaceae bacterium
CTGGTTCGGGCTTTGCCCGAGTTTATGGGCCAAAGGCCGAACCAGGGGCACAGCCCAAATTTCATTAAAAACTTTCACGGCGCGGCCTAGCCGCGCCTCACATCAGGCGGCGAAGCCGCGGCCGAGGCCCGTAATGGACTTCTTCTCTGTGCAACCTCTGTGTCCTCTGTGCCATGTGGTTTAAGGATCATTCGTGAAACAACCACAGAGCAACCACAGAGCACTCAGAGTTGCACAGAGAATCCGACTTTTCGGGCAAAGCCGTTTGAACTCTAAACTGTAACCTCGACAGCCATCGAGGAATCGCTGTAAACTTCTCTCGCCCATTCCTGTTTTGAGAGGACTCCAATCATGAACGTTCCCGTTCGGTTTCTACGCCGGCAGCGTCCTTTGCTTTGCTCTGTTCTGTTAACTCTAATCACATCTTTCACTGCGCTGGCGCAGTCCCAGCCTGACCCGAACGTAAAACTCGATGCCGGAAACGGCGGCCATAATACCCTTCAGGGCGACCTGATTACACCAAGCGGACAGCGGTTTGACCGTCCAGTGATAGTCAGGCTTGGCACTCCGAAAGGTGAAATCACGACCACGTCCAACGGCAATGGCTCATTTATTTTTCGCCAGCTGACTGCGGGCCGGTACACCGTAATCATTGATGCCGGTGACGCATATGCTCTGGCCAGGGAGGTAGTTGACATTAATGAATCGAGCAGTGGCGCCATGGGCCGCATAGGACAAACCTACACCGTGCAGGTTCACCTGCGCCCCGTTTCCGCACAGCCAGTTACCAAGGGCGTAATCTCAGCTAATGATCCTCCGCAAGCCGCACTCGATCTCTATAACAAAGCCCTTACATCAGTGAAGGACGGCAACAGAGAAAAAGCCATCGAACAACTGAAGGGTGCGATCGCGATCCACCCCGCGTTTGTGGCGGCACTGAATGGCCTCGGCGTTCAGTATATGAAGATGGGCAAGCATCAAGCTGCGTACGAGGCGTTTAGTAATGCGCTAAAAATCACCCCGGATAGTTTTATTCTTCACCTGAATTGTGGCATTACACTCTTCTACTTAAAGAAGTATGCGGAAGCGGAAGCAGAATTCGCAGCAGCGCTACTGAAAAACGAAGCGTCAGGACCAGCCCACATTTACAGAGCCCGATCTCTCATTGCTCTGAACCGCCTGGATGATGCGGCGACGAGTCTGAAGCGCGCTGTCGAAATTGGTGGAGATGATGTGAAGATAGCTCATCGTTACCTCGCCGGCATTTACGTTGAGAGGGGTGAAGCAGCGGAAGCGGTCAAGGAACTGGAGCTGTATCTCAAGGCGATCCCTTCTTCGAAAGAAACTGATCAGATTAAGAACCTGATCAAGGAGTTGAATAAGAAAGCGGGCAGCTAGTAGCAACGCGTTAGGGAGTGACGCGATCAGCGCCATCAAACCTCAACGACTTACCCCCTTTCGCAGGGAAAGGATTTCTATTTAGTAAGCCTCACGTTAATGCCTTATGAAAACTAACACAGCTGAATCAAATGGACGACTGTCACGGGAAAAAGCCAGCCGCCAGGACGCCGAAATTCTTCGCGATGCCAATATCGCATTGACGGAAAACCTCAGCCTTGAAAAAGTCCTCGAAACGCTGCTCGATTTTCTCAGCAAGCTTGTTCCGTATGACAGCGCGAATGTGATGTTGCGGAATGGAGACTCGCAATTTGTTGTCAGCGCGCTCCGGTCTTATGAAGAATTTCAGGGTGAGACCCCTCGATTCATTGCCTTCGACGCGAAAACCAATCCGATTTTGCAGCACCTTTGTTTAACTAAACAGAGCGTGGTTGTGCCGGATACGCACCGGGAGACTGGCTGGCAATGGGTAAACGGCGCCGGCCACGTGCGCAATTGGTTTGGAGTGCCGCTGCTCGCATCAGGAAAGGTCATCGGTGTCTATTCGGTGGACAAGGCGGAACCATTTTTCTTTCAGGAAGAGCACGTACGGTTGGCCGAGAAGCTCGCGGCGCGTGCGGCCAGTGCGATTCGAAATGCTCAGTTGTTCGAGCAAACCCAGCATCACGTGGCGGAACTCGAGGAACGCATTGCCGAACGCAAGCGCGCGGAAGCGGCGCTGCGCGAGAGCGAAGAGCGTTATCGCGAGTTGTTTGAGAATGCGAGAGACGCTATTTACGTTCACGATCTCGAGGGAAATTACATGAGCGTGAACCGCGCCGCGGAACAACTGTCCGGATATACACGCGACGAAATTGTCGGTCATAACTTTGTGGAGTTCGTAGCTGAAGAGCATGTTCGGCATGTGCGCAAAAGCTTCTGCGCAAAACTGGCTGAACAAGGTGCAACCAGTTATGAAGTAGACGTGATTGCAAAGGATGGACGCCGCATCCCGGTCGAGGTCAGTAGTCGCGCAATCTATGAGAACGGCTTGCTGGTTGGCGTTCAAGGAATGGCGCGCGACATCACCGAACGTAAGGTGGCCCAGGACGCACTGCAAATGTTTTCACGCCAGCTAATCGAAGCTCAGGAGGACGAACGACGGCGCATAGCGCGCGAACTACACGACCAAATCGGCCAGGTCCTGACCGCTATTAAAATGAACCTTCATACCGTGCAGCAGGATTGCAACTCTATGGAAGCAGGTTCACACATTAAAGACAACATCGACGCGGTTGACGAAGCCCTTCGACTGGTCCGCGATCTCTCGATCGATCTGCGGCCGCCATTGTTAGACGATTTAGGATTGGTTACAGCTCTGCGCTGGTACGTTGACCGTTATGCTAAACGCACCGGGCTGAACGTTGATGTGGTGATTAAACTGGCCGACGAAAATGAGCGTTTCTCACGCGAAGTTGAAACCGCATGCTTTCGGATCGCGCAGGAAGCATTGACCAACATCGTTCGCCACGCACAAGCGAGTCAGATACTTGTCTACGTGGCAAAAGACGAAAACAGCCTCACTCTGTCAGTGAAGGACGACGGCGTGGGCTTTGATGTCGAGAGTTTGAGAAAACGCGCGAAACGGGTGGCCACTCTCGGACTCATCAGCATGCAGGAACGAGCTCATGCCGCAGGCGGCGCCATCGACATCAACTCTGTGCCTTCAGAAGGCACAGAGATCCGGTTCAAGTTCCCACTCGAATACGAGCTCTAATACCCCAGTCCTGGCGGACAAATTGGTCCATCAGATCTTCAACCCTGCTCGCCGGCGCGTAGCGCTCGCTCGGACGAGGCTCAGTGTTTTCAATAAACCAACCATCATACCGGGCAGCGGTTAACACCGCTGGATCGTAATCAAAGAGTTTCGTGATATCGATCTTTCGATCCTTCATCGCCCTGCTCCATCTTTCGTAAATAAAGCGCTGTGCTTCAGGCGATACGCGATGGATGCCTCTATTTTGCTGCCGGCCGGTTCGACACTGTTCCAGAAAAAATCCTGCCTGGACCAACGCAGCTAACAAACCACCGATATCGAATTGCACGATCGATGTTGGAAGGGCTTCGTTACGTCGAGACACAAAGCTATATGGATATCCGAGATAAGCAATATGGATTCGCCCGGATGGTCCATGTTCCGAAACGATGTCCCAGGTATGTGGCGCTATTTTGAAATCTGGTTTCTCTTTTATATCTCTTATGCACGGACAAAACTCCTGGTCACCACTGGAAGCACTGAGGAGTTTTATGCCGGGCCTGTGGCTCAACGGCCACTTCCCTCTGAATGGGTTGCGGCCGGAACAGCCGAGAACGTAATCACAACCGAGCATTAGCTCCTCGAGCGAATTCGAACGAACGAGTTTGTTGTCTGCCAATCGAGAAACGTGCAAGTGTGGATCCGGATCGTAGAACAAGACGTCACAGCCATGTTTGAGAAGCAGATTCGCCACTCCCCTGCCGATGCTTCCCATGCCAATGATGCCGAGTTGTTTTCCTCGTAGTGATTGGCCTCGGAGGAAGTCTGTCTTTAGTTTCTCGATCAGCCACCGAGCGAAAATAGGGCCGCCCATCTGTAGTTTGACTGCGGCTCGAGCCCACGAGATCACGGCGAACGGTGGCGGCTTTTCTTCAACCTGGAAAATACCTGAAGAGGTCTGTTCAACACCGCAGACTGCATACTGTTGCAGGATCTCAGCAGGCACACGTGTAATGCACACTCCTGCATCGTCCAGGACCAGGACACGTCTAATCCGCCTTTGCGCCAGCGCCTCCGCGGCGATTTTCCAGAGCCTGTCAACGTCTCTTTCGAAATAAGAATGGAATTCTCCGGGCGGGGGCACGGTCGTCTCGACAACTGTCACTCCCATATCGCGCAAAGTTTTGATCACTGGAAAACTGTTTGAATAGATTTTTCCGAGCGCGAAAATGTTTTTCAGAGTTAGCCCCATGTCGGCGGCGGTCTGGAAGAAATCGATCGTCTGTTGCAGCATGTGCTGAACGGCGACGAGAGCCGTGTCTTCACCAAAGTCAAAGCGAGCTGCTCTGGCACAATCCAGGAGAGATCGAGTTACTTCCAGTGGGGGTGATTGTGAGTGTGACATAACCAGGAAAATTGCCCTGAAACGAGAGGGGGGTTAGTCATTCCGGCGGGCGGTGCTTACTTCTCTGCCTAAAATAGATGTCAGTAAATGTCGATACGTAACACGAAAATCCTGTAATAAAGGTTTGTAATTGGTGCAGTATGAAGTCGTAAGGGCCGTCCATACGAAGCACTTGAGCTCTAAACTGCATCACTACAACGAAGGGCTAATCGCCTTGACACTCGCAAAGCGCGACTGTTAAAGTTTGCGGTCTTTTTCTGCACTGAATTCGAGTCTGTGTAAAACAAAAAGGAGTTGTTTTGACTAGCGAATCCGGTTACCTCTTTACCTCTGAATCAGTTACTGAAGGTCATCCCGACAAGATCTCCGATCAGATCTCCGATGCAGTCCTTGACGCGGCCTTGAGTGTCGATCCAAAAGCCCGTGTGGCGTGTGAAACACTCGTCACCACCGGTCTTGTGGTTGTCGCCGGCGAGATCACTACCGACGCCGTGATCGACTACTCGAGAGTCGCGCGTGAAACGGTTCGCGACATCGGCTACACCCGCGCGAAATATGGTTTCGATTGCGACACCTGCGCTGTGTTGTCCGCGCTCGACCGTCAGTCACCCGACATAGCAATGGGTGTTGACACCGGTGGCGCCGGCGATCAGGGATTGATGTTTGGCTTTGCTTGCAATGAAACGCCCGAGTTGATGCCGTTGCCGATTCAGTTGGCGCACATGCTGTCACGCCGTCTTTCCGAAGTGCGCAAATCAGGCGAGCTTCCTTATCTTCGTCCCGATGGGAAATCCCAGGTGACAGTTGAATATCGTGATGGCCGTCCTTTCAGGCTCGAAGCCGTGGTCATCTCTTCGCAGCACGACGCAAACGTCAGCAACGAACAACTGCGTTCGGACATCGAGGAGAAAGTTATCAAACACACTGTCTCTTCTGAGCTGCTCGACGAAAACACGAAGTATCACATCAACCCAACCGGACGCTTCGTGACTGGTGGTCCGCAGGGAGACGCTGGTGTAACCGGCAGGAAAATAATTGTCGATACATACGGAGGCTACGCGCCTCACGGTGGTGGTGCTTTCTCGGGCAAGGATCCCACGAAGGTCGATCGTTCGGCCGCTTACATGGCGCGTTATGTCGCGAAGAACATCGTCGCCGCCGGACTCGCGGATCGATGTCTGGTCCAACTCGCCTACGCGATCGGAGTCGCCGATCCGGTTTCAGTGCTGGTCGATACCGCGGGCACTGGGCGGATCAGCGAAACTGCTTTGGCAAAGTTGGTGCGAGATAACTTTGAACTTACGCCAGGGGGAATAATAGAATCACTGAATCTACGCCGGCCGATATATAAAGCTACCGCCGCTTACGGCCACTTTGGACGTAATGAAGAAGGTTTCAGTTGGGAAAAGACCGACAAAGCCGAAATTCTACGTGCAACTGCCGGCATTTGAAAATCACGTATTCACAAACAGGGGAATAATAACGTATGAGCGCTACACCGTCCGTCGAATTTGATGTGAAAGATATTGGCCTGTCAGGCCATGGCAAGCAACGCATTGAGTGGGCTGAGCGCGAAATGCCAGTGCTCCGCCTGATCCGGGAAAGGTTTGCGCAAGAGAAACCGCTTTCTGGAACTAAGCTCGTCGCCTGCGCACATATTACAACCGAAACTGCCAATCTGGCTCGCGCGCTCCAGGCAGGTGGCGCCGAAGCAGTTCTGATTGCTTCCAATCCTCTCTCCACTCAGGATGACGTCGCTGCGTCCCTCGTGGCTGACTGGGGAATTCCAGTTTACGCGATCAAGGGCGAATCGACCGATACTTACAATCGTCACGTAAGGACCGCACTCGATTCACATCCTGACATCATCATTGATGATGGCTCTGACGTTGTTGCGACACTTCTGAAGGAACGCGGCGGCCAGATCAAAGAAGTTATCGGTTCCACTGAAGAGACAACCACCGGTATTCAACGTCTCAAGGCAATGGAGACCGCGGGTGTGTTGCCCTTCCCTTCAATCGCCGTCAATAACGCGCAAACGAAACACTTCTTCGATAATCGTTATGGCACCGGCCAATCGACTCTCGACGGAATTATCCGCGCGACTAACATTCTACTGGCCGGTCGTACGCTCGTCGTCGTTGGTTACGGATGGTGCGGCAAGGGTGTGGCGCTGCGCGCTCGAGGTATGGGCGCGAATGTCGTCGTCACAGAAGTCGATCCGATCAAGGCTATCGAAGCGGTGATGGATGGATTTCGCGTAATGCCCATGGCTGAAGCGTCATCCATCGGCGATATCTTTGTGACTGTCACTGGAAATCGTCACGTCATCGACGGCGAACATTTTTCACGAATGAAAGATGGAGCGATCGTTTGTAACAGCGGACACTTTGACCTGGAACTCAATCTTGTCGCGCTGCGTGAGATGGCCGGCGATCCGGTAAAGATGCGTCCGTTCGTCGAGGAATACAAAATCCAGTCAAGCGGTCGCAAGATCATCGTGCTTGGTGAAGGCCGCTTGATTAACCTCGCTGCTGCCGAAGGACATCCCGCCAGCGTGATGGATATGAGCTTCGCAAACCAGGCGCTTTCAGTTGAGTATCTGGTGAAGAACAAAGGAAAGCTGGAGCCTGGTGTTCACCTTCTGCCCGCGGAAGTCGACACGGAGATCGCGAGCCTGAAGTTACGCGCACTCGGTATCTCAATCGATACCCTGACCGCGGAACAACTTGAATACATTTCAAGTTGGGAAACAGGAACGTAGCCACAAAACCAGTTAAGCCACAAAGAGGCACATAAATAGAAACTCGTTCTGTTTATGTGCTTTTTTGTGCCTCTTTGTGGCTCATGTTCTTACCCGCGAGAGAAAGTAGGTACCGGCCGCGGCGAAGATTACTAGTGGCGACCAGCCGGCGACCGAGGGTCGTAGCATCCCATAATTTCCGAGTTGCTGAAATCCTCCTCCAACCGCCCAGTAAGCGATACCCACGACCACTGCGGCACAAAGCGCAATCACAGTTCCCTTCCGGCCGAACGACACAGCCAGCGGCATACCGATAAGCGCCATGATGATGATGCCGAACGGGCCGGCGTATTTTCTTTGCAGAGCTACGGCGAGGGCTGAAACGTCCATTCCGCGCCGCTTCGCTGCGTTCAAGTAACTTCTTAAATCACGTGCGCTAAGTTGCGAGGGTTTATCGATGGTCGGCTTGAACACTGCCGGTGATTCAACTCCCGCAAAAATAGTTTCAGCGTCAGTTCTACGCTCGACTCCCATACCTTTCAACGAAAGCGTTTCAGCCTCGGTGATCTTCAGATGAGCCGGATCGATCCACGCGCCGCTCTTCCCACTGACTACCTGCGCGAGATGCACTGCGTCAGCATCCAATTCATAGATCGTGGGCTCGATCAGTCGTCCATCTTCACCAAACTCATAGGAATAAAATCGCCGCGTCTCAGTCGACGCCAGCCACTGTCGTCCGGTGCGCGTTGTTGCACGCGCCTCGCCGCCACGTATTCTCGCTCGCAGTGCGTCCTGTTTTAGATTCGTTCCAGGCATCACGTGCTCCTGGACCAGCCACGATCCGAAAGCCATCGCGAGTGCAAAGAAAAAGCCCGGCAACATTAATCGATAGACGCTCTGGCCCGACGCCCACCACGCTATCGCTTCATGTCGTCTCGCAAGCAACGCATAAGTGACGAGCACCGAGATCAACATCGTCGCTGGAAAAAGTTCAACCGCAATGAGCGGCAGGAGAAACAGTAAGTATCTCGCCACCAAACCTGCGCCCGCGTGAGTCACCGCGATAAATCGCCACAGTTCAAACAAGGTAAAGATGTTGAAGATGGCCGCCAGCGCGACAAAGCACACGACGAAACTCACGGCCAACGAGCGAAAGAGTGTCGCGTCCATTAGGTTTGGAAAACCCAGAACGGAGAAACTGCGATGCGAACTCTTACGCGTTGAGGATACCGGCTCAGCAGCGCCTTTTGATTTCAAAGGGAGAATCGAACGTGAAGAGATAAATGGAATTCGCTGTGTCAACAGGAACAGCAGACTCAAAGCGAATACAAAGACCGTTGCCAGCCATGGTCCAATGTAAGGCGAAACGGTGCCAACGCGTGCTAACGATTCACCCAGCAGCGAAATCAGGTAATAAATAATGACCACGATCAGTGTCAGCAGCACGCCAATGCTTCGGCCGCCACGACGTATTCGTAAACCCAGTGCAGCAGCCATGAGTGAGAAGAAGAAAGGCGCAGCGGAAAGAGCGGCTCGCCGGTTGAGAATTCGTACAGCTTCTTTTTGCTCTGCTTGTGAGCCGGATGCGACTCGTTCACGAAGGTCAGTCCAGTCCATTGAATCCGCGTTCGTGTCTCGCTGGTTCAATCGCTGCACGATGTCGGCACGGCCAGTGTTGATGGAAAACCTTAACTGGTCCGAGCGCTCGACGATGTACGAGTTTTGATCTTCAGTAGTTTGAGTAGGACTGTCCGCAGTCAGGCTGGGAAACTTGGTCGCGAGCACATCAGTTAAAACAAGTTCTGATTGATCGCCTGATGAGTCGATTCTTCCGGAACGAGCGGTGAAGACTTCCGTCGTACGATCGGACCGCTGGCCGAAGATGAAAACACGTCCCCAGGCGCCTCGCTCTTTATCGCCATCACGGACGTAGATGACATATCTGGGCAATGTACTGAACGTACGAGGTTCAACTGGCGAATCGAGTTTCGCCAATGCTCCCTGGAGCGCGATGCGCTCGAGATCTCTCGCGGCCTCTGGCGCTTCTTTCAAGTGCAGGTAAGTAGTGACGCCCGTCAACAGCAATCCAATCAGCAGTGCGGGCCAGATCATGGTCCATGAACCCACACCGGCTGCGCGCATGGCGACGATTTCGCTGTCGCTTCCCATGCGTGAGAAGCCAATGATGATTCCGGCGAGAGTAGCTAAAGGGATTGAGAACGTAAGCACTCCGGGCAGCAGCGCTGCGCCGATCGAGCCGAGCAACGAGAAAGGCAAGTCGGCATAGACGACCAGTTCCGCCAGGCGCGCGGCCTGTTGCGCGAAAAGAACCGCGGTGAGCATCAGGAGCGAGAGGATGATGTAGGGCGCCGTCGCCCCGAGGATGTAACGGGGGATGATGAACTTCCTGAAGTTAAGGTTTTCCGTTAACACTACGATCGCTAATGTTCTTTGTAGGGGTAACCCTGTGTGGCCACCCCCTCGGCGAAATCAAACGAGGGGCGGCCACGGAGGGCCGCCCTACAAGCGAATCCGCGGCATTCGTTCAAGAACTCTGCCAATCAGTTGAAACGTTAACTCAGCCATCTCTCGCCTGGTCACCTTCGAGACTTCCCTCGCCTCCTTCGCAAACTTCGCCGGTGATAATTTCTCAGTCGTTCTTAAGTGCGTATGAAGACCTTTTGAAACTGCACCACCGCGACCATTGCTGCATTGCAAACATCGCAGAGACAGATCCGCGTCAAGATAAACTGCTTCATCTGTAAAAGCTCGATGGCAATTCGCGCACGTGCGCAGATCAGGCAAGAAGCCTTCGAGTTTCAGCAGCCATACTTCAAAGTAGCGCAGCACCGAGTCGAGATCTTCAGGAACTTCCGCGACTGCCTCAAAACACGCGAGCGCCATTCGGTAGAGATTGTCATTTGCCTGGTGCGGGGGTGAAAAATCTATGAGCAGGTCACCCATGTAGGAGAAGCCAGTGAGGACTGACGCATTAGAAGAAAGGTTAAAGCGTGACTTTAAGATCTCGGCTTGCCGGAATGATACAAGTTCCCGGTGCTCTTTCTCGTAATACGTGAGGTTAATAAGCGTGAACGGTTCCAGTGCCGCGCCAAAACGATTCTGCAGTTTTCTACAACCTTTGGCGACTCCCCTGATCAATCCTGCTGAGCGACTCAAACAAACGACGATCTTGTCAGCCTCTGCCAAATTGTAAGTGCGCAGGATCAGAGCCTCGGTTTCGAATAAAGCCATTTCGCGGTCACGGGATGAAGTAGAGGATCCAACTCAGCACCAAACCGATCACCATGAACTCCGCAAAAACCTTGAAGCCGTAAAGCCATCGTTCTCGCGTCGTGTCTTTCCCCATCGCGCCAAGCACGATGGCAGCAAGAGCGGCAAACACAGCCATAACGAGGAAATGTCTCAAGATTTCCTCCCGGCAGCTATATCAAATGCATCGAGCATAGTTAAGTAATTCAACAGTCCCGCGATTATCAGAAAGATGTAGCCGTATTCATACGTTACCCGGGCTGCTTGTTGGGGATCTTCCTGAAAGCCTACTCCCAGCAACCACGAAACGATATAAAGGCCGCCTGTTCCCAGATTACCGATCATTGGCGGAACTCGCAGGAGTTGTGACCAGCCGTCCTGGGCACCCGAGAGATCGTACATATGCCCACCCATCAACAAGCCCAACGCGAAACAGAACCAAACCGCGCCGCCCATCAAGGCTGCGCGACCCCAGCGTGAAAGCAGTAAGTGACCGGCACCGGGGACGAACCACGCTGCCAGCCCAATCAACCAGGCCGACCCGGGTGTCTCGTCGACATCATCGACCTGCATGCGTTCAGTCTTAACCAAGCTTTACCTCCAAATGTTCATGCGCACGATTAAGGTTGTACCTTAAGAGAAAGTTTCCCGCAAAGGCGCAAAGCCTCCGAAGCTGAACATTCACCTTAGCCGTCGGCATGGCGACCTCTAACGTCTCACCTTAAGTCGGCTATCATGTTAAATACTGTAATCCTGTCCGATGATCAGTACAGCAGGTATGACTCTCGTAACTTCTTAAACTCAGCGAGCGGCGCTTTTGTTTCTTCAGCGATCACATCCAACTCGGTTCCCTTCTCAAACGCCTCTCGAATCTTAGCGGTTCCGCTGATCACATCGAACGGATTCTTGTCGTAAACATATTCGTACGGCGGTTCTTTCCAGCGAAATTCATCTCTGTACATATCGTGCGCCAACTTCGCCAATGCAATACCCGCAAGCCACGGTTCAAATACATCCCTATCAGTCACATGAATCTGCACTCCACCGCAGCTAACACCCGCATGCTTCTGAAATGTCGGTTGAAATACACAACTTCGGAAAAACACTCCCGCTAAACCGAGCGCGTTTAATCGATCTGCATAATCATCTGGATCGATGTAGGGCGCACCGATCAACTCGAACGGCTTCGTCGTTCCTCGTCCTTCTGAAACCTGCGTGCCTTCGAAATGTACCGTGCCGGGAAACACTGTCGCCGAATCAAGCGTCGGCATGTTAGGCGACGGCAGCACCCACGGGGCATCAGTGTCATCATGCCAAAGCTCTCGGCCCCATCCCTTCATCGGGATCACTTCAAGATCGCATTCGATCTTAAAGTGTTCATTGAACAATCGCGCGAGCTCGCCAACAGTCATTCCATGACGCGTCGGCAGCGGAAACTGCCCGACAAACGACGCATACTCCGGTTCAAGAATATTACCCGCGACACTCGCGCCGTTGATTGGATTCGGCCGATCGCAAACCACCACTCGCTTCCCTAACCGCCGCGCCGCTCGCATGCAATTCGCCAGCGTATAAATAAAGGTATAGATGCGACAGCCAACGTCCTGCATGTCAAAGATCAGCACGTCTACGTCTTGAAGCATCGCATCCGTTGGCTCTCTCGTTTCGCTATAAAGCGAATGCACCGGCAGGCCGGTCTTGCGATCGACGCTGTGGCCAGTTTCGATCATGTTGTCTTGAACGTCGCCGCGAATTCCGTGTTGTGGACCAAACAGGGCCCGAAGCTCAATGCCGGGATGTTGATGCAAGAGATCTGCAGCGTGCTGATAACCGTGGTCAACGGAGGCCTGGTTGCAGATCAATCCGGCGCGACCCTGCACGCCACCCTCTTCAAGTAATCTCTCAAGCCCTAACTCAACGTGCTGCACGGACCTTTTTAACCTTTCCCGTTCGAGAGTTAAAGTCATACATGAGATCTCCGTTAGACAGGATTCACAAGATGCCTGATCCTGTGAATCTTGAAACGTCTTGTAAATCCTGTTTCATTAACCGCACAAAACCGATCCGCCGTTTACGTTTAGCACTTCACCCGTTATGTGATTCGCCCACTCGGTGCATAGAAAAACTATCGGTCCGGCAATCTCTTCCGGCGTCGCAACTCGACCGAGGGGAATAGTTTTAGCAATTGAATCGCGTGCGGCCGCATCAGCCAGGGCATTCACCGTCATTTCAGTTTCAACCCAACCAGGCGCAACACAATTCACGTTGATCCCAAAGGCAGCCAGTTCCGGCGCGAGTGATTTAGTAAATGAGATCTGCCCGCCCTTGGATGCAGCGTAGTTGGAAACATTAGCTTCACCGCGCTGCCCTGCTGTCGAACTCACAATGACAATCCGCCCAAATCGCTGTTTCTTCATCAACGGAACTGCCGCGCGACAGACTGACCACGTACCTTTGAGATTGATGTCGAGCGTCTTGTTCCAGAGCTCTTCAGAGATCGACTCGACCGGACCACCTTCCCAGATACCCGCATTGCAGATTAGAAAATCGATCCGATTGAAGTGCTCAACTGTTTGCCGAAGCAGACGCTCCGCTTCACAAAGCTGCGAAACGTCAGCTTGAATCGCCAGTGCTTTGACTCCAATAGTTCGCGCAATACTCACAGTGTCAGCCGCCGACTGTTCATCCTTTACATAATTAATTGCGACGTGAGCACCGAACGAAGCGAGAAGCTCAACGACAGCTTTACCGATGCCTCGAGATCCTCCGGTTACGAGGGCGACTCGATCCGTCAAACCAAGCCTGGTTATTGATGAATTCATGCAGGTGTGGGGATTGGCTCGAACTCGGATTCGCGCCGTTGCGCGGCATGCTTCACAAACGACTTGAACAATTGCTGAGAAACTACATCAGCTTCCCAGCCAAGCTCCGGATGCCATTGAACAGCCATTACAAACCGATCGGGCCGCGGATCTTCCATTGCCTCGATGACACCATCCGTGGTCCAGGCTGTCGCTACCAGGTCGGCGCCTAACGACTCGATAGCCTGATGATGATGGCTGTTGACGACAGCATCAAGCGTCCCAACGATCTTCGATAACTTAGTGCTTTCCGACAGTCTCACGCGGTGAGAAGGTCGACCTCGAGGTATTCCCTGCTCGTGTTTGATCGCGTCGGTCACCTGCGATCGAATGTCCTGAATCAACGTTCCACCTCGAGATACGTTCAGGATCTGCATTCCGAAACAGATTGCGAATAGCGGTATCCGCCTTCGCTCGACAGCATCAATAACCAGTAAATCAGTTTCGTCTTTGCTTGTGTGGACCGAGCCGAGTTCGGGATGAGGTTGTTGACCGTACCTCAACGGATCGACATCGGAGTCACTACCAGGCAGCAGGATGCCGTCCAAACCTTCAACCACCGAGTCAATATACTCAGAGTTTGGAATCAGACTGATGTGGACTGGAGCGCCGCCTGCGGCTTCTACAGCCTCACTGTAGTGCCGCGAAAGATAGAATCGATCGGTTACGTGTTCAATGCGCATCGTGATGCCGATGCGTGGTCGTTTGTTCATAGTTTTAATCATTGCCGATTGCCAATTTCCAATTGCCAATTTAGTAAGACGAACGATTTCCAATTGGCAATCGGAAATTGGCAATCGGCAATCTATAATACCTCAGAAGCCCTCCTTGACTTACATTGAAACGAGTTCCTATAGTTCACATCAAAGAGCATGCAGAAAGAAAACCACAGGGTGCGCAGCACTACCGTGCTGCTCGTACGCAAGGACGCTAACGTCGCACTCGCGGGAGACGGGCAGGTGACGATGGGCGAAACGGTCATGAAAGCCAGCGCTAAAAAAGTGCGGCGTCTCTATAACGATCAGATTTTGGCCGGCTTTGCGGGAGCAACTGGAGACGCGTTTGCGCTTCTGACGCGGTTCGAAAGCAAGCTCGAGCAATATCACGGCAATCTCGAGCGGGCCGCGATTGAACTCAGTAAGGAATGGCGTACGGACAAGATGTTGCGTCACCTGGAGGCGCTACTGGTCGTCACGGACAAAAAGAACTCTTTCCTTCTTTCCGGCAATGGCGACGTCATTGCACCCGATGAGGGCGTGCTTGCGATCGGCTCCGGCGGCTCTTACGCGTTGGCCGCCGCGCGTGCGCTGATCAAAAATACAGACATGTCTGCGCGTGAAATTGCGGTCGAAGCGCTTCGTATCGCTGGTGAGATCTGCATCTATTCGAATCAAAATATCGTAGTAGAGGAACTGTAGACAGGACTTACAAGATTTATCAGGATTTACATGTTAATCCTGTCTAATCATGTAAATCCTGTAAAAAGGTTTAGAAATGGTTATTTATTTGGCTGGAGAGGTTGACGAAGAAGCGCGACTCGACGAAATGTCGCCTCGTCAGATTGTGACCGAACTCGACAAGCACGTTGTCGGACAACGTAACGCAAAACGCTCCGTGGCGATCGCTTTACGAAACCGCGTGCGGCGACAGAAGTTGCCACCTGAAATGGCGGTCGACGTGATGCCCAAGAACATCATCATGATCGGCTCCACGGGTGTTGGAAAGACCGAGATAGCTCGCCGCCTTGCACGTATGTCCAACTCGCCCTTCTTGAAAGTCGAAGCTTCGAAGTTTACCGAGGTCGGATACGTCGGTCGCGACGTCGAAAGTATGATTCGCGACCTCACTGAGATCTCTGTGGAGATGACGCGACAGGATAAGATCGAAGAGGTCGCTGAAAAAGCGGAGCTGAACGTCGAGGAGCGAATCCTCGACTTGCTTCTCCCCCCACCGCGTTCGACTTCCGGTTTTTATGACTTCGACGCCGACACCAGCGAGGAACAATCGACCGAGCTCGATAGTCCCGCACGTGACGAGCAATTTCAAAGAACACGCGAGAAGCTTCGCACTCAACTACGCAGCGGCAAGCTCGATAACCGTCTGGTTGAACTCGAAATCAGAGAAAAGAACTTTCCGGTGATCGAGTTGGCTGGACCACAGGGCGTCGAAGAGATGGGCATCAACATGAAAGACATGTTGGGCAACCTGTTTCAGGGACGCACTAAACGCCGCAAGCTGCGCGTCGACGAGGCGATGGAATATCTGATGCAGGAAGAAGAAGAACGCCTCATCGACATGGACCAGGTAGCACGCGCAGCCATCGAGCGAGTTGAAAATTCGGGAATTATCTTTCTCGACGAGATCGATAAGATTGCCGGAAGAGAGTCGGGTCATGGGCCAGACGTTTCTCGTGAGGGAGTGCAGCGCGATATTCTTCCCATCGTCGAGGGAACAACTGTCAATAGTCGTTATGGAATGGTCCGCACGGACCACATCCTGTTCATTGCCGCCGGCGCGTTTCACGTTTCAAAGCCTTCTGACTTGATCCCGGAACTACAGGGTCGCTTTCCGATTCGCGTCGAACTCGAATCACTCACAATCGAAGATTTCAAACGAATACTGACTGAACCGCGCAACGCGTTGATTAAACAGTACCAGGCAATGATGGAAACGGAAGGAGTCACGATCGAGTTTACTTCAGACGCGATCGACTCTATCGCCAACTTCGCCTGGCAGGTTAATCAACAGACTGAAAACATCGGCGCCCGTCGTCTGCAAACGATCATGGAAAAACTGTTGGAGGAGATCAGTTTTGAGGGGCCCGATCTCGACCCGAAGCACCAGCGCATCGATGCAGCTTATGTCTCAGGCATGCTTTCCGAAACTGTGAAGGACCAGGACCTCAGTCGTTACATTCTGTGAAGCAACGGCCTAACCACAAAGGCACTAAGGCACAAAAGATCGTAGTGGAGCTAATCAAAGCTTTGTGTCTTTGTGTGTTTGTGCTGCTTGTTTCGGGCTGCGGCAAACGAAGACCGCCGCTTCCTCCGGTCGAACGCGTGCAGCAACGCACCGAGTTTCTCTCCGGCGCGCAGCAAGGGAATGAAGTGATCCTCAGTTGGCCTGCCCCGCGACGAAACGCGCCGGACAGCAGCGTACAGAGCATCAGACGAATCGACGTCTACCGGCTCGCAGAAAGACCCGGCGCGCCGCTCGCACTTACCGAGGATGAATTCTCAGCCCGCGCAACGCTCGTTGGCTCTGTTACCTACGAACAGATCCAAACCGCGGGCGATACTCTGACTTACCGCGACGTGCTTGAACTTGCCGGACAGCCTACGCGCCTCCGTTATGCGCTGCGTTACGTCAATGCCGAGGGACAACGAGCGTCATTCTCGAATTTCCTGAGCATTGAACCGGCTGCACAGATCGCGCAAGCACCGGCACTGACACCACAAGCAAAAATCGCAGAAGACTCAATAACGATTTCATGGCAACCACCGGCGGCGAACATTGATAACTCGACGCCCGTGAATCTGCTCGGCTACAACGTCTACCGAATTGACGAATCGCAGACCGAACCCGGTAATCAGGCAATCAATTCCGCATTGATCTCAGGAACGGAATACGCGGACAAAAACTTCCAATTCGGGAAAGACTATCGCTACATCGTACGTGCTGTTTCACTCGGAACGGGCGGAGCCCAGGTTGAGAGTCTTAACTCCAACTCCATTACCGTTGCGCCTCGAGACATCTTTCCGCCAGCTGCCCCGGAAAGACCGAGCATCGCAGCACCTGAGCCGTCGTCCGCGAGGTTGGCAATCTTCTTTGCCGCAAACAAGGAAACTGATATTGCGGGCTATAACATTTATCGGTCGACCGATCCTGACCTCCCAAAGCAAAATTGGACCAAGCTGAATCAGGCATTGTTAACGCGCACGACTTACCAGGACGACAAGGTTGAACCGGGCAGGACCTATTACTATTACGTGACGGCCGTAGACCAGACTGGGAATGTGAGTCCACCATCAGAAGTCGGATCGGAGAAGGCGCCTTGAGAGTTTGTCGCGTTTCACATGAGAGTTTACCGGCCGCTCGTTATGCTGCGCTCTCAGGCTCGAGTGTCTTCCCTCTTCCTTCGGACTACAACTTTGAAGACATTCAGATCCCGAATGAAGAAAGCGTGCTCACTCTCGACGAAGTGAAACTGCTCGCGCCTGTTGCACCTTCGAAGATCGTTTGTGTAGGAAGAAACTATCGCGAGCACGCAGCAGAGCTCGGGAACAAGATGCCTGACGAGCCGCTGCTGTTCTTGAAAGCACCGTCGGCTGTGATCGGTTCGGGCGAACAGATCGAAATACCGAACGCCTCGCAACAGGTTGAGCATGAGGGCGAGCTCGGAGTTGTGATCGGCCGTACTGCGCGCAATCTCTCGCAGCATGAAGATCCGTTGAATTATGTTTTTGGTTACACGTGTGTCAACGACGTTACCGCACGCGATCTCCAGCGCAAAGACGTTCAATTCACGCGCGGTAAGTCGTTTGACACATTTTGCCCGGTGGGGCCGTGGATTGAAACGGATATCGATCCAGGTAACGTGGCCGTCGAGACTCGCCTCAATGGTGAAGTAAAACAAAAAGGTAACACGGCTGACATGGCCTTCCCTGTCCACTTTCTTATAAGGTACATCTCTGAGATCATGACACTGTATCCGGGCGACCTGATCGCGACGGGAACGCCGGCAGGCGTTTCGCGAATGAAGCATGGCGATACGGTGGAGGTAGAAGTCGCCGGAATCGGTGTTCTACGGAACGAGGTGCATGATCGTATTGGATGACATCTTCTCTGTGCCACCTCTGTGGCTCTGTGGTTTCCGATGACGACGTAGGTAACCACAGAGACACAGAGAACACAGAGGTGTCACAGAGAAAAGACTGACTAGGAGTTCTAATTATGAAATTTTTTCTTGATACCGCGAATCTCAACGAGATACGCGAAGGAGCAGCGCTGGGTATTGCCGATGGAGTGACGACTAATCCTTCTTTGATTTCCAAAGAAGGTGATGTCGACTTCAAGCAGCACATCGCTGCTATCTGCGAAATCGTTCAGGGTCCTGTTTCGGCCGAAGTGACGAGCCAGGACAAGGACGGAATGGTCCGCGAGGGACGTGAGTACTCGAAGATCGCTCCCAACGTTGTCATCAAGTGCCCATCAACTCGCGATGGATTAAAAGCGACGCGCCAGCTCTCTGATGAAGGCATTAAAGTGAACGTCACGCTTTGCTTCTCACCGGCGCAGGCAATCCTCGCAGACAAGGCTGGAGCGTCTTTCATCAGCCCGTTTCTAGGCCGGTTGGATGACATCGGCGAAAACGGACTCATCCTGCTGCAAAACATCATCGAGATCTATCAGAACTACGAGTGGGAAACCGAGGTCCTGGCTGCAAGCCTGCGTCACCCGATCCACGTGATCGAAGCCGCACGTATGGGCGCGGATATCGGGACGATGCCGTTCAAGGTAATCGATCAACTGTTCAATCATCCGTTGACTGACAAGGGTCAGGCCCAGTTTCTGGCTGATTGGGCGAAGAGTGGAAGAAAATAGCGCGGAAGGAAGTGATTGAACCCGACTGCGGACGCAATTTTCGTCAGTGTGCTTAAATACGATGGGCGTGAGCACCGGCGCTGGCCGGCGCGAATCACGAAGACCGCAGGTCCGCTGCTAGTGCTGGATGCGGTCTTCGAGGAAGAGATTCAACACGATCTGCTCGGCACGATTCCATGTGGAACCGTTAGTACCGAGTACTACTGGCTCGATCGCTGGTACAACGTGTTTCGCTTCAGCGATCCGGATCAGACGTTGAGATATTTTTATTGCAACGTAAACACTCCACCGCATTTTGACGGACACGTTCTCAGCTACACTGATCTGGACATTGACGTGCTGGTCGCCCCCGACCTCACTTACAAGATTCTCGACGTAGACGATTTCGAAGAAAACGCCACGCGCTACGGTTATCCGGACGATGTTCAGGCGAATGCGCGCGCGGCCCTAACCGAGTTGACCCGGCTGATCGAAGTGAGGTCGTTTCCGTTCAACGAGTAATTAATATGGCCTCAAAACAACAACCCAAACAGTCAAGATCCAAAGTTGAAACCCTGCGCGAGCGAAGTGCGCTGGCTGAGCAGGGCGGCGGCGCAGCTCGAGTTGAGAAGCAGCACGAGGCGGGAAAAATGACGGCCCGCGAAAGACTGGAGTTTCTGCTCGACGAAGGTTCATTCGAAGAGTTTGACAAGCTCGTCGTGCATCGCTCGAGAGATTTTGGACTCGACAAGCAGCTTTACCCTGGCGATGGTGTGATTACCGGGCACGGTTTGATCGACGGGCGTAACGTATTTGTGTTTGCACAGGACTTCACTGTCTTTGGCGGCTCACTTTCCGAGACGCATGCTGAAAAGATCTGCAAGGTGATGGATCTCGCGATGAAGGTTGGCGCGCCTGTTATCGGTTTGAACGACTCGGGTGGAGCGCGCATTCAGGAAGGAGTCGTCAGTCTCGGCGGATACGCCGATATTTTTCTGCGCAACACGCTCGCGAGCGGCGTGGTGCCGCAAATCAGTTGCATCATGGGACCATGCGCTGGTGGCGCCGTTTATAGTCCGGCTATCACTGACTTCAACATCATGGTCAAAGACACCTCCTACATGTTCATCACAGGACCGGACGTGATCAAGACCGTCACGCACGAGGAGGTTACTAAAGAGGCATTGGGCGGTGCTGTCACTCACAACAGTGTTTCGGGTGTCGCGCACTTCGCCGCGGATTCAGACGAGCATGCACTGCGGATCGTGCGCGAGCTTTTCTCGTTCATACCTTCGAACAACCTCGAAGATCCGCCGCGTGTAGACGTGAGCGATCCTATCGATCGTATCGAACTGAAGCTGAACGAAATAGTTCCCGAGGCCTCGAATCAGCCATACGACATTCGCGACGTCATAAACCAAGTCGTCGACGACGGGTATTTCTTCGAGGTGCACCAGATGTTTGCGCCTAACATCTGTGTTGGATTTGCGCGGCTTGGCGGGCGTTCGGTGGGCATCGTGGCGAACCAGCCGGCATTTCTGGCGGGTGTGCTGGATATTGCCGCGTCTGTCAAAGGCGCGCGGTTTGTTCGGTTCTGTGATTGCTTCAATATCCCGCTGGTAACGTTTGAAGATGTGCCGGGATTCCTGCCGGGCGTTTCGCAGGAACATGGCGGCATCATCACACACGGAGCCAAACTTCTGTACGCGTTTGCAGAAGCGACCGTGCCAAAGCTCACGGTCATCACGCGCAAAGCATACGGTGGAGCCTACTGCGTCATGGCATCAAAACACATCCGTACCGACGTCAACTTTGCGTGGCCTTCGGCGGAGATTGCAGTGATGGGAGCTGAAGGAGCGGTGGGAATACTCTACCGGCGTGAGCTCAAGGATGCGCAGGACAAAGAATCCGCACGCAATGCGAAAATTCTTGAACTGCAGGACAAGTTCGCCAACCCTTACGTGGCCGCTGAAAGAGGGTTTGTCGACGAGGTAATCGAGCCCGCGTACACACGTCCGAAATTGATTCGAGCGCTTTCGCTGTTGGAGAACAAACGCGACTCAAACCCGCCACGAAAACATGGGAATATCCCTTTATAAAGGATAGTTTCGCGCAAAGGCGCAAAGGAGTAATGAGAACCTCTTTGCTCCTTTGCGTCTTTGCGGGAAACAATTGTAACTTCAGTTGCGTTCGGCGGGCTCGAAGGCGATCAGTCTCGAGGCTGGATCAAAGGTGATTCGGAAGGGAAAGAGTGCTCCGCGGCCGAGGATGATCGGCGTTCCTGGCGCAACACCCGTTAACATGTCAGTCGGCACACGATTGAGCACCAACGAGCCAATACTGACGACCTGTGGCTCAATCCTGTGAGATTCCACTATTCCCCCGCCGAGGTCGTGAATCCTGTTGTCACTTCGCCGGTGATTTGACCCGACCACGCGTCCTCCATTCAACGCGAGGCCCAAACCCGATCCGGTATCAATTAGCGCTAATCGGCCGTCACCTAGTTTGACAAATGGGCGATCGCTGCCTGCTTCGCGCACCCAACGCACTACCGCGCCATCCTTTGGCACTTCCGTCACGCGCAAACGCAGATCGAACGCGCGTAACTCGCGACTGGGCAGGTCAACTGTGTATCCAAGGGGACTGAACACTTCAGTCGGATCCAGCACTCCGTCAATTGATCCCGGCAGGCTTCCCACGACTGCCGCATTAAAGCTTCCGGGCAGATCATTGTTACTTCTGCCCAGCGCGAGCCTGGAAATATGTGCTTCCTGATCTGAAGAGATTGGCGAGGTGCTGAGGCCGCCCACCAGCGGGCGACGCGATTTTGCGACTCGTAACCCTGCTCGTTCGACAACGTTGCGGCTGATGAGCGAAACACCCGCGCCCGTATCAATCGCGAAGACAAACGGCCCTGCGCCGTTTATCCATCCGTTTGCCAACAAGCCGCGACCGCGTTCCTCACGCAGCCGAATTGGCTGGACTGGGGTTATGTTGCCTCGTGTAACGTTGCTCCTGCTCTCGGTGCGCTGAACACGTTGATGGGCGATTCCTAATCCAGGAATCGCCCATGCAACCATTGCAACACTGAGAGTACTTAGAGCGATAGCAAGTTTAGCTTTGCTCACTAATCCGGACCTCTAAGTAAACCAGTTAGTAGTTCCGGTCGCGCTTGCGCAGCTTGTACGTCCACAAGGCCGAGCCACCGGCGCCAGAGAGTGCACCGATTGCCGCACCCTTCTTACCACCGATCAAGCCACCGATAGCGGCGCCCGCACCCGTGCCCATCGCTACGGTCAGCTTATCGCGATGTTTGTCCCAGAAGCTGCGTTTCCGCGGCTCATAGTTGTAGTAAACGCGCTGTGACGAGGCTCGACTACCTGAGTTTCGATAAACCACGCGAGTCGGAGCGCGTCTGGTGCTCGTTGCGCTCGTTGTGGTTCTCTGTTCGACTTGCGTCGCTGCGGCGAAGCCGTCGGCGAAGCCGGTCTTATATGCTGTCTGCTCGCCTGCTGTGTTGAACTCGCCCGGAACCAATTCATTGTTACTGGCTGTCTGTTCCGCAGCAACGGGCGTGGTTTGCGCAGCCTTCTGCGCTGTGGTGTTAGTTTCAGCCGTCGCCGGCTGAGATTTGGACATAACCAGCGCGCCGACCGAACCACCGATAAGGGCTGCAATCAAGGCCACTGGAAGTAATTTGTTAGTCATAATCATCGCTCTGCTTCTCCTTGCAAAAGATCCAGTACGTCTCAAGTAGTGCTCCGTGCTGCAAGACCTATTCCTCTTTTGTCGGGTGATTTGAGATGGCGGCTAACTGCCTGAGATTTTAGCAATCATCGCCGAAATTTCGACGCTGCAAGAAATTCACAAGACAATTCCAACGCTTCTGATCAAAATGCGGAAATGTGAGTGTACCCGATATGGAAGCGCAGTATTCGATATCCGCAGTGGCTACTGGTAGGGTGGCCTCCGTGGCCACCCCTCCGTGGATTTCGTGAAAGGAAAAGGGTGGCCACGAAGGGCCACCCCTACAAACAATTCCTAAAACGTATTGCTTATGCTGCTCTTTGCGCGGGCTTGTCTTTCAAAAGCTCCAGGGCTTTCTTGAGTTGCAGATCTTCAGAAGCCGGTTTAGCTGCTGGCGCGGGCGTCGTCGCTTCTCGCTTCTCGTTCCCCACCTCCGGTTTGACGATCTCGTCGTCGTCATTACCCGTCAATTCGTCAGGATCGACTGCTTCGGAGACTTCCGCCCCTTTAACCTCGACTGTCGGCGCCACACCGGAATGGGCGCGATCTTCGCCAAGAAATGTTTTTCCATTTGCACTTGCCCACTTGATGGTCGTCAACAAGAGACCGTCACCGCCGCGCAATGAAAAGAGTTGCTGTTCGGTGCCGGCGCCAAAACTCTTCTCGCCGACAACCTGGCCCCGGTTTCGATCCAACAGCGCGGATGCAACCACTTCAGCCGCTCCGGCCGTCCCGATGTCGATCAACGCCACGACCGGTCCCGAAAAGATCGTTGCCTTCGGGTCAGCCGTAAAGGTCTTCAACGCCTTTCCTTCACGTCCGATCGTCTGAGCGATGACGCCGTCTTTAATGAACAGGTTCGCGACCGCCACGGCTTCCGGCAAAGATCCACCGGCTGTGTCGCGCAGGTCAACGACAATCTTCTGCGCACCCTGCTTGACGAGATCCTGAAGACGTGTACGTGCCTCGGCAGCTTCGCCATCAGCAAAGCTGTTGATTCTCAGAATGCCGACGCGTCCGGCTTCCATGCGAGCTTCTGCGGCCGCGGCGCGCGACGACCCGCGTTTTACGCTTATCGTCAGCGGCGTGGTATTCGCTCTCAACACCCGGAGCTTGACTTCACTTCCCGCAGGCCCGTTGAGTAGTTGTTTTGCGTCGTAAAGAGAGATGTCTCGCGTGGCCTTGGTATCGATGTACTCGATGATGTCTCCCGCTTTGAGCCCGGCCTGGTCGGCCGGCGACCCCTTCATGGGAGCAATGATGTAAAGATAGGACGCGTATTGCGATAGCTCGGCACCGATGCCGGTCTGATTCTCTTTGTTACCGGCGTTAAACTCGCGCACCTGCTCGGGCGTGAGATAGGTCGAGTAAGGATCGAGACCATAGGCAAGACCGCGTAGCGCGCCTGCCCGAACCTTATCCATATTTGGCTCATCTACGTAATCGTTCTGAATGTGCTGCAGCACGCTCTCGAAAATACGTAACTGTGCATTTGGGTCATTGGCCGGCTGTTGCGCGCGCGTGGAAATCCACCCGCCGACAGCCGTGTATAGAGTTAGGGTTGCAGATAGCAGAGTAAGGATGAACTTGGTACGAAATGACATTTACCTACCTCTTCGATTACGTTAGAGCCCGGACCAAAACAAAGATCGCGCTAATTGCGAATCGAACCGTATGATACAGGCGGCATTTACGGGGTGCAAGCCAAAGCTTTCTGGATTCTAGTGAATAAAAACAACGATCAGTTAAGTCCTGCTGGGCCGGTTCTCGCGCTCGATCTTGGCCAAAAGCTTGTCGGTGCCGCGATATCGGACGAACGGCTGGTGACAACGAAACGGCTGCCACCACTCAAGCGCTCGAATTGGAAAAAACTACTTCAGGACGTGCGGCACTTGATTGAACGCTTTGACGCCCAAACAATAGTGGTTGGTTTGCCGTTGAGACTGGATGGAACGGCCGGCGATGCGGCAAGAGAGGTTCGTCGCCTGGCCACCAACCTGGCTAGATCAGTAGAGCAACCGGTTTATCTACAGGACGAGCGCTTGACTTCGTTCGAAGCCACAGCGAATTTAAAGGCGGAAGGTATTAAGCCCGACGATATTCCCGCACTCGTAGACGGCGAAGCGGCAGCGATGATCCTGCGAGACTTTCTCCAGGCCAATCAGGAACGAATTCGCGTCCTATCTGACACGACGATACAAGAATGAAACGGCTAATACTTCTGCTAATCGTGCTCGGCATCCTTGCCGTGGCAGCTCTCGGGTTCTGGACCTACTCTGATTTGCGTAAACCAGTGGCTCATGCCAAGTCCGGTCAGTACATCGAGATTCCCAAAGGATCGTCGCCATCAGCAATAATCAGGAAATTGGCGGCGGAAGGAGTGCTCAAACACGAGTGGCCCTTAAAGCTTTACCTTAAGAGCACCGGAGCGGGCAGCACACTGAAGGCCGGCGAATATGACTTTCCCTCACCCATCTCCCCGCTCAGCGTGCTGGCGAAACTTCAGCAGGGCCAGCGGCGGCTGAACCGCCTGACCATCATCGAAGGCTGGACTCGTTGGGACATCGCGCGCGCAATGACTCAGGTTCCCGAGTTCGGCCTCAGCGGAGAAGCTCAAGCATTAGAGTTAATGAATAACGTGAGCCTCATTAGCGATATCGATCCGGAAGCCAGGAACCTCGAAGGCTATCTCTTCCCCGACACCTACGAGTTCTCTCCTGAGACGACGCCCGCTCAATTGATAGAAATGATGGTGAAGCGCTTTCGCGAGGTCTGGAAACCCGATTGGAGCGAACGGGCGCGAAGCATGAACTATTCGCCGCGGCAGATCGTCACGATCGGTTCATTAATCGAAACTGAGGCTAAGCTTGATGAGGAGCGCCCGCTGGTGGCTTCCGTGATCTACAACCGCTTGCAAAAGGACATCCCACTCGCCGTTGACTCGAGCATCATTTACGCCTCGAAGCTTGAAGGAAAGTGGCGCTATGACGGGAAGGTCTACCTGAGCGACATTCAACGACGATCACCATATAACACTCGAATCTACGCAGGGCTGCCGCCTGGACCAGTCGCTTCGCCCGGAGAGAGTTCGTTAAAGGCTGCTTTGAACCCAGTCACCACGGATTTTCTCTACTACGTTCGTAATCCGGATCGTGACGATGGTGCTCACAACTTCTACAGCAATGGCGCTGACTTTGAGATGGGTGTTCAGGCATTGCGGAGGTGGGAACGTGAGCGCGATGAGGAAGAAGCGCGAAAGAAACGCGAAGCAGGGTTACAGGATTAACCGGATTGAATACAGGATTAGCAAGATATCGGCAACACACATCTTGTCAATCCCGAAGCACCCTGTACATCTTGTTCCAGTGATGCTTGTATTTGAGTGACTGTTAATCTATTCTCAGGTTACGAGTCCCCTTTGAAGTTCATTTCGGTGTGAAAGCAAGAAGGTGTCGTCATGTTGCGCATAATTACTGGCCTACTCGTGTTGATTACCTGCTCTGTTCCAGCGTTCGCACAGGCGGCAAAGGGCGTCGACAAACAAAACGAACGCGTCAGGGATAGCGGTTCGGATCGGACGCCTGCAAACAACGGCAATAAGACAGACGTGGGGACCGGTCGAGGCATCGACTTCGGCAGTGGCCGCACTCCTGAAGCACCTCCGCTTCCAAATCCATACCGGCTCAGCGGGCGTCGCGACGTGATCCTCACGGCGGTGCAGGAGCTGATGCGAGATCGGAAGTTGGTGGTCGACGAGAGTGCATCAAAGCTCGCGGACGGAATCATCGTCAGCCAGCCGTTCACGTTTACGAAGGGCGCAGTGGTGGCCCAGGCTGACTTGAGCAGATACGCAGACGTTCCTACGGCCAGTGCGAGAGCATGGACACGTGGCCGCTACACTTTGACAGTTGAAGTTCAACCGATCGACGGCACGACTGCGAACGTTGCGGTTAATGCAAAAGTTGAAGGACGAACTGACGGCGCGACCGGCGCTGAATGGACCACGTTGAGAAGCACCGGTCTTGCTGAAGATCAGTTCCTTGAAGGTCTCATCACGGCGGTATCCGGCGCTGCCCCTGCGGGACGAACGCCGCAGCCTTGAGTTGAAGAGTTGAGGTTTTACGTGAGCAAAGCATTACATGATTAACGATCCATTTCACCCGGAAGAGGCCATTGCACGGCAGCACGATTCAAATCGACGAAAACTGCTGGCAGTGGTTTGCGCGGTTGGCATCACAGCAGTTCTCCTCGTTGGCTACGGATACATTCGCAAGTACCACACTGAAAGAATTCTCGCCAACAACACGCCACCGCCTGTCACTGACTCAGGTCCAAAAGGACCACCGCTGGCCCACGTCGTTGTCGATGAGCCAACGCTTTCACAGGGCATGACGACAATCGGCGGTGTTGTAAAGAACATCTCGAAGCAGGAGCTTACGAATGTTTCCGTCGTAATAGAACTGCGCAGGCGAAAAGACGGCGGTATCGAAGAGAGCCTGCTCCCGGTCACGCCATCGCCGCTGCAACCGGATCAGGAAGGTGCTTACTCAATGAAGGCGCCGGCGCAGGATTATGCTTCGATTCGCCTTGCCGGCCTCAAGGCCGATCCGCAATCGACCTTGATTGCTTACAGTTCCTCACAGGGGAAGAAACGACCGCCAGAGCGCCTCGAACCCCGAACGATAGTGGTCAAGCGCGCGGGCAAACCTGGCGAGTTTATTAACACCCCAGACAACCCTACACGTGTTCCCTAGTCTCCCAAGATCACATTTTTGAAGTTATTGTTTAGGGGTCGGCGTGCCGATATTTAATGTGAAATGAGAGATGTTGAAAACAGAGTGCGCGCACTTTTGATCGTTTTTGCTTTTCTACTCTGCTCGGGTGTTGCCCTCGCTCAGAATCCAGTACCGCGATCCACTCCTCTTCCTCCACCGATCCACGGGCCGGGAAGGGACCCGGAACAAGAGGGACGACCGCTCACGACCATTGAAGAAGAAATGCGCTGGAAGCGGGCGCTCAAAATGGCTGAGAAGGATCACCGGGAGAACCTCGATCGCGCGCGCGAAATTGCGCAGATCGGAAAAGAACTCAGGGAAATTCTCAAGACTCGTTCAGGCATCCATCGCGATGCTCTGAAAAAAGTTGAGCGCCTGGAAAAGCTTACGAAAAAGGTTCGTGGTGAAGCGGGCGGTGAGGATGAAGAAATTGAGATCGCAAACCGGCCTTCAGATCTCTCCTCTGCTGCCTCGCAAATCGCAGACGCCGCCGAGTTGTTATCGAAGGATGTTCAAAACACTCCGAGACAAGTAGTCTCTGCATCCGTAATCAGCAACGCTAATGTTTTACTTGAGCTAATCAAAATACTTCGCGGGTTTGTTCGTCAGCCTTAGATATGCGCTCAATTCTCTTCCTTCTCGCAGTCTTGTGCCTCAGTGCGGTTGCAGTCGCGGCGCAGGACGATGACGTGATTCGCGTCAACACCGATCTCGTGGTACTGAACCTCGCTGTTACCGACAAGGATGGTCAGTACGTGAAAGGCTTGAAAGTATCCGACATCAAAATCTACGAAGATGGTGTTGAAGTTCAGCCCAACATGATCACCAGCTTTGCACTTCAGGAATCACCCTATGCCGCGGTTGTGTTGCTGGATAGTTCCGGAAGCATGGAAGCACGTTTCTCGCTCGCACGATCGGCGGCGATCAGGTTTCTTGATGGGCTTCGTCCGGAGGATGTCGCAGCGGTCTACAGGTTCGACTCGAAGGTTGAACGTGTGCAGGAGTTTTCGGGTGGCAGAGATCTCGCGCCGTTGGCCTATGCGATTCGTGCGAGAGGCATGACGACGCTCAATGATGCTGTCGTTGAAGCGTCGAAAACACTTGCGGACCGGCCGGAGCAGCGAAAAGCGATCGTGATCTTGTCAGACGGCATGGACACGTACAGCAAAGCATCAAGCGAGAAGGCGGTTGAGAGTGCGCTTGCGGTGGGAGCGAGTATCTACGCTGTTGATATGTCGAGTCTGGAAATCGCGGGAACAACGAGACGACAGAGCGCTGCTTCGTTGAAGGGTTTTGCGGAGAAGACTGGTGGAAGGTTTATCGCGACGCCCGGTGGACCAGCGTTACGCGATGCTTTCACCGGCATTGCGAGCGAGCTTGGCCAGCAGTACACGATTTCCTACCGGCCAGCAAACACGAAACGAGATGGGAAGTGGCGAACACTTGAAGTAAAGGTTCAACGACCAGATCTCACTGTTCGCACCCGCAAAGGCTATCGCGCGCCGAAGAATTAACGAATCTCCGTGGAGGGAGGGACTTTTATCTTGAGGTTTTCGTAAGCGACTTCTCTTTGTGACGCTCGAAGGCAAGTTCAATCAACGTCTCGAGCAAACGCGGAAACGGCAGCCCTGATGCTTCCCACATCTTCGGATAACCCGAGACCTCAGTCAGCCCCGGCATCGTGTTCAATTCATTGATCACTAAATCTCCGCCATTGCGCGTGAGAAAAAAGTCGACTCTCGCCAGTCCCGCTCCATCAACCGACTGAAACGCCTGGATCGCCATCCGCTGAATCTTTGTCGTCATCGACTTCGACAACGGGGCAGGGACTACAAAACTCACGTGGCCCGTGTTTGCATACTTCTCGGTGTAATCTAAAAATCGCGCCGCTTCGTCATAAACGACATACTCACCCGGCAAGCTCGCCTTCGGCTCATCATTTCCCAGCACCGCGCATTCGATCTCACGAGCAACAAGCTCTTCTTCGATAATTATCTTCCGATCGTACTCAGCAGCCAGATCGATCGCCTTGCTTAACGACTTCTTGTCCGTCGCGCGCGAGACGCCAACTGACGAACCGAGATTCGCAGGCTTAACAAAACAGGGTAGACCAATTTCGCTCGTAACTTTGCGCGCAATTTTGTCAGGATTGTTACGCCACTGAGAACGCAGAAACCAGAGGTGTTTGCAGATCGGCAAACCTGCCTGCACAAAGAGCGACTTCATCGTCACCTTGTCCATGCCGCACGACGAAGCAAGAACGCCACAGCCGACGTATGGCACATCGGCCATCTCAAGTAATCCTTGAACAGTGCCGTCTTCACCGAATGGACCATGCAGTGCGGGAAAGACTACGTCGAGTTTCTCTCCACCCGCGGCCTGTGAATTGGTCTCGAGTGAGATGAGACCTTTATGCGAAGGATCACCAAGAAGCGCCACCTCTCCGCTCGCTTCATGTGTCCTGGGAGGCAACAACCCATGAACCGAAGCTGGTAAAAGTTGCGCCGATTGCGAAGGGGAAAGCCACTTCCCTTCCTTGGTGATAGCGATTGGAATTACATCAAACTTTTTTCGATCGATAGCTTCGACAATCGCTCGCGCCGATCGGATCGAAATCTCGTGTTCACCTGATCGCCCGCCGAAGATCACTCCGACGCGCAGCTTTTTTGGCACTCTTGTTAATCCAACCTTTACAGAATCGTCTTGCCTAACGCAGACAGAATCAGTTCCACACCCAGTTCCGCCGTTTTGTTGTTCACATCGAGTGCGGTATTTATCTCGACGATTTCCAGCATGCGCATGCCGCCTGCCTCTGCGATCTTCTCCATTCCCAAATGTGCCTCGCGATAGGTGAGTCCACCGCGAACGAGCGTGCCTGAACCGGGCGCATCACCCGGATCCAAAGCATCGACGTCAAACGTCACGGCATAACCTGCGGAGCCACGCGAGGCGATCGCCAGGGCTTCATCCATGCATGCGCTCATTCCACGCTCGTCGATCTCTCGCATCGTAAAGAACCGCATTCCCAGCTGATTGATTAATTCCCTTTCGCCCGGATCGATGTCACGCGCACCAACGTGCGCACACAACTTAGGATCGAGCTTCGGAGAAAATCCGGCGACGTTCGTGAGTTCAGGTGCGCCGTGTCCCAGCAGAGCAGCGAGCGGCATTCCGTGAATGTTGCCGGTAGGTGTGGTTTCGGGAGTGTTCATGTCGGCGTGAGCGTCGAACCAGATCAATCCGAGCGTCTCTTCGCGTTTCCTGAAAAAAGAAACCGCGCCGCCAAACGATCCGATCGCGATTGAGTGATCGCCGCCAAGTATTAACGGCATATGACCGTTGGTGAGTATCGCTTCAACTTCACGAGCGAGCTCTTCACACGCGTTGCTGATCTCGCGACCGTACTTGAGCTTCTCATTCAACAGCGCGGAAGGCTGCGGTCGCTCGAGCCGCATGTCGCCTAAGTCCTGCACGGTGTAACCCAGGAATGAAATTCGTTGATTTAAACGCGCTACACGCAGAGCAGCAGGTCCAATGTCGACACCGGCCATGCTTGCGCCATAACCGAGTGGCACGCCTAAAATGCTGACTGATTTTTGCGCTTCCGTAGACATCAGCCACCAAGATTGAAATTGAAGCCACCGCCGCCGCTGCCACCCTGAGACGGGAAGAACGGCCTCAGGAGACCCGCGAGCGCGGCGAGGTTTCGCGTTTGAATCAGTAACTCGCCAGGTCCTGTAAACTCCGCCACGATTCCTTCACCACTCATCATACTGCGGAAAAAACCGGCAGCCGCTTTGCGAAGTGTGTATTGAGTTGTGCCTTCCCACGCCACGAGGTGTCCGGTATCGACAACATATCGTTCGCCGGTTTGAAGTCGCTTTCGGTGAATCGCGCCGAAAGAAGAAACAAGCAGCAGTCCCTGTCCCTGCACCATCAACACGAACAATCCTTCACCTGAAAAGAAGGACTTCGCCCCACCCCATTTTGTATCGACTGACAGGCTCGCGTCACCTGCGAGATAAGAACTCGACTGAACAAAAAACGGCTGCCCGGTCAGTTCGATCGCGGCGACATCACCGGGCGCGCCGGGAGCTAGCGTCACTTCTCCAGGACCACCGCGCGCAGTAAATGTCGAGATGAATGCCGACTCACCGCCCGCAGCTCGCTTAATGGCTCCGAGGAAACCGCCTTTCATCTGCGATTGAAGTTCTACATTAGCTGACATCGATACCATCGCGCCTGATTCCGCCTGGATCGATTGCTCAGGTTGAAGACGAAGAACAGCCAGCGAGAACGACGGTTGATGTAAAACTTCATAGTCGTAGCCTCGGCCGTGGCCACGCGAGTCTGCATCGATCTGAATACCACCCCCGCCGCCAGCACTCGCCGGCGCCGCCGGACTCAGGCGATGGCCGCAAGCTCCACAGAAAGTCGAGCCCGCCAGCAACTGTGCACCACATTTAGGACATGTCATAACAAAAGCTCCAAGAACAGCCTCACAGGATTCACATGATTTTTCATGATTTACATGTAATCCCGAGAAATCCTGTAAATCCTGTCAAAAACGACTTAGGGCCTGATCCGATAGAGCATCCGCGGAAACGGTATCGTCTCTCGAATGTGCTCGATGCCGCACATCCACGCGGTGCAGCGTTCGATACCCATTCCGAAACCTCCATGCGGGATGCTGCCATAGCGACGCAGATCGAGGTACCACTGAAACGCTTCTTCCGGAAGTTCATGTAGCGCGATCTGCTCTTGCAGAAACTCCAGCGACGTCGCACGCTCACCGCCTCCGATGACCTCACCATACCCCTCGGGCGCCAGGACGTCGACGCCCAACGCCAGTTCCGGACGCTCAGGATCTCGCGCCATGTAAAATGCTTTCACCGCCGCCGGGTAGTGAGAGACCATCACTGGCTTTTTAAACTGGCTCGAGATGTACGTTTCATCAGGCGCGCCAAAGTCCCCACCCCACTCAAACTTCGATTCCAACACGCCCTTTTCAAATCCTTCATGAAGAAACTTGACCGCATCGTCGTAATGAATTCGCGGAAACGGCGGCACGATCGACTCGAGTTTCGAAGTGTCACGCTCCAAAATTTTCAACTCTTCACTTCTCTGTTCGAGCACTTGAGCGGCGATGTATGAAAGCATACGCTCGGACAGATTCATCACGTCGTCCAGCGTCGCGTACGCCATCTCCGGCTCAACCATCCAGAACTCTGTCAGGTGTCGCCGAGTCTTCGATTTTTCAGCCCTGAACGTCGGACCAAAGCAATAAACTTTTCCAAACGCCGCGGCAGTTGCTTCGTTGTAAAGTTGGCCAGACTGCGTCAGATAAGCCTTCTCACCGTCGAAATAATCGACTTCGAAGAGCGTAGTAGTTCCTTCACACGCAGCCGGAGTAAAGATTGGCGAATCGCACAACGTGAAGCCATCGTTATCGAGAAAATTTCTTACTGCCTGAACGACCGTGTGTCTAACTTTCAAAACCGCATGTTGCCGGCGAGATCTTAGCCACAGATGCCTGTGGTCCATCAGAAACTCGGTGCCGTGCTCTTTAGGAGTGATCGGATAATCATGCACCTGCTGCAAGACCTCAGCATCGATCACGTCGATTTCGTATCCGCCGGGCGCGCGGCTATCTGCGCGTACGGTGCCCCTGATTACAAGTGACGATTCCTGGCCAAGTCCTTTCAACGCTTCCCACAACTCGGGCGAGATCGCATTTTTCAGAACGACGCACTGCACCACGCCGGTACCGTCGCGCAGTTGCGGAAAAAGGATCTTGCCGCTCGAGCGCATGTTGTAAAGCCATCCTTTAAGAACTACTTCAGCGCCGGCGTGGTTTGAAAGTTGGTTGATGTAGGTGTGATTGTCCGAAGCGATTGCGTGTGTTGTCATCGAAAACCCGAGGGTCTAAGCAGTTAGTTAATTCGTTCCTTTAACATCCGTCGTAGTGTGGGGAATCTTTCGAGCCATTCGGCAGCCTGCAAAACTATTTGAAGCGTGGGTTCAATGAAGTGCTGGTACACCGAGGCCCTGCCGCAAACTGCGGTTTGGTAAGAGAAAGTTCCTGTTGCTTTCAATCCGCGTTGAATCGTCATGAGTCGAAACTCGAGTGCAAACTCATCCGGATCGATTGCGCCGAGTCCAAGCTGCCGTCGCTCTTCGAGAAAGAACAGGCGATATCCACGCAGTTCAGCCAGCGACGGCGGACACGGCTGGCGATCCAGCAGGAATGAAACCAGGTCATAACTCGCCGGGCCCATGCGAGCGTCCTGATGGTCCACGATTCTGATCCGTTTCTTGCCGTCGATCATCAGGTTCGAAGCGTGATAGTCGCGATGGCACAGCACGCGCGGCGCCGCCGCCAGCTCAGCGGCGATGTCGTTCAGTTCGGCTTTTAATTCCGCGGTTTCTGCATGGCGCAACGTCTCGCCGCGTAAGCTGCCAAAGAAATGCTCAAAAAAGAAGTCCAGCTCCCAGGAAAGCTTTGCTTCATCAAACGCGAGCCGGCTGGCGATCGAGTGCGTTTCGTGCGCTCGTTCAGTTGCGTTCTGAATCTTCGCGATTAGTGCGATTGCCTGTTCTTTGTACTCATCGCACTGCTCGTCGGATTCTTCTTCATAAAAGTGAAATAGCTGCCGATCGCCGAGATCCTCCTGAACGATGATTCCGGCGTTCCCGTCAACCGCGTAAATCTCGGGCACTGGAATTTCACTATCCAGAAACAGCCGCGTCACGTCGAGATAAGGATGAAATTCGGGATCAAACGGCTCCGGATACACCGCAGCCACCGCAGTCCGCTTTTTCCATCCGATGCGGTAATACTTGCGAGTTGACGCGTCGGGAGTGAGGGGGATGACTTCCTTACTTGCGACTCCCTGCTCCGTGATGAATCTGGCAAGTCGATCTGACGCAGAGGACTCAAATACGTTCGAAATCACAGGTTTCGGAGCACTCATTTGGTTCATTGCCAATTTTCCGATTGCCAATTGCCAATTTCAGATGTGCTGAAACGGATTAAGCCTTGTTAAATATGAATGGAATGGACAATCGCGAAATTGGCAGGCGGATTGTATCACAACGGCACGACAAAGTTTTCGCCCTTGAAATGACCGGGGAGCGCTTTTTCAGGGGGCGTTTTGCCTTCCACTAACCGCCGCGGCACGACCACGGCATTTTCGACAACCTCACCTGCATTGATTCTCACGTTATCAGCGAGCACCGCTTGACTGACCCGTGCACCGTCGCCAATCTCAACGTCGTCCCAAAGGATCGACTCAACAACCAACGCAGTCTCGCAGATAACAGTACCTGCCCCCGCGTTGTAAGTCCTTCCCGTCTCTTTCAATAATTCGACGCTGATGTCGAGATACCTTTTCAAGGTTGAGAGCTCACGCCACTTCCCGGAAGCAACATGAGCCGCAACAACTTCTCCGTTCGAGATCGCCTGCGGGTAAACGTCGGTGGTCGAGTGGGAGAAGACACCGCGAGGAATGTATTCGAAGATGCGCGGTTCGAGGATCTGTATGCCGGTGAACATTAATGGCTCTTTATCCTCTTCGACCGGCATTCCACCGAATGCTTTGACTCGACCGTTTTCAGTTTCAACAACGCTGAAACGTTCGCGACGAGTGTTGGGAAGCAGAACCAACGTCGCTAGCGCATTTGTGTTTCGATGAGTCTCGAGCGCGGCATTCAAATCGATGTCAGTAATGATTTTTCCATTGACGGCAACGAAGGTCTCGCGTTCGAAGAACTCGCGCGTGTTATCGAGCGCACCGCTGGTACCGAGGATCTCGGGTTCTTCGACGTAATGAAGCTTCACGCCGAAGCGACTGCCATCTCCGAGTGCTTCTCGAACCGATTCGGGCCGGTGATGCAGGTTAACTACGATCTCATCGATACCGTATGCAGCGAGATATTCGGCGACGTAACCAACCAGCGGTTTTCCCAAGATCGGTATGGCGGGTTTGGTGCGGTCTTCCGTGAGGGGCCAGAGTCGTGTGCCGTAGCCGGCAGAAAGAACGATCGCGCGCATCGGTCCGAACGATCAGGAAGCTTTGGAGGCGTCGCGCATGACGAGGTCGAAGGTTCCGGGAGCGACTTTGCGAAAGCGGGAGTTGCGATTGAGGGAGACCGCGACGCTGATTGTCGGGTTTTGACCGGTGAACTTGAAACCACCTTCGAGCAGACGGTTGTAGATCTCATTGACGTGAAGTGGTCCACCTTCTTCGCGAAGCAGCAGCGTGACTGCCTGAGGGATTGTTCGATCCATAAACCGATCGCTCAGTACTTCGACGTTGTTGCGGACCGTGGGAATTTGTGTTCGCCGATCGGCTGGAACGGGGGCTCGCGATGGTTGTGACTGGCGCATCGCCGCTTCGAGTTCGGCGTCGGACGGCAAACCCAGCGAGATATTTCCGGAAGCCAAAACCGAGGACAGCAGACGGTAAATCGCCGCTTCAGTCTGGCTTGCCAGCGTGTCCATCTCCGCCAATTCAGCACGAACGCTATCGGCTTCCGCTTCCAGCTCTCTAAGACGAGCGGCGAGATGCATTCGGGCCGCGCGTGATTGGCGCAGGCTTTGTTCGAGACGTGACAGCAGGTTCTCGCTCATCAGCCCGTGATTCTAAGAGGAATTGGACAGGATTTACAAGATGTTTTCAGGATTACAAGCTGAATCCTGTCATCCTGAAAAAAATCTTGTAAATCCTGTCTGATTAACGATCGCGGTCCAGGATGTAGGCAGGAAGCGCTCGCAAAGAGTCGCAGTAATCTGAATCCGGTAAGTTGTCCAGAGCCGAGCATGCGTTTTCCGCGTACTCATCAGCACGTTCGCGTGCTTTTTCCAAAGCTCCGGTGCGCACCAACGCCTCGCGCACATCCCCCTGCCTGACGGTGTCGTACTTCCCTTCACGCAACACCGTTTGGACCATCTCAAGCGTCTGCGGCGCTGCTTCTCTCAAATAGATCAACGGTAACGTTACCTTGCCGCCAAGCAGATCGGCGCCCGCGGCTTTCCCCAGCGCATCTTCACTTGAAGTGAAATCAAGCAGGTCATCAATTAACTGAAACGCTGTTCCCAGGTTGAGGCCGTAATCACGCAATGACGTCTGTTGCTTCTCCTCCGCGCCACCGAGAATCGATCCAATCTCACAACTGGCGCTGAAGAGATATGCAGTCTTGCGTTTAAGCACGTCGAAGTACTGTGCCTCAGTCACGTCAGCATGGCCCAGTAACGTCAACTGCAACAGCTCTCCCTCCGTCATTTTTCGCGTGACCCTCGTGAGAATGTCGAGTATCGGCAACGATCTTTCGGCGAGACTGGTCTCAAACGCAGACATGTAAAGCCAGTCGCCCATGAGCACGGCAGTCTCATTACCGTAAAGCGCGTTGACGGTCGGCCGCTTGCGACGAAGGTCTGCCTTATCGATCACGTCGTCATGGACCAGAGTCGCTGTATGGAGAAACTCCATCACCGTCGCCATACGAATCGAGTTATAACGCGAGCCATCGCCGCCGACCGCGTAGTTTGAAAGAATCGTCAGCGCGGGACGAACACGTTTACCGCCAGACGCACGCAGATACTCGCCCAGGTAATCAATCACCTGAACGTTCGAACGCGCCTGGCGCTCGAATTCAAGCTCCACTTGCACGAGTTCGTTCGAGATCACGCTGAAGATCCGGCGAGCCGAAACTCTTGCCTCTTCATCCAGCGCAAGTATGTGGCTTGACGTAGTCATGACAACTGCGGCGGTCTAGTTTGAACGGTAGTTCGTAAACTGCATGTGAATGCCGAAGTCTTTATCCTTCAGCCTCGCTATGATGTCCTGGAGCGTGTCGCGATCGCGGCCTGACACACGGACGATGTCACCCTGAATGGAAGCCTGGACCTTTGCTTTACTGTCCTTGATGAACTTGACGACCTCTTTGGCTTTGTCTTGCGGAATGCCTTCCTGGATCTGTGCTCGTTGCCGGACGGTGCCGCCGGCGGCCTGCTCAATCTTGCCGTAATTGAAAGCTTTCAGCGGAACACCGCGACGCACGAGCTTCTGCTGCAGTATGTCGTTCATGTTGCGCAGTCGCGTTTCATCTTCCGCGCTTAGGACCAGTTCGTTTTTCTCATGCACGACGTTGGCAGCGCTTCCCTTGAAATCGAAACGCTGTCGCACCTCTTTCAGTGTCTGATTGAGAGCATTTGCAATCTCGGCGGAGTCGACCTGGGAAACAATATCGAAGGAGTTCTGCTGAGCCATTGATGGGAGAATACCACCAAAACGCCAGCATGTGAAACTTATCTCATGCTCTGCCGCCTTTGCGCCTTTGCGGGAGAAACCTCTTTATGAAGTGAGACCGAAGAAGCTTCTGAAATTCTCGCTTGTGACTCGTCCGATTTCTTCCAGGTCGACTCTGTGAATACCTGCAAGACAACGCGCGACTTCAACAACGTAAGCCGGCTCGTTTCGTTTTCCGCGATATGGGATCGGAGTCAGATATGGACAATCGGTCTCAATCAACAAACGATTTAAAGGAACTTGCTTCGCAATCTCGCGCAGTTCGTCAGCCTTCTTGAAGGTGACGATGCCTGACAACGAGATCATGAACCCGAGCTCGAGTGCGCGTCGCGCCAGGTCCATGCTGCCGCTGAAGCAGTGAAAAACTCCCTTGCGTTCCGCACCCGCGTAAACGCTTTGTAGAATCTCGATAGTCTCAGACTCCGCCTCGCGTGTGTGAATCACTACCGGAAGATCACACTCGCGCGCCGCTCGAAGCTGTCGCTTGAAAACTGCGATCTGCACGTCGCGCGGTGAGTTGTCGTAGTGAAAATCAAGACCAATCTCACCCCAGGCGATTACTCGTTCGCTTTTAATGAGCGACTTGATCTTATCTTCGGCTTTATCGTCGTAAAGACGAGCATCGTGAGGATGCGTACCCAGCGCAGTGTAAACGGACTCGTATCTCTTCCCTAGCTCAACCGCCCTTTCGAACGCGCCGCTGTGCGGATCTCCCGTTCCAACGTTCAAGATCGTCGACACGCCCGCCGCGCGAGCACGCTCGATGATCTCATCACGATCGTCGTCGAACTCTGGACCATCGATATGCGCGTGCGAATCAATAAACATTTATTAATTGCCGAGGGCGCAGTTGTAGGGGCGGCCACGGAGGGCCGCCCCTACAATCATCACTTTAAGCGTGCGCCGTTGGGAACGTCTTCGGTGAATGTGGCGATCACCGGACGACCTTCTTCACCGTAAGAAGCCGCGACTACCATTCCCTGCGATTCAAACCCGCGCAACTTGCGTGGCTTCAGGTTCGCTACGATCACCACCTTGCGTCCCACGAGTTTCTCAGGCTCGTAATACTGAGCAATCCCTGCGAGTATCTGCCGCGGTTGTTCCTCGGCAAGATCAACCTTAAGCAATAGCAGCTTGTCGGCCTTCGGCACGCGTTCAGCAGACAACACCTGGCCCACACGCAGATCGACTTTCGCAAAGTCGTCGATTTCGATGAAGCTGGTGATTCCGACAGCATCAGCTTCCGTCGCATGTGTCATCGGCGGCGCAGGCTCCGGCGTCTGAGTCTGTTCTCCGTTTATCTCCGACATGATCCTCGCTTTGTCCAATCGCGGAAACACTGGCTGCACGTCGCTGATCGCGGCGCCTTCCTTGAGCTCACCCCACTTGAGTTCCGATGGATTAATCTGCGCGGGCGAACCATCGAGGCCTAACTGCTTCCACATTACCCGGCTCGCACCCGGCATGACCGGATGCAACAACACGCTCAACCAACGCAGCGATTCCGCGGCCCGGTACAACACCACCCCGAGCGTCTGCTTCTGGTTCTCATCTTTCGCAAGGTCCCACGGCTTGGCGTCGGTGATCATCTTGTCGACGCGTGCAACAACCGACCATGCCGCCTCCAGCGCACGGCTGAACGCGAGGTTTTCGAAGTGCAACAGGAACTGATCGCGCGCATGCTCGATGAAACCGGCGACTGTAGTCTCATCGGTATCGACTCCAGTGCGCTTGGCCAGCAGCAACTTATCTTCAGGGATCACGCCCGACGGAATTCGCGAATCGCAGTAACGCGCAATCATTGTCAGCGTGCGGCTCGATAAGTTGCCCCAACCGCTCGCAAGATCGCTGTTGGCGCGATCGATCAAACCTTCATATCCGAAACGCCCGTCTTGTCCAAACACCATTTCACGAAGACAGAAGTAGCGAATCGCATCGATCGAAAAGTGTTTGTGCAGAACGTCGAGCTCAACCGTATTACCGAGCGTCTTTGACATCTTGCGGCCATTCGGATCGACCCACATGCCATGGGCCACAATCGCGCGCGGGAGTTCGACGCCGGCGGCGATCAGATATGCGGGCCAGTAAACGGCGTGAAATCGCAGAATGTCTTTTCCAACCAGGTGCAGCGCCGGCCAAAACTTCTCGAAGCCGACTGCCCGTTCGCGTTCCTCATTCCCAAACCCAATGGCGGTAATGTAATTGGTCAATGCATCAAACCAAACGTACATCGTGTGCGCCGGGTCGTCAGGCACCGGCACGCCCCAACTCACGGAAGTTTTCAAGCGGCTC